>NZ_JANLOA010000019.1:0-80507 GCF_025466035.1 Pseudomonas sp. 20P_3.2_Bac5 | reverse complement strand
TTGTTCACGGACTCCCGGGGGGAGGCGGCGCCTTGACTGACGCGTCTACGAAATCAAAGTCTGGTGCTGGCTTACCAGCGATAAGGCCCTAGTGGCCACCCGAGCACTCTCAGCCTGGCAATTTTTTGAACCACTTTGTAAATAATTTGTTACGAGTCCGGGCCGCTTCTCCCGGCAATCCGCAGCGCCTTTTTTCTTGTAAACATTCCGTGCCGAAAATCCCCCTTCGATCAGCTTTACGTTCGCGTCAACACCTTGCTACAGCCCCCGTGGCACGGTGTTATGTGGGCCATTGCCATGTGCCTGACCCGCCGCAGAGTGGGCCAGAAAAAAACAACAAGAACGGAGGGCGCCATGTACGCCATTCACTTTCCCAGGCTTCATTCCTCCCGCTGGAACGCTGCGTGCCGTCAACAGAACGTTACGCGATGTGTTGACCCCTGCGTCAATGCAAGGGTATACAGTGCGCCGCGTTTTACCTGTGACCCTATTGCGTACCACGCAACCTTGCTGATGCCAGGCTGAGCGACCGGGCCCCATTGCCCGTGTCTAACCGCCCGTTTTCAAGCGCCAAGGTAACCACCTTGTCAATTCCGCTGCGCCACGAGCGTGGTGGGTCCGATCCCGTCACAGATAAAAACAACAGGTGACTTCGTTCATGAGTGGACAAAACCCACATTCAGGTGAGCTCAAGCGCGGCCTGAAAAATCGCCACATCCAGTTGATCGCCCTTGGCGGTGCAATTGGTACCGGACTGTTCCTCGGTTCGGCCGGGGTGATGAAATCGGCCGGTCCGTCGATGATCCTCGGTTACGCCATCTGCGGCTTCATCGCCTTCATGATCATGCGCCAGCTTGGCGAGATGATCGTCGAAGAGCCAGTCGCCGGCTCCTTCAGCCACTTTGCGCACAAATACTGGGGCGGTTTCGCCGGCTTCCTGTCGGGCTGGAACTGCTGGATGTTGTACATCCTCGTGGGCATGTCCGAACTGACCGCGGTCGGCAAGTACGTTCATTACTGGTGGCCGGAGATCCCGACCTGGGCCTCGGCCGCGGCGTTCTTCATCCTGATCAACGCGATCAACCTGGCCAACGTGAAAGTGTTCGGCGAGGCCGAGTTCTGGTTCGCCATCATCAAGGTCCTGGCCATCGTCGGCATGATCGCCCTGGGCAGCTACATGCTGGTCAGCGGCAGCGGCGGCCCGGAAGCCTCGGTCAGCAACCTCTGGGAACACGGCGGGTTCTTCCCCAACGGGGTCAGCGGCCTGGTCATGGCCCTGGCGATCATCATGTTCTCCTTCGGTGGCCTGGAAATGCTCGGCTTCACCGCAGCCGAGGCCGACAAGCCGAAGACCGTGATCCCGAAAGCGATCAACCAGGTCATCTACCGCATCCTGATTTTCTACATCGGTGCCCTGGTCGTGCTGCTGTCGCTGACCCCATGGAACAGCCTGGTGGCCAACATCGATGCGTCCGGCGGTTCCTATAGCGGCAGCCCGTTCGTCCACGTGTTCTCGATGCTGGGCAGCAACACCGCGGCGCACATCCTTAACTTCGTGGTCCTGACCGCGGCGCTGTCGGTGTACAACAGCGGCACTTACTGCAACGCCCGCATGCTCTACGGCATGGCCGAGCAGGGCGATGCCCCGGCAGGCCTGGCGAAGATCGACAAGCGCGGTGTGCCGGTGCGTTCGATCCTGGCCTCGGCGGCGGTGACCCTGGTGGCGGTGCTGCTCAACTACTTCATGCCGCAGCACGCGCTGGAAATGCTGATGTCGCTGGTGGTCGCGGCGCTGGTGATCAACTGGGCGATGATCAGCTACTCGCACCTGAAATTCCGTCAGCACATGGACCGCACTGGCCAGAAGTCGCTGTTCAAGGCGCTGTGGTACCCCTATGGCAACTACCTCTGCCTGGCGTTCGTGGTGCTGATCCTCGGCATCATGCTGCTGATCCCGGGCATCCAGAATTCGGTGTATGCGATTCCGGTGTGGTTGCTGGTGATGTGGGTGGGCTATGTGCTCAAGAGCAAGCGTTCCGCATCCGCTTCGGCCGTGAGCGCGGCGGTCAAGTAAGTCAGGGCGTCCAGGGGGCTGTTGTAGGCGCGAGCTTGCTCGCGAGCAGCCCCAAAACCGACAACACCGAGTATCCTGACGCCCAGCCACCCAACTGGGCGTTTCCATGCTTGTCCTCTCCAACACCGTCCACATTCCCGACGAAGAAATCGAGTTGAATGCCATCCGCGCGCAAGGCGCGGGCGGGCAGAACGTCAACAAGGTTTCCAGCGCCGTGCACCTGCGTTTCGACAGTCAGGCATCATCGCTGCCGCCGTTCTACAAGGAGCGCCTGCTGCAGGTCAGCGACAGCCGGATCACCCGCGACGGTGTGATCGTGATCAAGGCCCAGCAACACCGCACCCAGGAACAGAACCGCGCCGACGCTCTCGAGCGCTTGCGCGAGCTGATTCTCGCGGCAGTGAAGGTGGAAAAGGCGCGGCGTCCCACGCGTCCGACCCTGGGTTCGAAGACCCGGCGCCTGGACACCAAGAGCAAGCGTGGGGCAATCAAGGCAGGCCGCGGAAAAATCGACTACTGATACGCGAAAGGACACTCATGGCTTCTGAACGGAATCTGACTTGGCAGCCGACCGCGCTCGATCCTGCCACCCGCAACGCCAACGGCCAGCGCCCGCTGACGCTCTGGTTCACCGGTTTCAGCGGTTCGGGCAAGAGCACCCTGGCTTTTGCCATGGAGCGCTTGCTGGTCGGGCAGGGCATTGCCTGCTGCGTGCTGGATGGCGACAACATCCGCCATGGCTTGTGCAGCGACCTGGGCTTCGATGCCCACAGCCGGACGGAAAATATCCGTCGCGTGGCGGAGGTGGCGCGCTTGATGAACGATGCCGGGCTGGTGGTGATGGCCGCGTTCATTTCGCCCTACCGACGTGATCGCGATAGGGCGCGGGACATCATTGGCGCCGAGCGCTTCCACGAAATCCATGTCAGTGCGCCGCTGGACGTGTGCGAGGGGCGTGATCCCAAGGGGCTGTATCGCAAGGCGCGGGCGGGGGTGTTGAGCGGGTTTACCGGGATCGACGATCCCTACGAAGCACCGCTGGCGCCGGACGAGGCGCTGAATACCGACAGCCTGTCGCTGGAGCGTTGCATGGAGATTCTGCTGGCGCGGGTGCGCGGCGGAGAAGGCGGGGAACGTTGTTCTTGAGCGTGTGAAAACCGGTTGGTGAGGTTGTCCCCCGGTAACCGAGGTTTTCACACGTCCTGTGGTGCGCGGTTATTCCTGGTCGGCGCTCGGGTTTTCGTCGCCGTGTTGTTCAGCCGCTTGGGCTGTTTCGGCGCTGTGAGTGGCGGGCGTCTGTTCGACGGGGTTCAGGCTTGGGAAGGGAAGATTCGGGATTTCATGCATCTCGTCGTTCCTCGCAAGTTCGATAGTTGAAAGATTACGCGATTGCGCGTGTGGCTCCTGAGAAGCCGGGGGCAGAATACAGCAGTCTGAGTGACAGAATGAATTTTCCTGCTGTTTGGTAGGAAAATTACGACATTCGAGCTGTGAAGCCCGCCCCTGCGGCTTGTGCTTGGGCAGGCGCGAGCTTGTTTTGCGATGCAAATGGCCTTAATCGCAGACGTCCGCGATCGCCGCCGCCAGCACGTCCAGCCTGGCTTCATCTGCGCCGGCGACGTTCGCCCGGCCGGTGCTCACCATGTAGATGCTGTGCCGTTCCCGCAACGCCGCCACTTGCTGCGGCGACAATCCGGTGTAGGAAAACATCCCGCGCTGCTCGGCAATATGGGCAAACCGCTCACTCAGCCCGTGCGGCGCCAGCGCGTCCACCAGGCCGACCCGCAGCCGGGCGATCCGCTGGCGCATGGCCTCGACTTCTTCGATCCACAGACTTTTCAGCGCCGGGTCGCCGAGAATCTCCGCGACCACCGCCGCGCCATGGTCCGGCGGGGTGGACCACAGGTTGCGGGCGATAAACGCCAACTGGCTGCGCACATCCAGCAACTTCGGCGCATCGTGGCTGCACACCAGCAGGGCGCCGGTGCGTTCGCGGTAGAGGCCGAAGTTCTTCGAGCAGGAGCTGGTGATCAGCAACTCGGGCAGTTCGGCGGCAAACAGCCGCACGGCCCAGGCGTCTTCTTCCAGCCCGTCGCCGAAGCCCTGGTAGGCGAAGTCGATCAGGGGCAGCAGCGAGCGGCGGCGCACCACGTCCAGCACGGCCTGCCAGTCATCCCGCGACAGGTCGAAACCGGTCGGGTTGTGGCAGCAGGCGTGCAGCAGGACGACATCGCCCTCCGTCGCCGTTTCCAGCGCGGCGAGCATGCCGGCGACGTTCAGTCGGTTATCCGCGCCCACATAGGGATAGTGGCTGACCGTCAGGCCGGCGCTGGCGAAGATGGTTTCGTGGATCGGCCAGGTCGGATCGCTGAGCCAGATTCCGCGACCCGGCAGACACTGCCGGGCGAATTCCGCGGCCAGGCGCAGGGCGCCGGTGCCGCCCGGAGTCTGGGTGGCGCCGACGCGCTGTTCCGTCAGCAACGACGAGGCGCTGCCCAGCACCAGTTCGCAGAGCAGCCGGCCGAACGCGGCATCGCCGTGTCCGCCGACATAACTCTTGCTGGCCTGCCGATCGACAAGACGCTGCTCCGCCTGTTTGACCGCCGCCGGTACTGGCGTCAGGCCCTGGGCGTCCTTGAACACGCCGACACCCAGGTCGAACTTGGCGGGATTGCTGTCCTTGGCGTACGCCTCCATGAGGCCGAGGATCGGGTCACCCGGAACCCGGGTGATGGCCTCGAAGTGCTTCACTTGCGGCCTTCGGCGGTCTGGGCGACCTCGTCGGTGCGCGCGGCCATGATGAAGTCGTTACGGTGCAGGCCCTTGATCGAGTGGCTCCACCAGGTGACGGTGACTTTGCCCCACTCGGTCAGCAGGCCTGGGTGATGGCCTTCGGCTTCGGAGATTTCGCCGACCGCGTTGGTGAAGGCCAGGGCGTGCTTGAAATTCTTGAACAGGAAGACTTTTTCCAACTGCATGATCCCGTCGCGGACTTCGATGTTCCAGTCAGGGATCTGCGCGATCAGTGCTGGCAGTTCGTCGTCGCTGACTTTCGGCGCGTCGGCACGGCAGGCTTCGCAGTGGGCTTGGTTCAAGGCGTTCATAAAGTTTTCCGCAAGTGGATTGTTATAGGTGTACAGGGCGGCTCAGGCGGCCGCCTTGGGTGGAAATTTCGGCGCGTGCAGGCCGAGCTGCATGGCCTGCGCGACGATGCCCATGATGTCTTCGTGCGCGAGGTCGAACAGGCGCTTGAGGCTCGGCAGGGCAAAGTAGACCGGCTGGAGGATATCGATGCGGTAAGGCGTGCGCATCGCTTCCAGCGGGCTGAATGGCTGATGTTCGGGCTCGTCGGAGAGACTGTAGACCGTCTCTTTCGGCGAGGACAGGATGCCGCCGCCGTAGATCTTGCGACCTTGCGGCGTATCGATCAGGCCGAACTCGATGGTCATCCAGTACAGGCGGGCGAGGTACACGCGCTGTTCCTTGGTGGCGGCCAGGCCGAGCTTGCCGTAGGTGTGGGTGAATTCGGCGAACCACGGGTTGGTCAGCAGCGGGCAGTGGCCAAAGATCTCGTGGAAGATGTCCGGCTCTTGCAGGTAGTCGAGTTCTTCTTCGCTGCGAATGAAGGTCGCCACCGGGAAGCGCTTGCTCGCCAGCAGTTCGAAAAAGGTCTGGAAGGGGATCAGCGCCGGCACCCGGGCAACTTGCCAGCCGGTGGTGGCGCCCAGTACCGCGTTGATTTCGGAGAGCTGTGGGATGCGGTCATGGGGCAGGTTGAGCTGTTCGATGCCGTCCAGGTATTCCTGGCACGCGCGCCCCTCAATCACCTTTAGTTGCCGGGTGATCAGGGTGTTCCACACCGCATGTTCCTGCGGCGGGTAATCGATAAAACCTTGCGCATCGGGCTCACGGGCCACGTATTGCGTCTGTTTCATGCTGCTCTCCTGATGAGGGCTCTTATTGTTTTGAAGGCTTGCGCCGTGCCCTTAGAGATAGCCGCTGGCTTTGAATTTTTCAGCTACCTGCGTAGGTGAAGGTCCGCGCCAGCAGGCGGTTTTTGTAACGCAGATTTTACGAATCAGGGCGGGATCCGCAAAATCGCGGCCTTATGACCCTGTGAAAGCCGATTTTTGTAACGTATTATTTACAAATTTTCCGGCGCTCAAGCAGAAAAATCGTCGGTCTCACTGCTTTGTAGGACCTTTCATGCGTATCAAAGTGCATTGCCAGAACCGCATCGGCATCCTGCGGGACATCCTCAACCTGCTGGTGGCCTATGGCATCAACGTCGCTCGGGGCGAGGTGGGCGGTGAGCACGGCAACGCCATCTATTTGCACTGCCCGAACCTGATCAACCTGCAATTCCAGGCGCTGCGAGCGAAATTCGAGGCGATCACCGGGGTCTTCGGAGTCAAGCGTGTGGGTCTGATGCCGAGCGAGCGTCGGCACATGGAGTTGAATGCGCTGCTTGGCGCGCTGGATTTCCCGGTGCTGTCGATCGACATGGGCGGCTCGATCGTTGCCGCCAACCGTGCGGCGGCGCAGTTGCTCGGGGTGCGGGTCGATGAGGTGCCCGGCATTCCGCTGTCGCGCTATGCCGAGGATTTCGACCTGCCGGAACTGGTTCGGGCCAACAAGTCGCGGATCAATGGGTTGCGGGTCAAGGTCAAGGGCGATGTGTTCCTGGCGGATATCGCGCCGCTGCAATCCGAGCACGATGACAGCGAGGCGCTGGCCGGCGCGGTGTTGACCCTGCACCGCGCCGATCGCATCGGCGAGCGCATCTACAACGTGCGCAAGCAGGAACTGCGCGGGTTCGACAGCATCTTCCAGAGTTCGCGGGTGATGGCTGCGGTGGTGCGCGAGGCGCGGCGCATGGCGCCGCTGGACGCGCCGCTGCTGATCGAAGGCGAAACCGGCACCGGCAAGGAGCTGCTGGCCCGGGCCTGTCACCTCGCCAGCCCGCGGGGGCAAGCGCCGTTGATGGCGCTGAATTGCGCCGGGTTGCCTGAGTCGATGGCCGAGACCGAGTTGTTCGGTTATGGCCCCGGCGCGTTCGAGGGCGCGCGCGCCGAAGGCAAGCTGGGCCTGCTGGAACTGACCGCGGGCGGCACGCTGTTTCTCGATGGTGTCGATGAGATGAGTCCGCGTTTGCAGGTGAAGTTGCTGCGCTTCCTGCAGGACGGCTGCTTCCGCCGCGTGGGCAGCGACGAAGAGGTTTACCTGGATGTACGGGTGATCTGTGCGACCCAGGTGGATTTGTCCGAGCTTTGTGCCCGTGGCGAATTCCGCCAGGACCTCTATCACCGCCTCAATGTCTTGTCGCTGCACATTCCGCCGCTGCGCGAATGCCTTGATGGCCTGCCGCCGCTGGTGGAGCACTTCCTCGATCAGGCCAGCCGGCAGATCGGTTGCCCCTTGCCGCGCCTGGCGCCGGCGGCGCTGGAACGGTTGAGCCAGTACCACTGGCCGGGCAATGTCCGGCAACTGGAGAACGTGCTGTTCCAGGCGGTTTCGCTTTGCGAGGGCGGGGTGGTCAAGTCTGAACATATTCGTCTGCCGGACTACGGCGCCCGCCAGCCATTGGGTGAGTTCTCCCTGGAAGGCGATCTGGCGCAAATTGTCGGACGATTTGAAAAGGCAGTGCTGGAATGTTTGCAGGGCGACTATCCAACCAGTCGGGCATTGGGTAAACGGCTGGGCGTTTCCCATACAACCATTGCCAACAAGTTGCGTGATTATGCAATTGGAAAGCCCGGCGAATAATTCGCGGAACTATAAAAAGGCGGGAGTTTTATTAAGGGCGTGTTATCAGGGCGTGGCGCCTCTTTTGGGTAAAAGAGGCGCGACAGCCACGCAAGGTTGATTAGCCGTTAGAGCAACCGTTACCCATGACGCGGTATTCGAGGATGTGCTTCTGGCCTTGGGAGTCTTCATAGGTCATGCGGGCTGGAACCACTTCGCAGACGTTCGGGATCTCGCTCATCGAAATGACTTTGGCGATGTCCAGATGTTGCGAGTAACTGTACTGTTCAACCGGGATCTGCTCGGCGGTGGAGTTTGCAACTTCGTCGGCCATGGCCGCTGCGCAAAAACTACCGAGTGCCAATACCAGTAAAGCTTTCATCTTCAATTTACCTGTCCAGGGTCGAAAGAGGGGGCGTAGCGCTTGTGGCGCTACGTTGCAGCAAAGTAAGAGCGGAAAGTTATCTCGGGATTAACGTGCCTTCGTGGGGGCTGTTACCTGAAGTTAATCGCGTTGCCGTTGCTGGCGAGGTGAATTTTAGGGCGGGACATGAAACTGAAACAGTCGGTGTTTTGATAAACACTGTTGGCAAATTTTGTAACAATCGCCCTCGGCAGGCCTTTTGTTTCTTTGGGATTAGAGATCGATGCCCGTTCTAGAGCGGTTCCGGCCATGTGGTGGCCGAAAAGACCGCCCTGTTACTACCAACGTCGAATGGCCTGAGAGGCTCTGTTACAGTTAAAACAAGGTCATACAAAAACAACTATTACACCGAGGTAAAAAAGATGAGTGCGGCTTCCCTGTACCCCGTTCGTCCCGAGGTTGCGGCGAATACCCTGACTGACGAGGCTACCTACAAGGCCATGTATCAGAAGTCGGTGATCAACCCGGATGGCTTCTGGCGTGAGCAGGCTCAGCGCCTCGACTGGATCAAGCCGTTTACCAAGGTCAAGCAGACCTCGTTCGACGACCACCACGTCGATATCAAGTGGTTCGCCGATGGCACCCTGAACGTTTCCTACAACTGCCTGGACCGTCATCTGGCCGAGCGTGGCGATCAGCTCGCAATCATCTGGGAAGGCGACGACCCTTCCGAACACCGCAACATCACCTACCGCGAACTGCACGAGCAAGTCTGCAAATTCGCCAACGCCCTGCGTGGCCAGGACGTTCACCGCGGCGACGTGGTAACCATCTACATGCCGATGATCCCCGAGGCCGTGGTCGCCATGCTGGCCTGTGCCCGTATCGGTGCGATCCACTCCGTGGTCTTCGGCGGCTTCTCGCCGGAAGCCCTGGCCGGCCGCATCATCGACTGCAAATCCAAGGTGGTGATCACCGCCGATGAAGGCCTGCGTGGCGGTCGCCGCACGCCGTTGAAAGCCAACGTCGATGACGCGCTGACCAACCCTGAAACCAACAGCATCCAGAAAGTCATCGTGTGCAAGCGCACCGGTTCCGACATCAAGTGGAACCAGCACCGCGACATCTGGTACGAAGACCTGATGAAGGTTGCCGGCAGCGTCTGCGCCCCGAAAGAAATGGGTGCCGAAGAAGCGCTGTTCATCCTCTACACCTCCGGTTCCACCGGCAAGCCGAAGGGCGTGCTGCACACCACCGGCGGTTACCTGGTCTACGCCGCCATGACCCATGAGCGCGTGTTCGACTACCGTCCGGGCGAAGTCTACTGGTGCACCGCCGACGTCGGCTGGGTCACCGGCCACAGCTACATCGTCTACGGCCCGTTGGCCAACGGCGCGACCACGCTGCTGTTCGAAGGCGTGCCGAACTATCCGGATATCACCCGCGTGTCGAAGATCATCGACAAGCACAAGGTGAACATCCTCTACACCGCCCCGACCGCCATTCGCGCCATGATGGCCGAAGGTCAGGCCGCTGTTGCCGGCGCCGATGGCTCCAGCCTGCGCCTGCTGGGTTCGGTCGGCGAGCCGATCAACCCGGAAGCCTGGAACTGGTACCACCAGGCGGTCGGCAAAGAGCGTTGCCCGATCGTCGACACCTGGTGGCAGACCGAAACCGGCGGCGTGCTGATCAGCCCGTTGCCAGGCGCTACCGCACTGAAGCCAGGCTCGGCGACCCGTCCGTTCTTCGGCGTGGTGCCGGCGCTGGTGGACAACCTGGGCAACCTGATCGAGGGCGCCGCCGAAGGCAACCTGGTGATTCTCGACTCGTGGCCGGGCCAGGCGCGTTCGCTGTACGGCGACCACGACCGCTTCGTCGATACCTACTTCAAAACGTTCCGCGGCATGTACTTCACCGGTGACGGTGCCCGTCGCGACGAAGACGGCTACTACTGGATCACCGGCCGTGTCGACGACGTGCTCAACGTTTCCGGTCACCGCATGGGCACCGCCGAGATCGAAAGCGCCATGGTTGCCCACCCGAAAGTCGCCGAAGCGGCGGTGGTCGGTGTGCCGCACGACATCAAGGGGCAGGGCATCTACGTCTACGTCACCCTCAATGGTGGCGAGGAGCCGACCGAGGCGCTGCGCCTGGAACTGAAAAACTGGGTGCGCAAGGAGATCGGTCCGATCGCTTCGCCAGACGTCATCCAGTGGGCGCCGGGCCTGCCGAAGACCCGTTCGGGCAAGATCATGCGCCGTATCCTGCGCAAGATCGCCACGGCCGAGTACGACGCACTGGGCGACATCTCCACCCTGGCCGATCCGGGTGTCGTGGCGCATCTGGTCGAGACCCACAAGACCATGAGCGCCGCCTGAAGCGCCGAGTGTTTCGCAGGGTAAGCCAGCAGTCGCTCCGCGGAGGAGCTGTGTAGTACCTCCCGGACGTGGCTTGCCCCGCGATCTTTCGAAGAAAACCCAAGGCCCCGCCAGCATGCGCTGCGCGGGGCCTTGGGTTTTTTGTTACTTCGACTTTCATCGGTAACCCTTCTGTCACTGCATTCGTACAAAAACGGGGCAATAGGAAACGTGAATGTGCGTTATTGGTGCGCTATTTCATGAAATTTCCGACACTCAAACGGCTGGGCTTGCCGTGATACAAGGCTTTGCCAATAATGGGCCCGGTTATTGCTTTGGTTACAGGTTATTTGTTTTTCGCTTTTGCATATTCCCCGAAAACTGTCAATATCCCCCGGCCATTCTTCCAGCGCTTCTGTAACTACTTGTCGCTTTGAAGAAATATCGGCTTCCGAGCTGTCGTTAAAATGCCGATCACTCGCTCGTGGCACCGGACCGGTGGTCAGGCCCCGCGCAGCTCTGCGTTGTACTCATTCGCATAGTGGGCAGTCGAACTGCCTGGCATTGCCCTTTACCGATTGGAGTTCCCAGATGAAAAAACTCGCACTGCTTGGCGCACTGGCGCTATCCGTGTTTTCCCTGGCATCGCTGGCTGACGAAAAACCGCTGAAAATCGGCATCGAGGCCGCTTACCCACCCTTCGCGTCGAAAGCGCCGGATGGCAGCATCGTTGGCTTCGACTACGACATCGGCAACGCCCTGTGCGCCGAGATGAAGGTCAAGTGCACCTGGGTCGAGCAGGAATTCGACGGCCTGATCCCGGCCCTGAAGGTCCGCAAGATCGACGCCATCCTGTCGTCCATGTCGATCACCGAAGACCGCAAGAAGTCGGTTGATTTCACCAACCGCTACTACCTGACCCCGGCTCGCCTGGTCATGAAGGACGGCACCGCTGTCAGCGAAAGCCTGAGCGAACTGCAAGGCAAGAAAATCGGTGTGCAGCGCGGCTCGATCCACGACCGCTTCGCCAAGGAAGTTTTTGCTCCGAAAGGCGCCACCATCGTTCCTTACGGCACCCAGAACGAAATCTACCTGGACATCACCGCGGGCCGTCTGGATGGCACCGTGGCCGATGCTACGCTTCTCGAAGACGGTTTCCTGAAGACCGACGCCGGCAAGGGCTACAGCTTCGTAGGCCCGGCCTTCACCGACTCGAAATACTTCGGTGACGGCATCGGCATCGCCGTACGCAAGGGCGACAAGGAAAACCTGGAGCGCATCAACGCCGCCATCGCCGGTATTCGCGCCAGCGGCAAGTACAAAGAGATCCAGGACAAGTACTTCAACTTCGATATCTACGGCCCGGAAAGCAAGTAACCGTCGTCGTTCCACCTGTTCGATGGTGCAAGCAGCAGAAGCTCTGAGGCTTGCACCATTTTTTCATCCCTAAGGTCGAGGACCTCATCATGTTGAAAGGCTACGGGGCAGTCATCCTCGATGGAGTGTGGCTGACGCTACAGCTCGCCTTGTCGTCCATGGCCCTGGCCATCGTACTCGGCCTTATCGGTGTCGCCCTGCGTCTGTCGCCCGTGCGCTGGCTGGCCTGGCTGGGCGATCTTTATGCCACGGTGATTCGCGGCATTCCCGATCTGGTCCTGATCCTGCTGATCTTCTACGGTGGCCAGGATCTTCTCAATCGCGTGGCGCCGCTGCTGGGCTACAACGATTACATCGACCTCAATCCGCTGATCGCGGGTATCGGCACCCTGGGCTTCATCTTCGGTGCCTACCTGTCCGAAACCTTCCGCGGCGCCTTCATGGCGATTCCCAAGGGGCAGGCTGAAGCCGGCATGGCCTACGGCATGAGCAACCTGCAGATTTTCTTCCGGGTGCTGGTGCCGCAGATGATCCGCCTGGCGATCCCCGGTTTCACCAACAACTGGCTGGTCCTGACCAAGGCCACGGCGCTGATCTCGGTGGTCGGCCTGCAGGACATGATGTTCAAGGCCAAGCAGGCAGCCGATGCCACCCGCGAACCCTTCACCTTCTACCTGGCAGTGGCGGCGTTGTACCTGGTGATCACCAGTGTCTCGTTGCTGGCCCTGCGTTACCTGGAAAAACGCTACTCGGTTGGCGTAAAGGCGGCTGAACTATGATTTTCGACTACAACGTCATCTGGGAAGCCCTGCCGCTGTACTTCGGCGGCCTGTTGACCACGCTCAAGCTGTTGGCGATTTCCCTGTTGTTCGGTCTGCTGTCGGCAATCCCGCTGGGTCTGATGCGGGTGTCGAAGCAGCCGGTGGTGAACTTCACCGCCTGGCTCTACACCTATGTGATCCGCGGGACGCCAATGCTGGTGCAGCTTTTCCTTATCTACTACGGGCTGGCCCAGTTCCAGGCGGTGCGGGAAAGCTTCCTCTGGCCATGGCTGTCCAGCGCCACGTTCTGTGCCTGCCTGGCGTTCGCCATCAACACCAGCGCCTACACCGCGGAAATCATCGCCGGCAGCCTCAAGGCCACGCCGCACGGTGAGATCGAGGCGGCCAAGGCGGTCGGCATGTCGCGCTACAAGATGTACCGCCGGATCCTGCTGCCCTCGGCCCTGCGCCGGGCGCTGCCGCAGTACAGCAACGAAGTGATCATGATGCTGCAGACCACCAGCCTGGCCTCGATCGTCACCCTGATCGATATCACCGGTGCGGCGCGGACCGTCAACGCCCAGTTCTACCTGCCGTTCGAGGCGTATATCACCGCCGGCGTGTTCTACCTGTGCCTGACGTTCATCCTGGTCCGCCTGTTCAAGCTTGCCGAACGCCGCTGGCTCGGCTACCTGGCGCCGCGCAAGGGCTGAGGCCCGCGGCTAATTTTTCGCCCTTGGCGTGTGTTCACGACTGAACGCTTTGTGAGAACCGACAGCATGTACAAACTCGAAGTCCAAGACCTGCATAAACGCTATGGCAGCCATGAAGTGCTCAAGGGTGTATCGCTGGCCGCCAAGGCCGGTGACGTGATCAGCATCATCGGCTCCAGCGGTTCTGGCAAAAGTACTTTCCTGCGCTGCATCAACCTGCTGGAGCAGCCGCACGCCGGCAAGATCCTGCTCAACAACGAAGAGCTCAAGCTGGTGCCGAACAAGGACGGCGCGCTCAAGGCCGCTGATCCCAGGCAGTTGCAGCGCATGCGCTCGCGGCTGTCGATGGTGTTCCAGCACTTCAACCTGTGGTCGCACATGACCGCGCTGGAAAACATCATTGAAGCGCCGGTGCACGTGCTCGGCATGAGCAAGAAAGACGCGCTGGAAAAGGCCGAGCATTACCTGGCCAAGGTCGGCGTCGCCCATCGCAAGGACGCCTATCCTGGCCACATGTCCGGCGGCGAGCAGCAGCGTGTGGCGATCGCTCGTGCCCTGGCGATGGAGCCGGAGGTGATGCTGTTCGACGAGCCGACCTCGGCGCTCGACCCGGAACTGGTGGGCGATGTCCTCAAGGTCATGCAGTCGCTGGCCCAGGAAGGTCGGACCATGGTGGTGGTGACCCACGAAATGGGCTTCGCCCGTGAGGTTTCCAACCAACTGGTGTTCCTGCACAAGGGGCTGGTGGAAGAAACCGGCAACCCGCGTGAAGTGCTGGTCAATCCACAGTCCGAGCGTCTGCAGCAGTTCCTTTCGGGCAGCCTGAAATAAGCCGGTGGCTCACCAAGCTGCCGCTTTGCACCAAAATAGGTCATGCTGCGCCACCCGCGCAGCCTGCACCAGGCATTATCCCGCCCGTCTACAGTGACGGGCGTCAGACTCACTTCAGGTTTCGGACCGCACCTTATGACCAACCAGCGAATCGGTTTTCTCATCTGGCCCAGCACCAAGGCGCTGACCCTTGCGCTGGCCGAAGAGGTGCTGCGGGTGGCGCAGAAGGTGCACCCGGACGTGACCTACGAATTGGCCTTTCTCCAGGCCGAAGCCCCGGTCGAAGGTGACTGGCGCCTGCCGGGCGAGCCATGGACCGGGCGCCTGGAAAACTGCCAGAAGCTGTTTTTGCTGGCCGATGAACCGCCGGTGACGGTTGGCGCGGCGCTGGCCGGGGCGCTCAAGCAACTGGTGCGTTCCGGTTGCGTGGTGGGCGGCTTGTCGGCGGGGGTCTATCCGCTGGCGCAGCTTGGTTTGCTGGATGGCTACCGCGCCGCGGTGCACTGGCGCTGGCAGGATGATTTTTCCGAGCGTTTCCCCAAGGTGATCGCCACCAGTCACCTGTTCGACTGGGACCGTGATCGCCTGACTGCCTGTGGTGGCATGTCGGTGGTGGACCTCCTGCTCGCGGTGCTGGCGCGGGATCACGGCGCCGAGCTGGCTGGCGCGGTGTCCGAGGAACTGGTGGTGGAGCGCATCCGCGAAGGCGGCGAGCGTCAGCGCATTCCCCTGCAGAACCGTCTTGGCTCCAGCCATCCGAAGCTGACCCAGGCCGTGTTGCTGATGGAGGCCAATATCGAAGAGCCGCTGACCACTGATGAAATTGCCCAGCATGTCTGTGTGTCGCGTCGGCAACTGGAGCGGATCTTCAAGCAGTACCTGAACCGCGTGCCGAGCCAGTATTACCTGGAACTGCGCCTGAACAAGGCACGACAGATGCTGATGCAGACCAGCAAGTCGATCATTCAGATCGGCTTGTCCTGCGGCTTCTCCTCCGGCCCCCACTTCTCCAGCGCGTACCGCAATTTCTTCGGCGCCACCCCGCGGGAAGACCGCAACCAGCGCCGCAGCAGCTCGCCGTTCGAATTGTCCTCGGTGCCTGCCGAGCGGGGTTGAACATCAGGGTTCATCGCTGGCTTGCCAGCGATGAGCCCGGAACAGCCCCCCTTATCCTCCAATCGCCCCACCCCCATGACCGCCTGGTCATCTCCCCGTAGAAAAACCCTCAATCCCCCGCATCGCTTCTCCCCGTCAGCACCCCGCACCGTTTAAACTGCGCCTTTGCGACCCTATTTGTCGCATTGCCGAAAGCCTTGGAAAAACAGGGTTTGGCGCTATAAGAAGTTGTCGCTTGGCGGCAAGGCCGAGTGTTCATCTCTCCTTACAATCCCCCCATCGCTCGCCAGTTCCAGGCAGGCGTTCCTCTTCAGGAGACTCCGATGTCCGTTGAGCAAGCTCCGGTGCAACGCGCCGATTTCGACCAGGTAATGGTTCCCAACTATGCGCCAGCAGCGTTCATTCCCGTGCGTGGCGCCGGTTCCCGAGTCTGGGACCAGTCGGGCCGCGAGCTGATCGATTTCGCTGGCGGCATCGCCGTAAACGTTCTGGGGCATGCCCATCCGGCACTGGTCGCGGCACTGACCGAACAGGCCAACAAACTGTGGCATGTGTCCAACGTGTTCACCAACGAGCCGGCCCTGCGTCTGGCCCGCAAGCTGGTCGACGCGACCTTCGCCGACCGCGCGTTCTTCTGCAACTCCGGCGCCGAGGCCAACGAGGCCGCGTTCAAGCTGGCCCGTCGCGTTGCCCACGACCGTTTCGGTCCTGAAAAGAACGAGATCATCGCCACCGTCAACAGCTTCCACGGTCGCACCCTGTTCACCGTGAGCGTCGGCGGCCAGCCGAAGTACTCCGACGGCTTCGGCCCGAAGATCACCGGTATCAGCCATGTGCCGTACAACGACCTGGAAGCACTGAAAGCGCAGATTTCCGACAAGACCTGCGCCGTCGTGATCGAGCCGATCCAGGGCGAGAGCGGTGTGGTCCCGGCCGACAAGGCCTACCTGCAAGGCGCCCGCGAACTGTGCGACAAGCACAACGCGCTGCTGATCTTCGACGAAGTGCAGACCGGCGTTGGCCGTACCGGCGAGCTGTATGCCTACATGCACTACGGCGTGACCCCGGACATCCTCTCCAGCGCCAAGAGCCTGGGCGGCGGTTTCCCGATCGGCGCGATCCTGACCACCGACGACCTGGCCAAGCACCTGGCCGTCGGCACCCACGGCACCACCTACGGCGGCAACCCGCTGGGCTGCGCCGTCGCCAACGCCGTGCTGGACATCGTCAACACCCCTGAAGTGCTGGACGGCGTCAAAGCCAAGCACGAGCGCTTCAAGTCCCGCCTTGAGCAGATCGGTGAGAAATACGGCCTGTTCAGCCTGGTGCGCGGTCGCGGCCTGCTGATCGGCTGCGTGCTGACCGATGCCTGGAAAGGCAAGGCCAAGGACGTGTTCAACGCTGCTGAGCAAGAGGGCCTGATGGTCCTGCAGGCCGGCCCGGATGTGGTGCGTTTCGCCCCGAGCCTGGTGGTCGAAGATGCCGACATCGATGAAGGTCTGGACCGTTTCGAGCGCGCTGCCGCCAAGCTGACCAAGGCCTGATAAGCCTCCGCTGTCCCGTCGCTGGCCGTCACTGGCCAGCGAACCGATTTCATGTGGCCTGTGCCTGGTGTGCACACGCCGCTTTTTTTGCGCCGACCGTTGTCGGCCCGTATACCCGAAAGGAGTGACACCATGCTGGTGATGCGCCCCGCGCAAATGGCTGACCTGGGTGAAGTACAGCGTCTGGCTGCGGACAGTCCCATTGGTGTCACGTCCCTGCCGGATGATGCCGGTCGCCTGAGCGACAAGATCGCCGCGTCCGAGACCTCGTTCGCCGCCGAAGTCAGCTTCAATGGCGAGGAGAGCTACTTCTTCGTCCTCGAAGACAGCGCCACCGGCAAGCTGGTCGGCTGTTCGGCCATCGTCGCCTCGGCGGGTTATTCCGAGCCGTTCTACAGCTTCCGCAACGAGACTTTCGTGCATGCGTCCCGCGAGCTGAAGATCCACAACAAGATCCACGTCCTGTCGCAATGCCATGACCTGACCGGCAACAGCCTGCTGACCAGCTTCTATGTGCTGCCGGAACTGGTGAACAGCGCCTGGGCCGAGCTGAATTCCCGTGGTCGCCTGCTGTTCATGGCCGCCCACCCCGAGCGTTTCGCCGATTCGGTGGTCACCGAAATCGTTGGCTACAGCGACGAGAACGGCGACTCGCCGTTCTGGGATGCCATCGGTCGTAACTTCTTCGATCTCAACTATGCCGAGGCCGAGCGCCTGTGCGGCCTGAAGAGCCGTACCTTCCTCGCCGAGCTGATGCCGCATTACCCGATCTACGTGCCACTGCTGCCGGACGAGGCGCAAGAGGCCATGGGCCAGGTTCATCCGCGGGCGCAGATCACCTTCGACATCCTGATGCGCGAAGGCTTCGAGACCGACCATTACATCGACATTTTCGACGGCGGCCCGACCCTGCATGCGCGGGTGTCCGGCATCCGTTCGATTGCCCAGAGCCGGGTCGTACCGGTCAAGCTGCAGGAGCAGCCGACCAAGGGCGGCCGTCAGTACCTGGTATCCAATGGCCAGTTGCAGGATTACCGCGCGGTACTGCTGGAACTGGACTGGGTGCCGGGCAAACCGGTTCACCTGAGCCCGGACGCCCTGGAAGCGCTGGGTGTTGGCGAGGGCGCCAGCGTGCGCCTGGTCGCGGTTTGATACTGCGGTTCTGATACCAAGAATTCGGCCGAGTTTCGCAGGTGCCAGCAGGCGCCTGCCCGAGGAGATAGCATGATCGTTCGTCCCGTACGCAGCAGCGACCTACCGGCGCTGATCGAGCTGGCGCGCAGCACCGGCACCGGCCTGACCACCTTGCCGGCCAACGAAGAGCGCCTGGCCCACCGAGTCGGCTGGGCCGAGAAGACCTTTCGCGGCGAGGCCGAGCGTGCCGACGCGGACTACCTGTTCGTGCTGGAAAACGACGACGGCGTGGTCGTGGGCATTTCCGCCATCGCCGGTGCCGTCGGCCTGCGCGAGCCTTGGTACAACTACCGGGTCGGCCTGACCGTCAGCGCTTCCCAGGAGCTGAACATCTATCGGGAGATCCCGACGCTGTTCCTGGCCAACGACCTGACCGGCAACTCCGAGCTGTGCTCGCTGTTCCTGCGGGCCGACAGCCGCAGCGGCCTGAATGGCCGCCTGCTGTCCAAGGCGCGGATGCTGTTCATCGCCGAATTCCCCGACCTGTTCGGCAACAAGATCATCGCCGAAATGCGCGGCATGTCCGATGAACTGGGCCGTTCGCCGTTCTGGGAAAGCCTGGGCCGGCACTTCTTCAAAATGGAGTTCAGCCAGGCCGACTACCTCACCGGCGTCGGCAACAAGGCCTTTATCGCTGAGCTGATGCCCAAGTTCCCGCTCTATACCTGCTTCCTCTCGGAAGCGGCGCGCAGCGTTATCGGACGCGTCCACAGCGATACCGAGCCAGCGCTGGCGATGCTCAAGAGCGAAGGCTTCAGTTACCAGGGCTACGTCGACATCTTCGACGCCGGCCCGGCCATCGAGTGCCAGACCAACAAGATCCGCGCGGTCCAGGACAGCCAGTCCCTGGTACTGGCCGTCGGTACGCCGGGCGACGATGCCACCCCTTACATCATCCACAACCGCAAGCGTGAAGACTGCCGCATCGCCGCGGCGCCCGCCCGCCTGGCGGCCGGCACCCTGGTGGTCGATCCACAGACCGCCAAGCGCCTGCGCCTGAGCGTTGGCGACCAGGTTCGCGCGGTGCCGCTGTCCGCTGCCCGGGAGGCCAAATAATGAGCACTCACTACATCGCAGGCCAATGGCTGGCCGGTCAGGGCGAGACCCTTGAATCGCTGGACCCGGTCAGTCAGGCCGTGGTCTGGAAAGGACAGGGCGCCAGCGCGGAGCAGGTCGAGCAGGCCGTTGCGGCCGCTCGCCAGGCGTTCCCGGGCTGGGCCCGGCAGTCGCTGGACATGCGCATCGCTGTCCTGGAGGCCTTCGCCGCGCAACTCAAGGCCAACGCTGACGAACTGGCCCGTTGCATCGGTGAGGAAACCGGCAAGCCGCTGTGGGAATCCGCGACCGAAGTGACCAGCATGGTCAACAAAGTGGCGATCTCGGTGCAGAGCTACCGCGAACGTACCGGCGAGAAAAGCGGCCCGCTGGCCGACGCCACCGCCGTCTTGCGTCACAAGCCGCATGGCGTGGTAGCGGTGTTCGGTCCTTACAACTTCCCGGGCCACCTGCCCAACGGTCACATCGTGCCGGCACTGCTGGCGGGTAACGCCGTGGTGTTCAAGCCGAGCGAACTGACGCCCAAGGTCGCCGAACTGACAGTCCAGTGCTGGAACGACGCCGGCTTGCCGGCGGGGGTGCTCAACCTGGTGCAGGGCGCGCGGGAAACCGGCGTGGCCCTGGCTGCCAATCCCGGCATCGACGGCCTGTTCTTCACCGGCTCCAGCCGTACCGGCAACCTGCTGCACCAACAATTCGCCGGTCGCCCGGACAAAATCCTTGCCCTGGAGATGGGCGGCAACAACCCGCTGGTGGTGGACGAGGTCAAGGACCTGGACGCCGCGGTCTACACCATCATCCAGTCCGCGTTCATCTCCGCCGGCCAGCGCTGCACCTGCGCCCGCCGCCTGCTGGTGCCGCAAGGCGCCTGGGGCGACACGCTGCTGGCGCGTTTGGTGGACGTGAGCAAGAACATCTCGGTCGGTGCCTTCGACCAGCAGCCCGCACCGTTCATGGGCTCGGTGGTTTCCCTGGCGGCGGCCAAGGCCTTGATGGATGCCCAGGCGCACCTGCTGGCCAACGGCGCCACCGCGTTGCTGGAAATGACCCAGCCGCAAGCCGGCGCCGCGTTGCTGACCCCGGGCATTCTCGATGTCAGCGCCGTGGCCGATCGCCCGGACGAAGAGTTCTTCGGCCCGCTGCTGCAAGTGATCCGCTACAGCGATTTCCCGGCGGCCATCGCCGAGGCCAACAACACCAAGTACGGCCTCGCCGCGGGTTTGTTGTCGGACTCCCATGCGCGCTACCAGCAGTTCTGGCTGGAAAGCCGCGCCGGTATCGTCAACTGGAACAAACAACTGACCGGCGCCGCCAGCAGCGCGCCGTTCGGTGGCGTCGGCGCCAGCGGCAACCACCGCGCCAGTGCCTATTACGCGGCGGATTACTGTGCCTACCCGGTGGCTTCGCTGGAAACCGCGAGCCTTGTCCTGCCTGCCACGCTGACGCCCGGCGTCGCCCTATAACAACAGGTTCACGGAGCCTTAGCCGATGAAATCGTTTGAAGTGAATTTTGATGGTCTGGTCGGACCGACGCACAACTACGGCGGCCTGTCCTACGGCAACGTTGCCTCGCAGAGCAACAGCCAGCAGGGCTCGAACCCGCGTGAAGCGGCGCGTCAGGGCCTGGCGAAGATGAAAGCGCTGGCCGACATGGGCTTCAAGCAAGGCGTGCTGGCCCCGCAGGAGCGCCCGGACGTGGCCGCGCTGCGCCGCCTGGGCTTCAGCGGCAGCGATGCCGAGGTCATCCAGCGCGCGGCGAAAGAAGCCATGCCGTTGCTGGTCGCCAGTTGCTCGGCATCGAGCATGTGGGTGGCCAACGCGGCGACGGTCAGCCCGAGCGCCGACACCGCCGATGGCCGCGTGCATTTCACCGCCGCCAACCTGAACTGCAAGTACCACCGCAGCATCGAGCACCCGACCACCAGTCGCGTGCTGGGCGCCATGTTCGCCAACCAGCAACACTTCGCCCACCACGCCGCGTTGCCGGCGGTGGCGCAGTTCGGCGATGAAGGCGCGGCCAACCACACCCGCTTCTGCCGTGCCTACGGCGAGCCGGGCGTCGAATTCTTCGTCTTCGGTCGCAGTGCCTTCGACATCCGCTACCCGGCGCCGCAGAAGTACCCGGCGCGGCAGACCCTCGAAGCGTCCCAGGCCGTGGCACGCCTGCATGGCCTGAGCGATGACGGCGTGGTCTATGCTCAGCAGAATCCGTCGGTCATCGACCAGGGCGTGTTCCACAACGACGTGATCGCGGTTGGCAACGGCGAAGTGCTGTTCTACCACGAGGACGCCTTCCTCGAGACCGAGCGGGTACTGGCTGAACTGAAGGCCAAACTGGCCAAGCGCGGCGGCGACTTCAAGGCGATCTGCGTGCCGCGAGCCCAGGTTTCGGTGGAGGACGCGGTGCGTTCCTACCTGTTCAACAGCCAGTTGCTGTCGCGCGACGACGGTTCGATGCTGCTGGTGGTGCCGGAAGAGTGCCGTAACAACGAGCGGGTCTGGGCTTACCTGTCGGCGCTGGCCGGCCAGGGCAGTGCGATCAGCGAGGTGCGCGTCTTTGACCTCAAGCAGAGCATGCAGAACGGTGGTGGTCCGGCTTGCCTGCGCCTGCGCGTGGCCCTGAATGAAACGGAACTGGCGGCGGTCAATCCAGGGGTTATCATGACGGCGCCGTTGTACGACACCCTGACCCAATGGGTCGACAAGCACTACCGCGACCGCCTGGTTGAAAGCGACCTGGCCGATCCGCAACTGCTGACGGAGTGTCGTACGGCACTGGATGAACTGACCCGGATTCTGCAACTGGGCTCGGTCTATCCGTTCCAACTCCAACCCTGAAAGAGCACTTGAACATGTCCGACGCCCTGCAACTGATCCTTGAAGATGAAGATGGCAACTCGCGCGAAGTCTCCACCAGCCGCTTTGCGGTGATCTGGCAAGGCAAGGAAGTCTGGATCCAGCAGGATGGCCGCGGCCAGTTGCTGATCGGCGTCGACGTGGAAGAGGGCGATAGCGAATACGCCACCCTGCTGCTGCGTCCGCTGGCCACCAATCTGGTCAGCCTGGAACTGGAAATGGAGCCGGCCGATGCCGGCGACGATGACGATCACGTCCACGGTCCCGATTGCGGACATCATCACTAAGGAACGACACCATGCTCGCCCTCGGCAAACTGCTTGAGCTGACCCTTGCCGGTCGTGAACCGGCGGAGAAGACCCAGTTGACGGTCGAGGGCGTGCGCTTGCGCTGGCTCGCCGAGGGCGCGCTGGAAGTCCGCCCGCCGGAATCGCGGGATATCGGCCTGGATATCCTCCTGTCCGCCGGCATCCACGGCAATGAAACCGCGCCCATCGAGTTGCTCGACGAACTGCTGCACGGCATCGCCCGCGGTGACGTGAAGCCCCGGGCGCGGATTCTGTTCCTGTTCGGTAACCCCGAGGCGATTCGGCGCGGTGAGCGTTACCTTGAACAGGACGTCAATCGCCTGTTCAACGGCCGTCATGAGCTGTCCAGCGGTTCGGAGGCGTTGCGCGCCTGTGAACTGGAACGCCTGGCGACCACCTTTTTCAGCCTGCCGGGGCGTACCCGGCTGCACTACGACCTGCACACCGCCATCCGTGGTTCGAAGATCGAGCAGTTCGCCCTCTATCCTTATAAAGAGGGGCGCCAGCACTCTCGCCGCGAACTGGCCCGTCTGCGCGCCGCCGGCATGGAAGCGGTGTTGTTGCAAAGCAAGACCTCCATCACCTTTACCGCCTTCACCTACGAACAGCTCGAGGCCGAGTCCTTCACCCTGGAACTGGGCAAGGCGCGGCCTTTCGGACAGAACGAGCAGGTCAATCTCGACCGGCTCCAGGCGCGGCTGGTCCAGATCATCGAAGGCACCGAGCCCGAGCAGCCGGAAGGGCTGGATGGCCTGCAACTGTTCAGCGTCGCCCGCGAGATCATCAAGCACAGCGACAACTTCCACCTGCACTTGCCGGCGGACATCGAGAATTTCTCGGAATTGTCCAAGGGCTATCTGCTGGCCGAAGACCTGGCCGAGACGCGCTGGGTCGTCGAGGAGGAGGGGGCTCGCATCATCTTCCCCAACCCGAAGGTCAAGAACGGCTTGCGCGCGGGGATCCTGATCGTGCCCGCCTCGACAGAGGGCCTGGGCCAGTAGTCGCTGGCAAGCGATTAGGTCAGGCCAACGAAAAAGGCCGCGGATCACTCCGCGGCCTTCTCATTTATACCGCGACTTTCTGCGGCACTTCGCTGCGACGCAGTGCCCGCAGCTTCAACAGCGTGTCAGCGCAGGTGTTCGCCGCTTCCTGGCCCTTGAGCACGAAATGCTCGAAGAAGAACTTCTGGTGCTCGTCGCCGGCGTGGAAGTGGTGGGGGGTCAGGACCACTGAGAACACCGGCACTTCGGTTTCCAGTTGAACCTGCATCAGGCCGCTGATCACCGACTGGGCGACGAACTCATGACGGTACAGGCCGCCGTCCACCACCAGGCCGGCGGCGACGATGGCGCCATAGCGGCCACTGCGGGCCAGTAGCTTGGCGTGCAACGGGATCTCGAAGGCGCCGCCGACTTCATAGAAATCGATATCGCCGGCCTGATAGCCGTGCTTGGCCATTTCCTCGACGAAGCCTTTGCGGCTCTGGTCAACGATATCTTTGTGCCAGCACGCCTGGACGAAAGCGATACGTTCGTTGCCGTGGGACTTGCTGTCGATTGGGGTTGGTTGCATTGAAACGGACTCCTGTTTATATGAAAAACAGGGCATCTGGATCGAAAGGGATGGTCGTCCCGCAATGCGTGGACGAACGGACACAGCGGTGTCTATCCCGTTCTCTCTTTATCCGGACTATGACCGTCGGCCCCGGAATCACACCGGGTCTGCTGACCTAGCAAGCCGTGCCTGCAAGCGCTCGCGGGCTATGCGCATTGCGCGCAATTACCGCCGGTGGGGAGTTGCACCCCGCCCTGAGAACGTTGCCATCACCTGTGATGGCGACGCCGTTTGTAACATAGTTTTTGGCGGAACGTATAGCCTGCTAACTAAATCGCCTGGATAAACGTCATTTCATCCTGAATGCGGGCTTCGATCGTATAAACACACTGCACCCGGCACTCAGGCTAGATATAATGCGGCCCTTTGCCGTCGTTTCGTCTATTTGACGCGCACATTTGCCTCAGGCCGCCGTTTCCGTGGAAGAACCTATGAAAAGCGCAGAAATCCGTGAAGCCTTCCTTCGATTCTTCGAAGAGCAGGGACACACCCGAGTCGCCTCCAGCTCCCTGATTCCGGGCAACGACCCGACCCTGCTGTTCACCAACGCCGGTATGAACCAGTTCAAGGACTGCTTCCTCGGCCAGGAAAAACGCGCCTACACCCGCGCGGTCAGCAGCCAGAAATGCGTGCGTGCCGGCGGCAAGCACAACGACCTGGAAAACGTCGGCTACACGGCGCGCCACCACACCTTCTTCGAAATGCTGGGCAACTTCAGTTTCGGCGACTATTTCAAGCGTGACGCGATCACCTACGCCTGGACCTTCCTGACCTCGGACAAGTGGCTGAACCTGCCTAAGGAAAAGCTCTGGGTCACGGTCTACGCCTCCGACGACGAAGCCTATGACATCTGGACAAAGGAAGTCGGCGTTCCGGCCGAGCGCATGGTCCGCATCGGCGACAACAAGGGCGCGCCCTACGCCTCCGACAACTTCTGGACCATGGGCGATACCGGCCCGTGCGGCCCGTGCACCGAGATCTTCTACGATCACGGCGCCGACATCTGGGGCGGCCCGCCCGGTTCGCCGGAAGAAGACGGAGACCGCTACATCGAGATCTGGAACAACGTTTTCATGCAGTTCAACCGCACCGCGGACGGCGTCCTGCACCCGCTGCCGGCGCCTTCGGTGGACACCGGCATGGGCCTGGAACGCATCAGCGCGGTCCTGCAGCACGTTCACTCGAACTATGAAATCGACCTGTTCCAAAGCCTGCTGGCCGCTTCGGCCAAGGCCATCGGCTGCAGCAACGACGCCCAGCCGTCGCTCAAGGTGGTCGCTGACCACATTCGCTCCTGCGGTTTCCTGATCGCCGACGGCGTGCTGCCATCGAACGAAGGCCGTGGCTATGTGCTGCGCCGCATCATTCGACGCGCTTGCCGTCACGGCAACAAGCTCGGCGCCAAGGGCAGCTTCTTCTACCAGATCGTCGCCGCGCTGGCGGGCGAGATGGGCGAAGCCTTCCCTGAGTTGAAATCCCAGCAGGCGCATATCGAGCGCGTGCTGAAAAGCGAAGAAGAGCAGTTCGCCAAGACCCTGGAACAGGGCCTGAAGATCCTCGAGCAGGACCTGGCCGAACTGAAAGGCAACGTGGTGCCGGGCGACGTGGTGTTCAAGCTGTACGACACCTACGGCTTCCCGATGGACCTGACCGCCGACATCGCCCGCGAACGCGAGCTGACCATCGACGAAGCTGGCTTCGAGCGTGAAATGGACGCCCAGCGCGAGCGCGCCCGTTCCGCCAGCGCCTTCGGCCTGGACTACAACAGCCTGGTCAAGGTCGACGTGGACACCGTGTTCACCGGCTACACCACCACAGAAGACAGCGCCAAAATCGTCGCCCTGTACAAAGACGGCCAGTCCGTTGAGCAACTGGGCGAAGGCGAGGAGGGCGTGGTGATCCTCGATCGCACGCCGTTCTACGCCGAATCCGGCGGCCAGGTGGGCGACACCGGTTACCTGCTGGCGGGCGCCGTGCGTTTCGACGTGCGTGATACCACCAAGACCGGTGGCGCGTTCCTGCACCACGGCATCGTTGCCAGTGGCAGCCTGAGCGTTGGCGCCCAGGTTGAAGCCAAGGTCGATGCCGATGTCCAGCACGCTACCTCGCTCAACCACTCGGCCACCCACCTGCTGCACGCCGCGCTGCGTCAGGTACTGGGCGATCACGTACAACAGAAAGGCTCGCTGGTGGACAGCCAGCGCCTGCGTTTCGACTTCAGCCACTTCGAAGCGATCAAGCCAGAGCAGATCAAGGCGCTGGAAGAGATCGTCAACCGCGAAGTGCGCAAGAACTCCGAGGTGCAAACCGAAGAGACCGATATCGAAACCGCCAAGCGCAAAGGCGCCATGGCACTGTTCGGCGAGAAGTACGGCGACAATGTGCGTGTCCTGAGCATGGGCGGCGACTTCTCGGTTGAACTGTGCGGTGGTATCCATGCCAAGCGCACCGGTGATATCGGTCTGCTCAAGATCATCAGCGAAGGCGGTGTGGCCTCCGGCGTCCGTCGTATCGAAGCGGTCACCGGTGCTGTGGCGCTGGCTTACCTGAACGCCGCCGAAGAGCAGTTGAAGGAAGCCGCGCAACTGGTCAAGGGCAGTCGCGACAACCTGATCGACAAGCTGTCGGCTGTGCTCGAGCGCAACCGCCAGTTGGAAAAACAACTGGAGCAACTGCAGGCCAAGGCCGCCAGTGCCGCCGGTGACGACCTGGCCAACAGCGCGGTGGACGTCAAGGGCGTCAAGGTGCTGGCTGCGCGTCTCGACGGTCAGGATGGCAAGGCCCTGCTGGCGCTGGTCGATCAACTGAAGAACAAGCTCGGCCGCGCAGTGATCCTGCTCGGCAGTGTCCACGAAGAGAAGGTCGTACTGGTCGCAGGCGTGACCAAGGACCTTACCGGCCAACTCAAAGCCGGTGATTTGATGAAGCAAGCCGCTGCGGCGGTGGGCGGCAAGGGCGGTGGTCGTCCGGACATGGCGCAAGGCGGTGGCGTGGACGCCGCGGCGCTGGACGGCGCACTGGCCCTGACCGTGCCATTCGTAGAGCAGGGTGTCTGAGGCGCCTGCGGCCCGTCGTCTAGTGGCGGGCCGCGGGCGTTGTGATTGTTTATTGGGTGCCCTTCACGGGCTGAGGCGGCTTTGAAATGGCGTTGATCGTACAGAAATTTGGCGGTACTTCGGTCGGCACAATCGAGCGAATCGAGCAGGTTGCCGAAAAGGTCAAGAAATTCCGCGAAGCTGGCGATGACCTGGTGGTTGTGCTGTCGGCGATGAGCGGCGAAACCAACCGCCTGATCGACCTTGCCAAGCAGATCAGCGATCAGCCGGTTCCGCGTGAACTGGATGTGATCGTTTCCACTGGTGAGCAGGTGACTATCGCCTTGCTCGCCATGGCACTGATGAAGCGTGGCGTTCCGGCGGTTTCCTACACCGGCAACCAGGTGCGGATTCTCACCGACAGCGCGCACAACAAGGCGCGCATTCTGCAAATCGACGATCAGAAGATCCGTGGCGACCTCAAGGCCGGCCGCGTGGTTGTGGTCGCAGGTTTCCAGGGTGTCGATGAGCACGGCAACATCACC
Organism: Pseudomonas sp. 20P_3.2_Bac5; assembly: GCF_025466035.1. Taxonomy (NCBI): domain Bacteria; kingdom Pseudomonadati; phylum Pseudomonadota; class Gammaproteobacteria; order Pseudomonadales; family Pseudomonadaceae; genus Pseudomonas; species Pseudomonas sp. 20P_3.2_Bac5. The sequence goes on along the minus strand of NZ_JANLOA010000019.1, from coordinate 53,017 downwards.
ACCCTCGGTCGTGGCGGCTCCGACACCACCGGCGTGGCCCTTGCGGCAGCGCTGAAGGCTGATGAGTGCCAGATCTACACCGACGTGGACGGTGTCTACACCACCGACCCGCGCGTCGTGTCCCAGGCCCAGCGCCTGGACAAGATCACCTTCGAAGAGATGCTGGAAATGGCCAGCCTCGGTTCCAAGGTGCTGCAGATCCGTGCCGTCGAGTTCGCCGGCAAGTACAACGTTCCGCTGCGCGTGCTGCACAGCTTCCAGGAGGGTCCGGGTACCCTCATTACTATTGATGAAGAGGAATCCATGGAACAGCCGATCATTTCCGGCATCGCCTTCAACCGCGATGAAGCCAAGCTGACCATCCGTGGCGTACCGGATACTCCGGGCGTTGCCTTCAAGATCCTCGGCCCGATCAGCGCCGCCAACATCGAAGTCGACATGATCGTGCAGAACGTTTCGCACGATAACACCACCGACTTCACCTTCACCGTGCACCGCAACGACTACGCCAAGGCGCAGCAAGTGCTGGAAAACACCGCACGTGAAATCGGCGCTCGGGAAATCATTGGCGATACCAAGATCGCCAAGGTTTCGATCGTCGGCGTCGGTATGCGCTCCCACGCGGGCGTTGCCAGCCGCATGTTCGAAGCGCTGGCCAAGGAGAGCATCAATATCCAGATGATCTCCACTTCCGAGATCAAGGTCTCCGTGGTCATCGAAGAGAAGTACCTGGAACTGGCTGTACGCGCGCTGCATACGGCTTTCGAGCTGGACGCTCCGTCCCGTCAGGGCGAGTAAGCGTTGGTCCCCAGGGGCGCGGCCAGGCCGCGCCCCTTCTTTTTTGGCTGGTGTGGAATCTGTTCTTTTGTCCGCGCTGGTCAATACTTAGGTGTAGGTCGATAGCCATCCTGGTTGTAGGCTGAAGCCCTTTTTTTTGCAGACTGTTGTCCCTGAACTGAATTGCGTGAGGAGAAAGGTATGTTGATTCTGACTCGTCGGTGCGCAGAGAGCCTGATTATTGGCGATGGCGAAATCACCGTGACCGTGCTCGGCGTCAAAGGAAATCAAGTGCGGATCGGTGTGAACGCCCCCAAGGAAGTGGCCGTACACCGTGAGGAAATCTACCTTCGGATCAAGAAAGAGAAGGACGAAGAACCAACCCATTAATTTTTATCGATTTTTTTTCAAAAAAGAGTTTGCAAACGGGGAAAGCTCTGGTTATTATACGCCCCGTGTTGCGGAGAGGTGGCCGAGTGGCCGAAGGCGCTCCCCTGCTAAGGGAGTATACCTCACAAGGGTATCGGGGGTTCGAATCCCCCCTTCTCCGCCATTATTCATGTAGGGCGCTGTAATCTGATCCAAATTGCTAAGTCGTTGAAACTAAACGAAAAAGCACTTGTAAAAACGATTAAGCGAACTATAATGCGCGGCTTCAAATGCACTCGTAGCTCAGCTGGATAGAGTACTCGGCTACGAACCGAGCGGTCACAGGTTCGAATCCTGTCGAGTGCACCATATAAAGAAGCGGTTTCCAACAGGAAGTTGCTTCTGCTTCAACCAGAGGTGATCTGGTCCATCAAATACCAACCCTGCACTCGTAGCTCAGCTGGATAGAGTACTCGGCTACGAACCGAGCGGTCACAGGTTCGAATCCTGTCGAGTGCACCATATAAAAGAAGTGGTTTCCATCAGGAAGTTTCTTCTGCTTCAACCAGAGGTGATCTGGTCCATCAAGTACCAACCCTGCACTCGTAGCTCAGCTGGATAGAGTACTCGGCTACGAACCGAGCGGTCACAGGTTCGAATCCTGTCGAGTGCACCATATAACGAAGAGCCCGCCTTAATGGCGGGCTTTTTGTTTTCCGCGTTTATTTCTCCGATTAATAAAAGGTCATCGAGCAATCGATAGGGCGTGCTAATTTTTAGTTGGCGCATGTGCTCTTTTTCGGGCGCTTGCCGTCGCATTGATGGATTCGGGCGTTTGCGTCGGTCATTTCCGCAAACGATTGTTTTCGCCGATATTTTCAGCCTCTGGCAGCTCAAGCGGTGTATGATTGCGCCCGTCAGCCCCGCCGGGGCTTGTGGAATACCACCATGGACTTACCCAGTAGTTACTCAATAGCTCGTTTTGCCAATCACGATGTGACTGATTGATCTCCCGGCGTGCTCCGCTGCTGGGAGTGGAGTTCGCCTATGACTGAAGTCGAAGTAAAAAAGACGCAAGATAGCCTGCAGGATCGCCTGGCCCAGGTGGTCGAGTTGCTCCATCGCCAGCGCGTGGTGGAAGATCTCACTCACCGCCAGGAAGGCCATCATCAAGACCGGGTAGAAAACCTGGTTCACCGGCAGAATCTGGTCGAGCTGCAACGCAAGCTCGATGACCTGCACTCCGCCGACGTTGCCCATATTCTCGAAGCATTGCCCCTCGACGACCGCCTGACGGTCTGGCAGCTGGTCAAGGCTGAGCGAGACGGCGACATTCTCCTCGAAGTATCCGACGCGGTGCGTGAAACCCTGATCGCCGACATGGACGATCATGAGTTGCTCGCCGCCGCCAAGGAAATGGACGCCGACGAACTCGCCGACCTCGCCCCTGAACTGCCCCGTGACGTTGTCCATGAGTTGATGGAAACCCTCGATGGCCAGCAGCGTGAGCGTGTGCGCTCAGCCCTGAGCTACGACGAGGAGCAGGTAGGTGCGTTGATGGACTTCGAGATGGTCACCATCCGCGAAGACGTCAGCCTGGAAGTGGTTCTGCGTTACCTGCGCCGGCTCAAGGAGCTGCCAGGGCACACCGACAAGCTCTTCGTGGTCGATTACGACGGCATCCTCAAAGGCGTGCTGCCGATCAAGCGCTTGCTGGTCAACGACCCGGACAAGCAGGTTTCCGAAGTAATGGCCAGCGACCCGGTCAGCTTCCACCCCGACGAGGACGCCTATGACGCGGCCCAGGCGTTCGAACGTTATGACCTGGTATCAGCGCCCGTAGTCGACAAGAACGACCGCCTGATCGGCCGTCTGACCATCGATGAGATGGTCGACCTGATCCGCGAGGAAAGCGAAAGCGAAGTGCTGAACATGGCGGGTCTGCGCGAAGAAGAAGATATCTTCGCATCGGTCTGGCGCTCTCTGCGCAACCGCTGGGCCTGGCTGGCGATCAACTTGATCACTGCCTTCCTTGCTTCGCGGGTGATCGGCCTTTTCGAGGGCTCGATCGAGAAGCTGGTGGCGCTGGCTGCACTGATGCCAATCGTGGCCGGTATTGGTGGCAACTCCGGGAACCAGACCATCACCATGATTGTGCGGGCCATGGCGCTGGATCAGGTCAGTCCCGGTAACACCACGCGCCTGATGCGCAAGGAACTGGCGGTCTCTTTGCTCAATGGCCTGATCTGGGGTGGTGTAATCGGTGTAGTTGCCTTCCTGCTTTACAGCAGTTGGTCGCTGGGGCTGGTGATGATGGCGGCGATGACGCTCAACCTGTTATTGGCGGCGCTCATGGGCGTACTCATTCCGATGACCCTGGTACGACTCGGGCGAGATCCCGCGATGGGGTCCAGCGTGATGATTACTGCGGTCACCGACAGTGGTGGCTTCTTCATCTTCCTCGGCCTGGCCACGTTGTTCCTGCTGTGATGCCCAGCTGAAGTAAAAGAAAGCCAGCTGAGATGCTGGCTTTTTTTGTGAGCGCCGAAAAGCAAAACGCCCGGTGCAATGCATCGGGCGTTTTGTTCTGAAGCGGGTTCAGGAATAAGGTCAGGAAGCGTCCGCGGCCATCTCTACGTCGTGGGCGATCAGAGCCACCAGGGCGTTTTGCTGGCGATGGGACAGTTGACGGAAGCGTTGCAGCAGCTCGCGTTCATGCAGGGACAGTTCCGGGCTGTCCAGGCGCATGCTCAGCTCGTCTCCCAGTGCGCCTTCCTGGATAAGGCTCTGCTCCAGGCGGGCAATGATCTCGGAGTTCATGCTGCGGTGATGGTTACGCGCAACCTCGGCAATGCGCTCACGCATTCCGTCGGGTAGGCGGACGACGAATTTGTCTGCGGTGCGGCTTGAGTAAATAGCCTGTTTCATTGGGCGCATATAATTGACCGGTTTAGTTCAGGGGAAGCGGTTCTTGAAATTGGCCGCGCGATGAGACTACGACCATCATCACGGTCAAATGTTCAACCTGAATTGTGAATGAGGCCGTTATGATGCCTCATTGTCGCCGGTTCCTTGGCGTCAATTCTGTGACAAATATTGAACCGGGTGGAGGCTTTTTGCCAGTACCAATTATCAGAAATGAGTACTGGTTTGAAAAGTTTTGTGTCACCACTTTTCCGATTCAGCCACCTTTTTACCTGCCATCAGCAACAGGCGAAAAGGTCATGGAAAGCGCCTAGAATGCGCGGGCTTTCCTATCTATGAGCATAGTGGCTATGCAGCATGACGCAAGGGGCGACGGCCCGTTGGCCGCCCACGGCAGGTTGATCTACCTGATGGGACCCTCCGGGTCTGGCAAGGACAGTGTGATTGATCACGCACGACCTGCGTTGCAGGCGTTGGGGGTGGCTGTCGCCCGACGCGTCATTACTCGTTCCGCCGAGGCGGTGGGCGAAGTGGCGCATAGTGTATCGCCATGGCAGTTCGCCACGCTACGTTCGAATGGGGCTTTCGCGCTGGATTGGCAGGCCAATGGCCTGTCGTACGGCATCCCTGTGGAGATCGATACCTGGCTCGCTGAAGGCCGGTCGGTCCTGGTCAACGGCTCCCGTGGCCACTTGCCGGCGGCGCGTGCGAAGTATCCTGACTTGGTGCCGATTCTTCTTACGGCGTCTGCAGAAGTCTTGAGAGACCGACTGCTGCGCCGCGCCCGGGAAGGCGTAGCGGAAATCGAGGAGCGACTGGCGCGCAACCTGCGGATTGCAGGTCAATTCGATGAGGGTGTGTACCTGCTGGACAATTCCTCGACGCTCGACGCTGCCGTGCAGCGCCTGCTGGCGATACTGCGGGAAGAGGGCGTCAGTAACGTCTAGAAGGAGAGGGTATGCTCGGCGACCGGAGTGGCGGACTGCTGCGGTGCCTCGCCGAGAACGGCACGGTTTGGCTGCATCGAGGTTTTGTAATCCAGAGAGCCCACAGAAGTTTGCGCAGGCATGAGGTTCAACCCGATCACGGCCGTCAGGGCAAGGGCATTCAAGGCGATGAGGACGTGATTCATGGCGTGGGTTCCAGGGCTGTGGGATCAATACATTCCATTGTGGTTGATACAGCAGTTGTCGTGCCAATCGAATTTTTTAAAATTTTACTTTTAAATCAATTAGTTAGATGTTATTTGAGCTGGCGTTTTCGTGCATCCTGCAATGATGGCTTTATGCTTTGTTGCAGAATGCACGATTGGTTACGTAAGCCTCGCGACGTCGGCAGGCAAAAAGCCCGATTCACGGCATGACAAATAACGCCCTGCTGGTTAACATGCACGCCTTCCGCCGCGCGGCGTCCGCTGCCGGCTTGTGTCCCAGTAGCTCAATTGGATAGAGCATCCCCCTCCTAAGGGGAAGGTTGGCCGTTCGAACCGGCCCTGGGACACCATCTCGATTTCACTCCTCTGGCTCCACCGCATTCACCTTGTCCAACTGAGCAGTCATCCGGTGCAGAAAACCGATGAGTGTTTCCACCTCTGTTTCTGTCAAATCCCCCAGCAACAACCGCTCCCGCTCCAGCGCGGTGACCAGCACCCGATCATGCAGCGCATGCCCCGCTTCAGTGAGCGAGACGGTGTAGCGACGCGCATCTTTTGCATCCACCTCAGTCGATATGTGCCCATCCCGTTCAAGCGTTTGCAGTGCCCGGCTGATGGCGCTCTTGTCCAGTCCGATCACCTGAACCATACGGTTGGCGCTGATGTTGTTTTCAACCGCGAGCATCGCCAGCAGTCGCCATTCGACGATGCCAATCCCGAAATGCTTGCGGTAGCAGGCGGATGCGCCACTCGACATTTTGTTGGTCAGGAAGGTCAGCAGCGCCGGTACGTAGCGCTCCAGATTAAGTGGCGTATGTGGCATGGCAGGAGAGATACCCGTGCATTGAAATGAAATTAGTTGACACCGCAACTAAAATGGCTAGGATGAAAATCACGTGAGGATTGCGCGTCCGCATCATAAGCGCACGCGACACTACAACAAAAACCAGAGGTCCCGTGTCATGACTCGCTTGTGCCCTTCGTTCCTGCCTGATCCGTAAACCCCGCTTTTCCCGCCGGTGTGCCCGGCACTCCCGTACTCATTTTCAAACACTGCATAACCGTGGTGAGGGCAGGCTCATGCTCGAAGTTTGTGTGTCACAGAAAACCATCGAAGCCGATGGCGTTTGCAGTTTCGAACTGCTCGCCGTGGAGGGGGCGGCGTTGCCCGCGTTCACCGCGGGTTCGCATGTCGATGTTCAGGTTGCCCCAGGTGTGGTTAGGCAGTATTCGCTGTGCAATTCCCCGCAGGAGCAAGGTCGCTATTTGATTGCCGTGCTTCACGAAGCCGAATCCCGTGGCGGTTCAAGGGGCATGCACCTGGATGTCGGGGAGGGTGCCCGGCTCACTATCGGCACACCGAGAAACCTGTTCGACCTCGACCTGACGGGCCAGCGCTATCTGCTGTTCGCGGGAGGCATCGGCATTACGCCGATCCTGGCAATGGCTCATACCCTGATTGCCGCCGGCAAGGATTTCGAGCTGCATTACTGCGGACGTTCGGTTCAGCGCCTGGCCTTTGTTGAGCTGCTGAACAGCCCGCTTTTCAGCCGCCACCTTCGACTGCATGTGGATGACGGACCTGTCGAGCAGCGGTTCAATGTCGCGCAGGTGCTCGCGAGCCCTGCCGCGGGTGACCAGCTTTACGTCTGCGGCCCAGCGGGCTTCATGACCCATGTTCAGTCCACCGCCAACGCCTGCGGCTGGAACGACCAGCAGATGCATCGAGAGGATTTCGCCGCGCCGCCCCAGGTGCTTGAGGGCGACCGTGCTTTTGACGTCGAGCTTGCGCGTTCCGGGCGGGTCATCAGCATCCCGGCCAGCCGCACCGTGCTTGAGGTGCTGCTGGAGAACGCCATCGATATCGACAGTTCCTGTGAGCAGGGCATCTGCGGCGCCTGCATGACAGGGGTGTTGGCTGGTGAGCCTGACCATCGTGATCAGTTCATGACCGAAGCGGAACACGCCCGCAATGACCGTTTCACCCCGTGCTGCTCACGTTCGAACAGCCCCCGCCTGGTGCTGGACCTGTGACCCCCCAACAAGAAGATGAAAGGAGATCGTTATGAGTGCATCCCATGCTCACGCGCTTGCCCACGCGATAGGCGCGACAGCCGAAGAACCGAAGTTCCCGCTGAACCAATGGTACGTCGCCGGGTTCGCCTGGGAGCTCAAGGACAAGCCGCTTGGCCGGACATTGCTGGGCAAGCCGGTGGTGCTTTTCCGCACCGCTGACGGCAAGGCCGCCGCACTCGAGGATCGTTGCTGTCACCGGGCACTTCCGCTGTCCAGCGGCACGCTGGAAGAGCAGGGTTTGCGTTGCGGTTATCACGGCCTTTTGTTCGACGCCACGGGGCAGTGCCTTGAGGTGCCGGGCCAGGCGAAGGTGCCGACCAAGGCCAGGGTCCAGGCATATCCCGTTCAAGAGCGCGACCAGATCATCTGGATCTGGTTCGGCAGCGCCTCGCAGCCGCAGCCAACGATCGAACCGCCGGCGTACGAGGTTCACAGCAGCGGCGAATACGTCTTCGAAGGCGGCATCTATCACTACGATGCGCCGTATCAACTGATCCACGACAACCTGCTGGACCTGAGCCACCTGGGCTATGTGCACCTGCGCACCATCGGCGGCAACGCCAGCGTTCACATGAATGCGCAGATGCGCGTCGAGAGTGATGACACCTCGGTGAAAGTGGTCCGCCACATGCCCGGGTCGCAGCCACCCCCGACGTACAGCGCGGCGTATCCCTTCAAGGGCAAGGTCGATCGCTGGCAGGAAATCGAGTTTTTGGTCAGCCATTTGCGCATCTGGACCGGCGCGGTCGATGCCGGAACGGACGCCCTCGATGACCCTCGCCGTGGCGGCTTCCACATGCGCGGTTTCCATGGCGTGACGCCAGAGACCGAGACGACCAGCCACTACTTCTGGACCATGGCGACCAACCCCGAAAGCAATGTCGAAGAGGTCAAGGCCAAGGTTGTCGAGCAGACCGCGCTGACCTTCGATGAAGACAAGGTGGTGATCGAGGCCCAGTACAAGAACATGCTCGGTTTCGGTCCCCGGCCGATGGTCGATATCCACGTGGATGTCGGCGCCAACCGCGCGCGCAAGATCATCGAACGGCTACGCCTGGCGTCTGCCTGATGTCACCGGCCCCAGGCGAGGTATCGCCTGGGGCGATACCTGGTAACGCGAAACTGGCACGCGGGCGATGACCCGGCAGGGTATAAGTCGCCCATGCGCTACCGTCGTCTCGATCTGAACCTGCTGGTCGCTTTGAATGTGCTGCTGGAAGAATGCAGCGTCAGCAGAGCGGCCCAGCGCCTGAACCTCGGCCAGTCGGCGACCAGTGCCGCGCTGGGGCGGCTGCGCGAGCATTTTCAGGACCCGTTGCTTGTCCCGCTCGGTCGCGGCTTGCAGCTCAGCCCGCTGGCACGTCAACTGGCACCCAAGGTGCGCGATGTACTCGACCTGGCCGGCGAACTCGTGGAAACCACCGCCGACTTCGACCCCGCCCGTTGTGAGCGGCGTTTCACCCTCGTGGCGTCGGACTATGTGGCGGCCACGCTGATACCCGCCGTCAGCCGCGAACTGTGCCGTCTGGCGCCCGGCGCATCGCTGGTGGTGCGGGATCTGTCGCTGTCGCGTGACGGTGACCAGGTGGGCGAAGCGCTGGAGTACCGCCGCAGTGATCTGGTGATCGTGCCGCAACGGCGGATCAATCCCGCGTATCCCCACGCCCCGCTGCTCGAAGATGAACTGTGCTGCATTGTCTGCGCGGAGCATTGGCCTGAAGGCAATGACCTGGACCTCGCCCGTTACCGCGCCGCCGAGCACGTGGTGCGAGAGTTCGCCGATGGGCAAAGCCTGTCGCTGGACACGCAGCACCTGAGGGACATCGGCATCGAGCGACGGGTGGTCGCGACGGTGCAGAGCTTCGCCCTGATGGCGGATTTCGTGATCGACACCCCACGGGTTGCCACGCTGTTTCGCCGCCAGGCCGAGGCGCTGGCGCGACGGTATCCGTTGCGGGTGCTGCCGGCGCCTATCGAATTTCCGCCAGCCTCCCAAGCGCTGCAGTGGCACCCGCAACAGGTGTGCGACCCGACGCTGGCCTGGTTCCGCCAGGTGCTGGTGGAGCAGGCCGGGTTGCTGCGTCAGGGCTGAGGGTCACCGGTTTCGCCGTGCAACCCGACTTCTTCGATGGCCAGTAGCGCACAGCGCTCGTCATTGTCCGAGGTGTCGCCGCTGACGCCGAGGGCGCCCAGCAAGCGGCCTTCGGCGTCGCGCAGGAGTATGCCGCCGGCCACCGGGATTACTTCGCCGTCGGTCAGGCTGTTGATGGCATCGAAGAACGCCGGCATCGCCTGGGCGCGGCGCGCCAGTTCGCGACCGCCCATGCCCATGCCCAGGCAACCGCGAGCCTTACCGGTGGCGATTCGCGGACGCAGGAAGCTGGCGTCCTCATCGCGCAGCACGGCCAGCGGGTGGCCGGCGCCATCGAGCACCGCCGCGGCGAGCGGGCGCAGGCCGAGGTTGCGGGCATGGCGAAGGGTGGCTGCCGCGAGGCGCGCGGCGTGTTCGACATCGAGACGGGTCATGTTCATTGGCTCCATTTGCCGAGTTCCGCAACGCGGCTGCGGGTGTAGAGATCGGTCCACTTCAAGGTGTTGAAGTCCGACACCTGTTTCGGGTTGTAGGCGGTCCGTTGCAGGTTCACCGGTTCGCCGGCTTTGTAGACGGCGTGCAGGCGGTTGCGGTCCTGAAGGATGCGGATGTCATCCAGCGGCGAGCCGTCGAGTATCAGCAGGTCGGCCTGTTTGCCCGGTTCCAGGGTGCCGATGGTTTCACCGCGGGGCATCAGGCGCGCGCCGACGTTGGTCGCGGCAAACAGTGCTTCCGCTGGCGTGAATTCCAGGCGGCGGACCAGCAACTCCAGTTCACGGGCATGCCACTCACCGTACGGCGTGACCGCGAAGCCGCTGTCGCTGCCGCAAGCAAAGGGGATTCCGGCGGCTTTGGCCCGCTTGAGCACTGGCGTTCCCACTTCCAGGGTACGTGCGCAGTAACCGGCGTAGCCGGTGGTGATGGCCGGGTCGTGGGGCTGGCAGAAATCCACGGTGTTCTGCGGGAAGGTCATCGTCGGCGCCAGTACGGTGCCGGCTTCGAGCAGGGCCTCGATGCAGGCGTCGTCCATATAGAACGCATGGAAGACCAGGTCCACGCCCGCCTTGGCGGCGTACATCACGGCCTCGCGACCGTAGGCGTGAGTGGCCACGCGGCAACCGAGCCGATGGGCTTCCTCGACCATCTCGCGGGTTTCGTCGGCGGTGAAGGCGGCGATGATTTCGCCGTTGGGACGACGCTGGGTGCCGTCCATGGCGATCTTGATCAGGTCCACGCCATCCTTGGCCTGCTTGCGGATTTCCGCGATGGCGCCGGTACGGCTGGTGACCAGCGCGGCGGTGAAGAATTCCGGTGCGCCGACGCGGCTCGGGAACCAGTCGTTGAGGCTCTGCCGGTTGGTGATCACGCGGCTGCTGGCGGCGATTCGCGGCCCGGCGAAAAGCCCCGCGTTGACCGAGTTGCGCACGGCGATGCTGAGTTGGCCGCTGTCGCCAGGGCAGACCATGGAGGTGACACCGGCGGCAAGCACGTGCTGGGCGAAGAACAGCCCGCGCAGGGCGCGAAATTCGTCACTGGTCCAGATGTCGATGTCTTCCTCGCTCTGGGCGTTGCCGAACGCCAGGTGGGTATGCACGTCCACCAGGCCCGGCATGACGAAATCGCCACGGACTTCCCGGTCGCCCGCCGCGGGCCGTGGGGCCTGGGCTGTCGGGCCGACATGGCGGATCACGCCGTTCTCGATGACCAGGGTCTGCTGCTGGCGGACGTCCAGGCCGGTGCCGTCAAACAGGGTGGAGCAGTGCAGGTGCAGGGCGCTCATGGTTGTGGATCTCCTCGTCTTGTTTGCCCCGGAGGCTAGGGCGCCACTGCCTGCATGCACTATCAGATGCTATCGATGGCGAACCATCGACGCCGTGGATAGCTGGCGAGACCCGCGCAGGGCCTGGGCGCGAGGGGAAAAACAGCGGGGCCGGAGCAGGTATCGGGAGTGGCGATGCCAGGCATGGGGATTGGCGATTTTTCCCCGGGGCGTGGTGAGGCGAGGATGCGCCTCCCAATCACCTCGGAAGGAAAATGTTCATGAATGTTGTTGATGACCTCCTGCGACGGGAAGCCGAACGCCAGCGCGCGCTGGTCGAAGAAGACCATGCCGGGCTCGAAGGTCTGTTTGCCGATGAGCTGGTGTATGTCCATACCACCGGGCTGGTGCAGGACAAGGCGCAGTACCTGGACTACGCGCGGCAAGCGGTGCGTTACCTGGCGGTGGAGCGGGGTGAGCTGACGGTTCGCCTGTTTGGCGACAGCCTCGCGTTGATGAGCGGGCCGCAGTGCAATCTGCTGCAGAAGCGCGGAGGTGGCGAGCCGGTGCGCGCCGAAGGATTTGCCACGCAAGTCTGGGTGAGGGAGGACGCCGGTTGGCGCATCGCCTCGTTCCATGGCACCCGCACCGCGGGCTAGGCGCACGCTGCCCCGACGCCGGCGCGGCGCTCGGGGTGGCGGGGCGGTTTCAGCCGGTTGCCAGCCAGTCGTCTTCCTGCTGGTCGATGCGCTGGATGCAGTCGCGGATGCGCTCGCGCAACCAGCGGTGCATGGGGTCGCCCTCCATGCTCCGGTGCCAGAGCATGAATTCGCGCATCACCGGAATTTCCATCGGCGTCGGCAGGATGCGCAGGGGCAGGTAGCGCGCATAAAGCCGGGCCAGGCGACGGTGCATGGTCGCCAGGCGCGGGGTGCCCACCAACAATTGCGGCAGGGTGTTGAAGTCGTTGCTGATCACCTCCAGCCGGCGGTTGACGCCGTACTGGTTCATGATCCAGTCCTCGATGCTCAGGTGCCGGTTGCGGCCGAAGCCCACCGAGATGTGCCCCATCTCCAGGTACTGCTCCAGCGTCAGCGAATCGCCGACGGCGGGGTTGTCGCGCCACACCACGCAGACATGGTCTTCCTCGAACAGCAACTGCGCGGGATGGTCGTCGATGATGTAGCGCTCGGGGACGATCATCATGTCCACCTCGCCGCGCATCAGCAATTCACCACTGTTGTCGCCGGGGCTGATGATCTCGAAGGTGATGTGCGGCGCCTGCTGGTGGATCTTCTGAATGACCTGGGCGAACAGCACGCTGATCAGGTAATCCGAGGTCACCAGGCGAAAATGGCGCTTGCTGCTGGCAGGGTCGAACACCGGTCTGGCGGTGATGGACGAGCGGATGGTCAGCAGCACTTCACGCACCGGTCCCGCCAGTTCCAGCGCATAGGGGGTGGGCTGCATCTTGCGCCCGACCTGCACCAGCAATTCGTCTTCGAAGAAGGTTCGCAGGCGGCCCAGCACACCGCTGGTGGCCGATTGGGTCATGTGCAGGCGCTCGGCGGTGCGGGTGATGTTCTGCTCTTCCAGCAGCACATCCAGCGCGACCAGGAGATTGAGGTCCAGGTGATGAAAACGCATGGTGATGGCTCAGGTTTCTTGTAGTTGTTTTGCCGATACCTTCCCGTCGCTCCCGCGTTGCGTCAATCCCCCGGTTCCCCTGAAAAGCGGCAAATGCCCGGCGCCATGGCCCGCCGCGCAGGTATCGCGATTGCCGATGCCTGGCATCCCCGTTGGCGATGGATCCGGTCGCTCACGCCCCGTGTAACGGCGCGTTTCAGGTATCGCGCTGCTCGATAGGTCACATCCCGACAAGCGATTAGTCAGAGGCGGCAGCGCGAGTCAACCTGTGCCCGTCGCCCGGTCTATCCCGCCGGGTGGCGCCACCTCGGCATTTCGACCGTACCGGTCCGGCTGCCTTACCGGCCGGTGGTGGCTGAGATAAAAATGCCAACAAAAACAATAAAAGAGGGTTAGTTCGATGGCTATTCGCTCCATCGCCGCATCGCGGCGTGCGCCCTTCACCCTGACGCTCGCGGCGGCGCTGGTAATCGGTCTTCCGTCCGCCCAGGCGTTCGAGATCCAGACCGGCAACCCCGACCTGAGCCTGCGTTGGGACAACACCATCAAATACAGCGCCGCCTGGCGCACCCAGGACCAGAGCAGCAAGCTCACCACGGGCCAGGTCGCCCTGAACCAGGACGACGGTGACCGCAACTTCAACAAAGGCCTGATTTCCAACCGCCTCGACATCCTCTCGGAACTGGACATCGGTTACCGCGATTTCGGCGCACGCGTCAGCGGTGCCGGCTGGTTCGACACCGAGTACCAGAAAGACAACGACAACAACGATCCGTCCCGGGCCAACGTGCGCTCGGTGGCCTATGACCAGTTCAGCGACGACACCCGTCACCTGCACGGCGGCGATGCCGAGTTGCTGGATGCATTCGTGTACTGGAACGGCGACGTGGCGGATCGCGCCGCCTCGGTACGGCTCGGTCGTCACGGCCTGATCTGGGGCGAGAGCCTGTTCTTCGGCGCCAACGGCATTGCCGGCGGCATGGCCCCGGTGGACGTGGTCAAGGCCGTGTCGGTGCCCAACACCCAGTTCAAGGAAATCACCCGTCCGGTCAGCCAACTCTCCGGCACCTTTCAACTGACCGACGCGCTCTCGCTCGGCGCCTACTACCAGTTCGAATGGGAAGAAACCCGGCTGCCGGGGGCCGGCAGTTATTTCTCGGTCAGCGACACCATTGGCGAGGGTAACGAGCGCCTGATCACCGGCGCACCGTTCCCGGCGTTCCTCGGTGGCAATCCGAACAGCCCGGCGGCGTTCTTCCACGGCAACGACAAGGAAGCGAAAAGCTCGGGGCAGGGCGGCCTGCAGTTGCGCTACACCGCCGACACCGTCGAGTACGGCCTGTACGCCATCCAGTACCACGACAAATCGCCCAAGCTGTACCTGAAACCCAACGCCACCGGCCCGAACTTCGCCACCGGGCAGATCGGCGAGTACTACTGGGTGTACCCGGAAAATATCCGCGCACTGGGCGCCAGCTTCGCCACCAGCGTCGATGAATTCAGCTTCGCCGGTGAGGCATCGATGCGCTGGAACATGCCGCTGGTGTCCAACGGCCAGACCGTCACCCCGGGCATGGTCGCGGACAACGACGACCACCCGCTGTACGCCGTCGGCCGCACCGCGCACCTCAACCTGAACATGATCGCCTCGCTGGGCCCGTCGTTTATCGCCAACGAGGCCAGCCTGGTGGGCGAGGTCGCCTGGAACCGCCTGCTCAGCGTGACGAAGAACCGCGCCGCGCTGGACCCGGGCGCCACCGACGATGGCGTCGGCCTCAAGCTGGTCTACACCCCGACGTATCGCCAGTTGTTTCCCGGCATCGACCTGAGCGTGCCGCTGGGCATCAGCTACTTCCCCATGGGCAAGTCGGCGGTGGTCGGCAGTTTCGGCCCTGACCGCGGTGGTGATTTCAACGTTGGCGTCACCGCCACCTACCTCGACCGGGTCACGTTCGGCCTGACCTACACCCACTACTACGGCCCCGAGGACACCAACCTCAATTCGCTGTCGCAGTTCACCTTCAAACAAGCACTGAAAGACCGGGACTACCTGGCCTTCTCGGTTAAAACAACATTCTGAGGGGACGTTCATGACCTTGCCTTTTTCTCTCAAGACCTTCTGCGTCGCCGTGCTCGGCGCCGCGGCCCTGAGCCTGCAACCGGCCCAGGCCGCCAGCCCCGATGACCTCGGCAAGCAGTTGACGCCCATGGGCGCCGAGCGCGCCGGCAACGCTGACGGCAGTATCCCGGCCTGGGATGGCGGCTACACCAAGGTGGATCCGTCCTTCAAACAGGGCGGCACGCGCAGCGATCCCTTCAGCGGCGACAAGCCGCTGTACAGCATCACCGCGAAGAACCTCGACCAGTACGCCGGCAAGCTCAGCGATGGCACCAAGGCCATGTTCAAGCGCTACCCGGAGAGCTACCGCATCGACGTCTACCCGACCCGCCGCAGCGCCGCCGCGCCGCAATGGGTCTATGACAACACGCTGAAAAATGCCCGCGACGCGAAGCTGGTGGACAGCAGCGCCGGGCCGGTGCCGGAAGGTGCTTATGGCGGCATCCCGTTCCCGCTGCCGAAGAACGGCGCGGAGGCGATGTGGAACCACCTGCTGAACTGGCGCGGGACTTCGCTGGCCATGGATTTCCGGCACTACCTGATGACCGCCGACGGCGCCCAGGTGATGACCACCGACGGCAAGGCCATCCAGGAAATGCCGTACTACTACCAGGACGGCAACGCCGCCAGTTTCGATGGCGATTACTGGCTGTTCCGCCTGCTCAACGTCGGCCCGGCGCTGCGGGCCGGCGAGCAGATCATGGGCCGCACCAACATCAACGGCGACAAGTCCCAGGCCCACGTCTACCTGACCGGCCAGCGCCGCGTGCGCAAGTTGCCCAACGCCTGTTGCGACACGCCGACGCCGGCCACCGCCGGGGTCATGTCGTTCGATGAACTCAGCGTGTTCCAGGGCCGCATGGACCGCTTCGACTGGAAGCTGGTGGGCAAGCAGGAGATGTACATCCCCTACAACACCAACAAGATCCAGACCGCCGCGAAACCCGAGGACCTGTTCGCCAAGCACCACCTCAACCCCGACTACGTGCGCTGGGAACTGCACCGGGTCTGGGTGGTGGAAGCCGACCTGGCGCCGGGCAAACGCCACCAGTTGCCGAAAGGCCGCTACTACCTCGACGAGGACACCTGGCAGGCCATGCTCGGCGACCGTTGGGATGCCAATGGCCAACTGGCCAAGACCCTCTGGTCGCTACCGTCGGTAATGCCCGACCTGCCCGCCGTGGCCCAGTTGTCCTCGGGCTTCTACGACCTGGTGTCCGGGGCCTGGTTTATCCAGAACCTCTACACCGGCAAGGACCAGCAATACGCCATCGTCGATCGCTACAAGGCCGCCGAGTTTTCCCCGGCCGCCATGGCCGGACGCGGCGTGCGCTGATGAGCCGAGGGGAGGGCGCCCGTCGCCCTCCCGTCCAGGACTGGAATCGAGGTAGATATGAACAGAGTGCTTCAGTTGAGCGGCCTGTTGCTGGCCCTCGCCTTGCCGATGGCGTCGCAGTGCTTCGCCCAGGCGTCGCTGCATCGGCTGACGGTGGGCGATGTGCTGGAGAGCCCGGCGAGCCAGGTGCCGAACCCGCAGCGGGCGGTGTACACCGCGCTGGCGCGGGCCGGCGAGCGGCTGGTGGCGGTGGGGGAGCGCGGGCTGGTCCTGCTGTCCGATGACAATGGCCGGCAATGGCGGCAGGTGCCGGTGCCGGTATCGGTAGGCCTGACAGCCGTGCAGTTTGCCGATGCACGCAGTGGTTGGGCGGTGGGGCACGCCGGGGTGGTGCTGGCGACCCGCGACGGCGGCGAAAGCTGGGTCCTGCAACTGGACGGAAAGGACGCTGCTCGACTGGAGCTGGAGGAAGCCACACGGGCGTTGCCCGGCGCGGCGGATCAGGCGGCGGCGCAGTCGCGCCTGGAGACCGCGCAGCGCATCGCCGCGGAACAACCGGACAAACCGTTCCTGGCCATCGCCGCCAGCGATGCCGCCAACGTGCTGGTGGTCGGCGCCTATGGCCTGGCCATGCGCAGCACCGACGGCGGCGAGCATTGGCATTCGCTGATGGGCCGCATCGATAACCCGGACGGCTTGCACCTGTACGCCGTCGCCCGCCAGGGCGAGGCCTGGGTGCTGGCCGGCGAGCAGGGTTACCTGGCCCGTTCCGCCGACGGCGAGGACTTCCATCCGCTGCCCAGCCCCTACGGCGGCAGCCTGTTCACCCTGGCGCCGCGGGGCGATGGCGCGCTGCTGATCGGCGGGCTCAAGGGCAATGCCTTCGTGCTCGCGGCCGACGCGCAAGAAGCCGAAGCCCTGCCGGCCCTGGCGCCGGTGTCGTTCAGCGACGCCATCACCCTGGGCGACGGCCGCGTGCTGTTGGCCAACCAGGCGGGCGGCTTGTTCGCCAGCTCGCCCGACGGCTTTGCCGCCGTCTTCGAGCCGCTGCGCAAACCGGTGTCGGCCGCCATCCAGGCCGCCGATGGCAGCCTGGTGTTCGCCGGCTTTACCGGGCTCTCGCGCGTCGCGCCGCCCGCTGTTTCCGCTTCGGAGTGACCCTCATGAATTGCGCTAGCCGCCCTCCCGCCCCCAGCGGCCCGGAGGCGTTCGATCCACGCTCCGGCTCGCTGGTCGAGCGGGCCCTGTTCAACCACCGCCACTGGGTCTTGCTGCTGTGCCTGCTGACCACCGTCCTGCTGGGCTGGCAGTCGGCACGCCTGGAACTCAATGCCAGCTTCGAGAAGATGATCCCGACCGGGCATCCCTACATCGCCAATTACCTGGAGCGGCAGCAAGAGCTGTCGGGCTTGGGCAACGCCTTGCGCATTGCCGTGGCGAACCCCAAGGGCGATATCTATGACGCCGGCTACCTGCGCACGCTGCAGGCCCTGAGCGAGCAGATCTACCTGCTGCCGGGCGTCGATCGCGCCTACATGAAATCGCTGTGGACCCCCGCGACCCGCTGGGTCTCGGTCACCGAGGACGGCCTGGATGGCGGCCCGGTGATCCCGGACGACTACGACGGCAGCCCGAAGTCCCTCGGTGAACTGCGGCGCAATGTGCAGTTGTCCAACGAGATCGGCCAACTGGTGGCGTTCGACCAGCGCTCGAGCATCATTTACGTGCCGTTGCTGGCCCGCACCCCGGACGGCCAGGCGCTGGACTACGCGGTGCTGTCCGAGCGGCTGGAAGCCTTGCGGGCGAAGTTCCAGGGCGACAGCGTCGACATTCACATCACCGGCTTCGCCAAGAAAGTCGGCGACCTGATCGAGGGGCTGCAACAGATCCTGCTGTTCTTCGCCGTGGCCATCCTGATTACCACCGCGGTGCTCTACGCCTACACCCGCTGCGTGCGCAGCACCTTGCTGGTGGTGGCCTGTTCGCTGGTGGCGGTGGTCTGGCAACTGGGCCTGCTGCCCTTGCTGGGCTTCCAGCTTGACCCCTATTCGGTGCTGGTGCCGTTTCTGGTGTTCGCCATCGGCATGAGCCACGGCGCACAGAAAATGAACGGCATCATGCAGGACATCGGCCGCGGCATGCACCGCGTGGTGGCGGCGCGCTTCACCTTCCGCCGCCTGTTCCTGGCCGGGCTGACGGCCTTGCTCTGCGATGCGGTGGGTTTCGCCGTGCTGATGATTATCCAGATCAAGGTCATCCAGGACCTGGCGATCATCGCCAGCATTGGCGTGGCGGTGCTGATTTTCACCAACCTGATTCTGCTGCCGGTGCTGCTCTCGTATGTCGGCGTCAGCCCACGCGCCGCCGAGTTGAGCCTGCGCAGCGAGCGGGCCGAGGAGAGCGGCAAGGCGCGTCATCCGTTCTGGCGTTTTCTCGATCTGTTCACCCGCAAGCCCTGGGCGAAGCTGTGCATCGGCGTCAGCCTGGTCATGGCCGTGCTCGGTTTTCTGGTCAGCCTGCACCTGGCCATCGGTGACCTCGATGCCGGTGCGCCGGAGCTGCGCGCCGACTCGCGCTACAACCGTGACGATGCCTTCATGACCCAGGCCTACGGCGCCAGCAGCGACCTGTTCGCGATCATGGTGCAGACCCCCGCGGGGGCCTGTGCCCGGTACGACGTGCTGCGCAAGGTCGATGAACTGGATTGGCAACTGCGCAGCTTGCCGGGCGTGGACTCCACCAATTCGCTGGCGCTGCTCAATCGGCGGATGCTGGTCGGGCTGTCCGAGGGCAACCCGAAATGGTACGAGCTGCAGAACAACCAGGCGATGCTCAACATGATCACCGCCAGCGCGCCGCGCGGCTTGTACAACGAGTCTTGCAGCCTGTTGACGCTGTACGTCTACCTCAGCGACCACAAGGCCGAGACCCTGACCCGGCTGGTCCAGCATGTCGAAGGATTCGCCGCGGCCAATGACACCGACGAGGTGAAGTTCCTCCTCGCCGCCGGCAACGCCGGGATCGAGGCCGCCACCAATATCGTCGTGCGCGAGGCCAACCGCGAGATGCTGTTCTGGGTCTACGGGGCGGTGATCCTGCTCTGCCTGGTGACCTTCCGTTCCTGGCGCGCCACGGTCTGCGCGGTGATTCCGCTGATGCTCACCTCCATCCTGTGCGAGGCGCTGATGGTCTGGCTCGGCATCGGGGTCAAGGTCGCCACGCTGCCGGTGATCGCCCTCGGGGTGGGGATCGGGGTCGATTATGCGCTGTACGTGATGAGCATCCTGCTCGGCCATCTGCGCCAGGGCGCGAGCCTTTCCGAGGCGTATTACCGTGCCCTGGTGTCCACCGGCAAGGTCGTCATGCTGACCGGCGTGACGCTGGCCATCGGCGTCGGCACCTGGATGTTTTCCCCCATCAAGTTCCAGGCCGACATGGGCGTGCTGCTGGCCTTCATGTTCGTCTGGAACATGGTCGGCGCGCTGGTGCTGCTGCCGGCGTTGGCGCGTTTTCTGTTGCCGGTGCGCAACCGGCCCGGGCAGGACGCCGCGCAAGCGTCCTCTACCAAGGAGGTGACCCATGCGTAATCAAGCCCAGGCGGGCCTGCCGCAATCGCTGTTGCTGTTGCTCGGCAGTTGCCTGCCCGTGCTGGGTGCCGTGCTGTTGGCACCGGTGCTGCCGCGCATGCACGAGCATTTTGCCAACGACCCACTGGTCGCCGTGCTGGTGCCGGTGAGCTTGACCATCCCGGCGCTGGTGATTGCGTTGTTGGCGCCCTTCGCCGGACTGATCGCCGACCGCCTCGGGCGCAAGCTCTTGCTGCTGGGTTCGATGCTGCTGTACAGCCTGTTCGGCCTGTTGCCGCTGTGGCTGGAATCGCTGCCGGCGATCGTCGCCAGCCGCGCCGGCCTGGGCCTGGCGGAGGCGGGGATCATGACCTGCTGCACCACCCTGATCGGCGACTATTACCAGGGCGCCCGGCGCGAACGTTTGTTCGCTTTGCAAATGGTCTGCACCTCGCTGTCGGCGGCGGTGTTCATCAGCGTTGGCGGCGCATTGGGGCAGGACGATTGGCGCACCCCTTACACCTTGTATGGCGTCGGCCTGCTGTTCCTGCCGCTGATGGCGTGGTTGCTGTGGGAGCGCGAGGGATCTTCGGTGCAGGTCGAGGGTGAAGCTTCCGGGTTTCCCTGGAGCACCTTGCTGCCGCTGTACCTGTTCAGCCTGCTGGCCGGCGCCAGCCTGTTCATCGTGCCGGTGCAGGCGGGCTTTTTGCTGGGGCTGTTGCAGGTCGATTCGCCGCAGCAGATCGGCATGGTCATGGGCGCCAACCAGTTAGGCGTGATGCTCGGCGCCCTGAGTTTCCGCCTGTTCCATCGCTGCGCCCGGCAGCACCTGTTGCTGCTGGCGTTCGTCACCGCCGGGCTTGGCGGATGGCTGATGGCGCGTGCCGGTGACCCAGCGTTGCTGACCCTCGCGGTCGCCCTCAATGGCCTGGGGATCGGACTGATGCTGCCGACGCTGATTACCTGGATCATGTCCCGGGCCAGTTTTGCCCAGCGTGGGCGGGCGACCGGCGGTTTTACCGCCGCGCTGTTCGCCGGTGAATTTGCCAGCCCGCTGCTGGTGCTCGGGCTGACCGGAGGCAACCACCAGGCACTGCCGGACGCACTGGCGCTGGTGGGCTTGGCGCAACTGCTCCTGGCCCTGAGCTGCCTGCTGTTGCCGCGCTTGATCGCGTCGCGGGCGGTGCCTGCGCCGACCTTGCCGTGAGGGCGCGAACATGAACGTCCATCCGCTGTTTTCCCTCGAAGGCAAACGCGCCCTGATAACCGGCGGCACCCGCGGCATCGGCCTGGCCATCGCCCGCTTGTACGGGCAGGCCGGCGCCCGCCTGGTGATCAGTAGCGAGAACCAGGAGGACTGCCAGCGGGTTGCCGCCGAGCTGAGCGAGGAGGGCTTCGACGCCAGCGCGTTCGCTGCCGACCTGGCTGACCGTCAACAGGTCCTGGCCCTGGCCCGTCATGCGGGCGCCGTCGATGTGCTGGTGTGCAACGCCGGCGTGGCGCCGCACTTCGGCCCGTTGCACAGCATCGACGAGCCGCAGTGGCGTACCACCCTCGGCGTCAATCTTGAAAGTGCGCTGTGGCTGAGCGCTGCCCTGTTGCCCGGCATGGCCGAACGCGGCGGCGGCAGCGTGGTGCTGATGGCAAGCATCGCCGGTGTGCGCGGCAACAAGGCGCTCGGCGCGTATGGGCTGACCAAGGCGGCGCTGGCGCAGTTGGCGCGCAACCTGGCGGTGGAGTGGGGGCCGGCCGGTATCCGGGTCAACGCCATCAGTCCGGGGGTGATCGAAACCGCCTTTGCCCGCCCGATGACCGACAACCCCGACATCATCCAGCGCCGCCTGGCGCTCACCCCGCTGCGCCGTGTCGGCACGGCCGACGAGGTCGCTG
The DNA here is from genome assembly GCF_025466035.1 of Pseudomonas sp. 20P_3.2_Bac5. NCBI lineage: Bacteria > Pseudomonadati > Pseudomonadota > Gammaproteobacteria > Pseudomonadales > Pseudomonadaceae > Pseudomonas > Pseudomonas sp. 20P_3.2_Bac5. The sequence goes on along the minus strand of NZ_JANLOA010000019.1, from coordinate 31,308 downwards.
CACTGGCCTTGCTGCTCGCCACCCCCGGCGGCGCTTTCATCAGTGGACAGAATCTGATCGTCGATGGTGGAACCACCATTGGCGATGGCAATTGAACGGAGTACCCCATGCAATCACTTCCCCCCTTCAAACGCGTCGTCACCGGTCACAGCGCCGCAGGCACGGCGCTGGCGGCGCTGGTCGGCGCGGTGCCCAACAGCTTTGATCTCAAGGCCGTGCCCGGTACGGTTTTCCATGAAATCTGGAACAGCGATACGACCCCGGCAACCCTGGACAACGGCGCGGACCCGACGCTCAAACCGCTGGTGCTGAGCCCTGCAACGCTGGGCAGCCTGATCCGCGTCGTGGACATCCCGCCCGACAGCGTGCAGAACCAGGTCAGCGACGCCAGCGCCGCGGCGGTGTTTGCCGAAATCGGCCAGGCCCATGCCGGTACTGGCCAGCGCGATTCGAAGCACAAACTGATGCACCGTACCGAAACCCTCGATTACGGCATCGTCACCGAAGGTGAGGTGTGGCTGGTGCTGGACGATGAGGACGTGCACCTCAAGCGCGGCGACATCGTTGTCCAGCGCGGCACCAATCACGCCTGGAGCAACCGCACCGATGCGATGGCACGGATGGTCTTCATCCTGCTCGACGGGCGTTATGCCGACAGCCTGCGGGAGGTGCTGCCATGAAGCTGGCGACCTTGGCCGACGGCAGCCGCGATGGCCGCTTGCTGCTGGTTTCCCGGGACCTGGGCCGGGCGGTGCAAGTCACCGATATCGCCACGACGTTGCAGGCGGCCATCGACGATTGGGCCCGCGTCGAGCCGGTGTTGCAGGCGCGCTACGCGGCCTTGAACCACGGGGATGCCGAGGGCGCCTTCGCCTTCGATCCAGAGCAGGTCATGGCGCCGTTGCCGCGCGCCTGGCAATGGCTCGATGGCTCGTGCTTTCTCAGCCATGGCGAGCTGATGCAGCGGGCGTTTCACCTCGACCCCATCGAAGGGGTCGAAGACACGCCGCTGATGTACCAGGGCGCGGGCGATGACTTCCTCGGGCCGCGCCAGGACATCGCGTTGCCCAGCGAAGCCCATGGCATCGATTTCGAAGGCGAGTTCGCGGTGCTGGTGGATGAAGTACCCATGGGCTGTTCCGCCGCCGATGCGCTGACCCATGTGCGCTTGATTCTGCAAGTCAACGACGTCAGTTTGCGGGCGCTCGCGCCACGGGAAATGAAGACCGGTTTCGGCTTCATCCAGGCCAAGTCGTCCTCCAGCTTTGCGCCGGTGGCCGTGACCCCGGACGAACTGGGCGAGGACTGGCGGGACGGCCGCGTGCACCTGCCGCTGAACGTGACCCGCAATGGCGAGTGGTTCGGTCATCCACACGGCGGCGCGATGCACTTCGGCTTTCACCGCTTGATCGCCCATGCGGCCCTGACCCGGCGCTTGAGCGCCGGCACCCTGATCGGTTCCGGCACCGTCTCCAACGCCGATCGCAGTGTCGGCTCGGCGTGCATTGCCGAACGCCGCGCGGTGGAGATGATCGAGCACGGCGCGCCCCGCACGGCGTTTATGCACTTTGGCGAGCGGGTGCGCATGGAGGTCCGCTGCCGTGACGGCGCGGCGCTGTTCGGCAGCATTGACCAGCAGGTGGTCGAGGCAGGTGCGCCATGCGCGTGATGGTCACCGGCGCCGCGGGCTTTCTCGGTCGCCAACTGGTGCAGCGCCTGCTGGCCGAGGGGCAACTGCGCGGGCGTCGTATCGAGGCGCTGATCCTGCTTGATCAACGTCTCGACGGCTTTCCCGACGACCGCCGCCTGCGCCATCTGAGCGGCAGCATCACCGACCCCGCGCTGCTGCGCCGGGGGCTGGCCGATGGCGTCGACGTGATCTTCCACCTGGTCAGCATTGCCGGTGGCGCCGCCGAGGAAAACTATGGCCTGGGCCGGCAGGTGAACCTGCTCGCCAGCCTGCAGTTGCTGGATCTGCTGCGTAATGCGCAACAGCCGCCGGTGCTGGTGTACGCCAGCAGCGTGGCGGTCTACGGCGGCGACTTGCCGGCGCGGATGGACGAGCACTATCGGCCGCGACCGGCACTGTCCTATGGCGCTCACAAGCTGATGATCGAAAACCACCTGAACGATCTTGGCCGGCGCGGCGAGGTCGATGGTCGCGCCTTGCGCCTGCCTGGCATCGTCGCCCGGCCGGGTGACGGCAACGGCCTGCGCTCGGCGTTCATGAGCGTGCTGCTGCAGCGTTTCGCCTCGGGCGAGCCGTATGTGTGTCCGGTATCCGCCGACGCCACTGCGTGGTGGATGTCCGCGTCCTGCTGCGTGGACAACCTGCTGCATGCCGCCGGGTTCGACCTCGCGGCGGATGCGCCGTCGCGGGTCTGGCAACTGCCGGTCTTGCACCTGTCCATTGGCGACGTGGTGGATGCCCTGGCCGAGGTCTTCGGCGAGGAGCGCCGGTCGCTGGTCAGCTTCCAGCCGGATGCGGCCCTCGAAACGCTGTTCGGACGTTTTCCCCCGTTGCGAACCCCACTGGCCCGTGAACGTGGCTTTCGTCACGACGGCACGGCGCGGGCGCTGGTTCGCCACGCGCTTGACCTTACTCAGCGCCCACGTGTTTCTCGCGTCGCCGCTGCAACCGCTTGAGAGGAACTGCGATGACTCTGCCCCTGAACCTGACCCGAAAGCGCCGCCTGGTCGATCTGTCGGTAACCCTGGACAACAACCCCTACACCGACCCGCCGCCGCTGCTGCCGAAAATCGACTACATGGACCATCAGCAAGGCTGGCCGGAAATGGCCGCGATGTTCCCCGGCCTGACCCTCGATCAGATGCCCGGACAGGAATCCTGGGCCGCCGAGCGCCTGTCGATCACCACCCACAGCGGCACGCACATGGATGCGCCCTGGCACTACGCCTCGACCACCGACGGTGGCAAGCCGGCCTTCGGCATCGATGAGCTGCCGCTGGACTGGTGCCTGCAACCGGGGGTGAAGCTGGACTTGCGGCACCTGCCGGACGGTCATGTGGTCAGCGCCGCCGAGGTCGAGGCCGAACTGCAACGTATCGGTCACGCGTTGCAGCCGCTGGACATCGTGCTGATCAACACCCGCGCCGGCAGCCTGTTCGGCCAACCGGGCTACCTGGATGCGGGGATCGGCATGGGCCGCGAGGCGACCCTGTACCTGCTCGATCGCGGTGTGCGCGTGGTCGGCACCGACGCCTGGAGCTGGGATGCGCCGTTCAGCTTTACCCGCCAGCGCTTCGCCGAAAGCGGTGATGCCTCGATCATCTGGGAAGGGCACAAGGCGGGTCGCGACATCGGCTACGGGCAGATGGAAAAGCTCGCCAATCTCGACGGCTTGCCGGCCAATGGTTTTCTGGTGTCGTGCTTCCCGTACAAGATCAAACACGCCTCCGCCGGGTTTGTCCGTGCCGTTGCCATCTTCGAAGAATAAAAAAGTGAGGTTCGCGTGCGTTTTCCCTTTCTCCTGGCCGCGCTGGCATGCGCGGCGCCGACTTTTGCTGCGACTGCCGAGCGGCCGAATATCCTGCTGATCGTCGCCGATGACCTCGGCTATTCCGATCTCGGCGCCTTTGGTGGCGAGATCGACACGCCAGTGCTGGATCAACTGGCGTCCACAGGGCTGCAACTGACCAACATGTACGCGGCCCCGACCTGCTCGCCGACCCGCTCGATGCTGATGTCCGGCACCGACAATCACCTGGCCGGGCTGGGCACCATGGCCGAGGGCATCCAGCCGTTCCAGCAGGGCAAACCGGGCTATGAGGGCTACCTCAACCAGCAGGCCCATTCGATTGCCGAGCTGCTGCGCGACGGCGGCTATCGCACTAGCATGGTGGGCAAATGGCACCTCGGCCTCACGCCCGAGCAGGGCCCTGACCGACGCGGCTTCGAGCAGTCGTTCACCTTGCTCGAAGGCGGTGGCGTGCACTTCAAGCCACCGGCGCAGGCTACGGCGAAAATCGAGCAGATCACCTACCGCGAGAACGGCAAGCCGGTGGAACTGCCGGACGATTTCTACTCCTCGGACTTCTACACCGACAAGCTGATCGACTACCTGCGCCAGGGCCAGGGCAGCGGCAAGCCGTTCTTCGCCTACGCCGCCTACACCTCGCCGCACTGGCCGTTGCAGGCGCCGGATGCCTGGCGGGACATTTACCGCGGGCGTTACGACGAAGGCTACGACAAGGTCCGTGAGGCGCGGATCGAGCGGCTGCGGGAGAAGGGCCTGCTACCGGCGGACTTTGTGGCGGCGCAGCGTTTGCCGGTGGCGCCGAACCTGCCTGGCTGGGAGCAACTGAGCGCGGATCAGCGCCGCGTTGAAGCGCGCAAGATGGAGATCTACGCGGCGATGGTCGGCAACCTCGACCACAACATCGGCCGGCTGCTGGACTATCTGAAAAGCACCGGGCAGTACGACAACACCCTGATCGTGTTCATGTCCGACAACGGTGCTGCCGGTGAACGGCATGAGCAGTTCTACCCGGCGGGGCCGGATACCGATAACCGGCTGGAGAACCTCGGCCGACGCGGTTCGCAGGTCGACTACGGTCTGCGCTGGGCGGAGGTCAGTGCTGCGCCGTTGCGTCTGTTCAAGGGCAGCACCGCCGAGGGCGGCATCAGCGTGCCGGCCATCATCCATCTGCCGCAGGCGCTGGCTCGCCAAGGGCTGGAGCGCAGCGTGGCGCGGGTCGATGACCTGGCGCCGACCTTCCTCGCGCTCGCCGGCCTGCCAGATCCGGGTGATCGCTACCAGGGGCAGCCGAAGCATCCGATCACCGGTCGCTCGATGGTGCCGATGCTGGAAGGCAAGGCGCCGGCATCGCCTGTGCTGGCGGGTGAATTGTTCGGCAGCCTGTATTACCGCGAAGGCAACCTGAAACTGCTGGGGCTGCGCCCCTGGACCATGCCGGGCGAGGCGCCGCAGCCTTTGCGCTGGCAACTGTTCGACGTCGCCCGTGACCGCGGCGAGGTCGAGGATATTGCCGCACGGGAGCCGGAGACGTTCGAGCGATTGAAGCGTGCATGGCAGGAGTACGCGCAGAGGGTTGGTGTGGTCTTTCCACCTCAGGCCAAGGCGCCTTGAGCCGGACGGGTGTCGTCCTCGGCGGTGTGCAGCCCTACAGTATTGCTGTCTATGTGCCCGAGAAATGGGCGCTATACAGCGCCGACGTCATGACCTGCCACTGACGGAGTATTCCAGGCGGATCACCGGAACCTTCCTACATCTATTCCTTTTCCTCCTTGTTAGCGTACTCGGCCATTCCCCATGTCCTACCACCAAGGAGGCGCTGAGCCAGCCGTACCATGGGGTTCGGAATATGAAAAAAAGGAAATGAAGTTGTGACGGTTACGCCGAAAACGGTGCTGCGCCTCTGGGGCGGTCTGGATGTTTTTTATGTGCTTTGGTACTGCCTGAAGAATGTAACTGAGGGGCGAGCCCCGTATGTGTCGGACTTCTACCATATGCTGCAATTGGGCGGTCAGATCGGTTGGCCCTTGCTGAACATGGGAATTCTTGCCTGGGTTCTCCAAGTATCGTTGCTGATAAGTGGCATTTTGCTGCTGTGTGGCTATGGGCCGGCGCGGTATATCGCGTTTGCACAAGTTCCCTTTCGGATGCTTTTTCTCTACCCGTCACTATTACTGGTTTTGGAGGTGGCGGGTTATCAGTCCGCTTTGCTGTTTTTGGCGCTGGTGGTCGCGTTTGAATACCTGAAAGTCCGGAGTCTCTGGAAACGCTCCTGAGGCCGCATACAGCCGTTAGAAGTTTAGATATCCATGCCTTCAAGGGCAGTGTGAACCAAAAAAAGGGGCGTCATCCGACGCCCCGATTCACCACGTTAAAACCCCGACTCAGTGCTTGGCAGGCGGTCCGCCTGGGAACCATTTCTCCTGATAGTGGAAGAGGAAATACTGCGAGTTGTCCGCGCCGGGTGCGGCGGTGCGGGCGGTCCAGTGTTCGTCATGCAGGTCCATGTCGGCGTCGTATTCGACATGGCAGCCCATGGGGCTGTTGAAGTACCAGAACCAGTTGGAACCCAGTTGGTGGCGTCCCGGTCCCCAGAACGATTCATACCCTTTTTCCACGAACCGGGTGCCGGCCACCAGCACTTCGGTCGGGCCGCCCATATGGAAGGTGAAATGCTCGATACCCTTCATGAACGGTGGCGTCTGGATCAGGAACAGGGTGTGGTGGTCCTGGGTTCCGCCCGGGCGCAGGAACGGGCCGGTGTCGGCGAAACGGTCGGTGCAGACGAAGCCGAGGCGCTGGTAGAAGGCCTCCGCCTTGGCCGGATCGGGAACGAAATACACCACGTGGGAAAGGCTGCGCGGCAGCGCCGGCATGTCGTCGCTGGCGCCCAGCGCGTTGATCGGCCGTGCGGCAGGCGCGCCCGGCGCATGGCTGGCTTCGCCAGGCAGTTCGAGGGTGCGGCGCTGGGTGATGCGAAAGCCCAGGGCGAAGCCCATGTCGTCCACACAGCGCAGCACGCCGTCTTCGCCGCGCACTACCTCGCGGTCCTTGCTCAGTTCGGCTTCGATGGCCTGCAGGGTGGCTTCGTCAGCCACGCCATACACGGTTTCCCGCAGGGTCGTGGCGGTTTCCATCGCCGCCGGCAGGCGCGGGTCGTTGCGCGGGCGGATCAGCACGCCGGTGCCGTCCAGGGCTTCGAGGTAGCCGCCGTTTTCGTCCAGGTTGCAAGGCTTGAGACCGTAGTCGGTCATGTACTGCACACAGTCGGCGACGTTGTCGACGCCGAACACCAGGTAATCGGGTCCGATGATGTTCATGATCTTTTATCTTCTCTGCATTCAGGCGGTGCGGCCGCCGAGGTTCTCGGCAACCCAGTCGGCGATGAACTGGCCAGCGTTGATGGAGTTGTCGAAGCTGGAGTGCTGCACGCCGCCTTCGCGGGCGGTGAAAATCTTCAGTTCGCGTTTCGGGCTGTTGACCAGTTGCTCGTAGGTGCGGTGCGCCCACTTGAGCGGAATCTGCGAGTCCTGTTCGCCGTGGGTCACCAGGAACGGCACGCGGATTTTTTCCACCACGCCGTCGAGGTGGACGTTCTCGGCGATCTGCATGAACTCTTCGATGTCCTTGCCACCCCAGACCCAGCGAACGTGCTCCCAGTAATGCGGAACCGGGAAGCTGCCTTCACGCTCCAGGCGGCGCTTCTGCACGTCGCGCCAGTCGTGGTTGGCGCCCCACACCACGCCGCAGGCGAAGCGCGGTTCGAAGGCCACGGCGCGCGGGCAGTAGTAACCGCCGAGCGACACGCCTTCGCAGCCGATGCGTTTTGCATCGATGTCCTGGCGGTCTTCCAGCCAGTCGACCACGCGGCTGGCCCAGTGCTCGGCGTCGTAGCGCGCCTTGAGGTCATGCAGGCGCAGCGCCTCGCCGGTGCCCGGCTGGTCGATCAGCAGCGAGGCGATGCCACGCTTGGCCAGCCAGGCCGGCAGGCCGACGCGGTATTTCATCTCTTTGGTGGAGTCCAGGCCGTTGAGCTGGACCAGGATCGGCGCCGGGCCGCTGACGCCTTCGGCACGCACGTAGAGGCCGGAGATCACTTTGCCTTCGTACGGAATTTCGACACGCTCGCAGTTCTCTTTCGACAGCGCCACGCCGCGGGCGAAGGTGTCGAGAAAGCGCTGGTAGAGCGCCATGCGGCCGGGGGCACCGTGAGCCTGGAGGCGTTCGCACGTCAGGTAATAGGTCGCGGCGCGGTTGTATTTTTCGCCGGCGGAGAGCAGCCGCCCGAGCGCTTCATCCTCGCGGGCCATGTCGCAGAGCTTGTCGGCCATCTCGGCCCAGGTCTGACGAAAGGCCCGTGTGCCTTCGGCGTCGGGTTGCTTGGCGGCCTCCAGCAGGGGCTCGCACATTTCAACGATCTCGCCGATGCGTGCGCCCATTTCCAGGGCCAGGTTCACCGACAGGTTCCAAACGTAGTTGGTCGGGAAGTAGCGGAACATAGTGTTTTCCTTCTTGTTATGCGGATCGCCAGCAGCTTCGGGCGCGCAAGGCAGGTATCGACGGCACGCCGTCAGGCCACCGCTGATGACGCGAAGCAGGCGACGACCACCCTTCGGGCGGTGATTGCAAGCTCGCATGGGGTCAGGAAGTGGACAAATCGCTTGTTCGGATGCCAGCTATCTGGGGCGGCGATACCTGGGCGCGAGGCGGTTGCAGGCATGGCGATTACCGATGGTTCGCATCGCCAGTCTCGATTGGTTGCCTGCAAGTGGGGGAGGCTAGGGTACGCGGCCGTGCACGACGCGCAGGTTCCCAAGGAGGATGCCCTTGTCTGTTACCACCGTATTCGAAACGCTCCCGACCACGACGATTGGCGCCACGCTGGGCCGGCTCAGTGTTGGCGGCAAGTTGTCGCTGGGTTTTGCCCTGGTACTGTTCTGCACCCTGGGCATGGGGCTGGCCGCCTGGTATGCGCTGCAGGTCAATCAGGCCAGCAGCGCCCGCTTGAGTGCGCTGGAGCGCTTGCACAATCACCTGGTGCAGGCGAGGCAAGCCGAGAAGGAATTCGCGCTGCTCGCCGGTCCTGAATCAGCCACTCGCCTGGAGAGCGCTTTGCACCTGTTGCAGGGCCAGGTGGCCGAGGCTCAGTCCGGGGAGGCGTTCGAGCGCACCTTGCGTGAGCGTAGCGACGACTACCTGCAAGGGTTCCGCGCGTATGCAACCGCGCGGCTGCAAGCCCAGGACGCGCGACTGCGCATGCAGGCGCTGGCGCAGAGTGCGGGTCAGCGATTTGCCGCGCTGTTCATCGATCAACTGGACGATATCAATACCGGGCTGGAGCATGACCGACCGCCAGACGCGACGGCCATGCAGCTTCTGGAAGATGCCGCGACGTTGCGCGAGCGCCTGGCCAATCTGCGCGACAGCGAGCTGTACTTCATCCTCGATCCGCAGCAGCGCTATCGCGATGACTGGGTCAACCGGGTCAGTGAACTCGGCAGCGCCTTGAGCAATCTGGCCGCGCAACTGGAGGGCGATCGCCGTCTAAGCCTGGGCGAAGCCGCCACGGCGCTGGAGGAATACCGACAGGCGTTCCTGCGCTACATCAGCAGCGGTGAGCAGGCCGTGGCGCAGCAGGGCAGCATGGACACCTCGGCGCAGCAGGCGATTCAGGCACTGGATGATGAGCGCGCGCGGGCATCCAGCGCCTGGGAGGCGCAGCGCCGGCGTCTGGACCTGCAATTGGCGGCGATGCTGGTCCTGGCATTGCTGTCGAGCGTGAGTGCCTGTGTGCTGATCCGCCGCTCGATTGCCGTGCCGGTGCGGCAGATGCTGGCGCTGGCCCAGCGGGTTGCCGCGGGGGATTTGCAGGGGCGTCCGCCGCGTCTGGGGCGCAGTGATGAGCTGGGGCAATTGAACGACGCGATTGGCGTGATGCTGCAGGCGCTGCGCGAATTGGTCGGGCGGATTGGCGAGGATGCCGATCAGCTCGATGCTGCCGCCGAAACCCTGGCCGAGATGGTTGAGCGCACCGGACGGGGTGTTAGGGCCCAGCGCCAGCAAACCGGCGATGTGCTGCACGCCATGCAGGCGATGACCCAGTCGACCGTCCAGGTCAATCAGCGGGTGGATGGCAGCCAGGCCAGTCTGGGCGAGGCCAGTGCCTTGATTCACGAGGGCGACCGGCTGGTGCGCGAGGCGAGCCAGAGCCTGCAACGGTTGTCACTGGAAATGGGCGCCGGGACCGTCGCCATGCAGCTCTTGCAAAGCCAGAGCGAGGCCATCACGGGCGTACTGGATGTGATCAGCGCGGTCGCCGAGCAGACCAACCTGCTCGCCCTCAATGCCGCGATCGAAGCGGCGCGGGCCGGTGAACATGGCCGCGGTTTCGCCGTGGTGGCGGACGAGGTTCGCGGGCTGGCCAGCCGCACCCGCGCCTCCACGGGCGAAATCGACGGCATGATCCAGCGTCTGGGCCAGGTCACCCGCGACGCCGCGGCGAGCCTGGAGGACAGCCAGCGCCTGACCGGCGAAGGCGTGGAATTGACCGCGCGGGCCAGCGAGGTTCTGGCGGCGATTACCACCAGCATTGTCGAGGTCGAGAACGCCGGCCGGCACATCGCCGAGGCGGCGCGGACCCAGCATCATCTGGCGGGTCGTGTGGACGGTGCGGCGGGAGAGGTCGAGCGGGTGGTGGAGCAGAATGCCGAGGATTGCGCCCGTCTCGAAGAGGCCTGCGGCAGCCTGCAGCGCCTCAGCGCCAGCCTGGGGCAGGCGCTGGGAGCGTTTCGTCGCGGCGCCTAGCGCAGGTGTTCAAGCGGCCAGCGGCGTGGTCGGGCGGCTGGCCATCTCCAGCAGTTTTTCGCGCAACCAGGCGAGCACGGGGTCGCGGTCGAGGCTGCGATGCCAGCTCATGTATTCCTGCATGGCGGGGAGATTGACCGGTGGCGGCACGATGCGCAGTGGCAGGTTGCGCGCGTAGAGACGGGCCAGGCGGCTGTGAACCGTGGCAACCCGTTGGGTGCCGATGACCAGTTGCGGCAGGGTGTTGAAGTCGTGGGTGATCACCTCGATGCGGCGTTTGCAGCCGTACTCGGTCATGAACCATTCTTCGATGCCAGGCGTGCGGCTGCGGCCGAACACCACCGAAACGTGCCCCAGCTCCAGGTACTGCTCCAGCGTCAGGCGGTCACCCACCGCCTGGTTGTCCTGGCAGATCACGCAGACATGCTGCTCCTCGAACAGCAACTGCGACGGGTGCTCCTTCACGATGTAGTGCTCCGGGGCGATCATCAGGTCGACCTCGCCGCGCATCAGCATTTCCCGTGCGGTTTCGCCGGGGCTGATCAGTTCGAAGGTGACCATCGGCGCCTGCTGGTTGATCTCGCGGATCACCTCGGCGAACAACACGCTGATCAGGTAGTCCGAGGCCATGATGCGGAAATGGCGCTTGCTCTCGGCGATGTCGTGCACCGGCTTGGCGGTGATCGAGGTCTGAATTTTCAGCAGCACTTCACGCACCGGAATTTCAAGGTCGCGGGCCAGGGGCGTGAGCATCATCTTGCGTCCGACCTGGACCAGCAAGTCGTCCTCGAAGTAGGTCCGCAAGCGACCGAGTACGCCGCTGGTGGCCGATTGAGTCATGTGCAGACGCTCGGCGGCACGCGTGATGTTCTGCTCTTCGAGCAATACATCCAGCGCCACCAGGAGGTTCAGATCCAGGTGTTTGAAGCGCATGGCAGGCACTCTCTTGTTGTATTTATTTTCGCGATACCCTGCATCCCCAGTAACGATTAGTCAAATTGTTCGCGTGTTTCTAGCCTGTGCTTCCAGGCTCCCGATGGTGGCCGTCGCGTGAGCCGGAAAAGGCTGTGGCGACGGGCCCGGAGGGCCGGTCCACACAACAAGAACAAAGGATTCACGCATGAGCGATATCAACAAAGTACTGATCGTGGGCGGAGGCATCGGTGGCCTTTGCGCGGCGATTGCACTGCGCCGCCAAGGGATCGAGGTCGATCTGGTGGAGATCAAGTCCGAGTGGACGGTCTACGGCGTCGGCATCATCCAGCAGAGCAACGTGGTCCGGGAAATGGCCCGCCTCGGGGTGCTGGACCGGTACCTCGACGCCGCCTATGCCTTCGAGGACGTCGGGATCTACGACCTGCAGGGCAAGGCCCTGGCGCGCATCCCCGGACAACGCCTCGCGGGGCCGCAATACCCCGCCAACGTCGGCATCTCCCGGCTGGCCCTGCATCAGGTCTTGAGTGATACCGCCATCGAACTGGGCACCCAGGTGCGCCTCGGTGTGACGGTGGAAACGTACGAAGAATTCCCACGTGACCTGAACGTCACGTTCACCGACGGCAGCTCAGGCCGCTACGACCTGATGGTCGGCGCCGACGGGGTGTATTCGAAGGTTCGCGGCATGCTCTACGGCGACACCTACACCCCGCGGTTCACCGGGCAGGCCGTGTGGCGCTACAACTTCCCGCGCCACCCCTCCATCGACCACCTCGCCAGCTACACCGGCGCCGAAGGCAACGCCGGGCTGGTGCCGCTGGCCGACAACCTGATGTACATGTTCTCCACCTCCCACGAGCCGAACAATCCCTGGTACGAGCAGGATCAACTGGCCGCCACCATGCGTGACCGTCTTGCCGGTATCGGCGGGCTGGTGGGCGAGTTGCGCGAGCAGATCACCGACAACAGCCAGGTGATCTACAAACCGATGGAAGTGTTGTTCGTCGATGATCCGTGGTTCAAGGACCGCGTCGTGCTCATCGGTGACGCGGCCCACGCCACCACCCCGCACCTTGGGCAGGGCGCCGGCATGGCCATCGAGGATGCGCTGGTGCTGGCCGAGGAACTGTTCGGCGAAGGCGACCTGCGCACCCGCCTGCAACGGTTCATGATGCGGCGTTTCGACCGCTGCAAATACATCGCGGAAAACTCGATCATGGCGGGTGAGCGGGAGATGGCGAAGGATGCCGCTTTCGATCGCATCGGCCTGACCAAAGCCATGCTGGCGCGCACTGCCGAGCCTATCTGATCCTGAGCGCGGCACTGCTGGCAGTGCCGCATTTCTGTTCGCCAGATGCGAGAAGCCAGCCGTGGCCACATTTCTTTGCCACCGTGAGCAACTGCTGGAGGGACAGGCCCGTGGCTTTGATCCTTGGCAGCAGGGGCGCGACACGGTCATCGCGCTGCTGTGGCAGGGTGAGGTGAAGGCTTACCGCAATCTTTGCCCCCACCTCGACGTTGCCATGCAGTACCGCAAGGACCGCTTCATGTCGGGTGATGGCCGTCACATCGTCTGTTTTGCCCATGGTGCGTTGTTCGATCCCGCCGACGGTGCCTGCCTGCTCGGGCCTTGCCTGGGGCAGGCGTTGCAGGCGCTGGTAGTGACGGCGGACGGCGACCTGAACCTGTGGATTCAGGCCTGAGCGTGTCTGTCCAACGTTGCCGCACCCTTGTGATGGGGCTTCAGCCAAATCAGGCAGAGCCCCGTAATTACGTCACACAAGGGCAGTTACACTCCTCCTGCTTCAGGTCGCGTTGACCTGTTTGATCTGAAAGACCTCTTCTGGTGATGGGAACGCTGGCAGTTCAAATCTGCTCAGAGAGCCCATCTCTTGGCTCATTGCTCATTCGCGACTTCTTGATCTCGGTATTTATTTTCTGGGTACCAGTAGAACTTTCCAACTCACATCCATCTAAGAGTCGATTGTCGGGTGATGGGTAATCGCCAGTATGCTGTGGTTCTCGTTGTACACATTCAGTGGCAAAGTGTTCCTGCTCGACCAGGCGCACCGCGTTGACAGGTTGAGTAGAATGTTCGCCGGTAAAGAGTTGCTGACGTCAGTCAGTGCTTTTTCCTCGGTTTCAATCAGCGGCTGCCACTGTTCAGAACAAAACATTGAGGATCTACATCTTGATCTGGTTTCTTGAAGGACAGTCCAGTCAGCGTGACATTATTCTGGGCGCCCGTGATGCACTTCCTTCTGAAGTGAAAATCTTCGCATCGCATCGTCAGGATCGTCCGGAAATCACCAGCATCGCTGATGTAGCCTTTATGGAGCCCAAGGACGATCAGCAACGTATCGACTGGATTATCCAGACGTCTGAAGCCCATGGCATCAAGGTGATTCTGGCAGGAAGGGCAGGGCGTATCCATGAGGCTGAGCGGCATCGTTTCGAGTCCGCCGGCCTGAAGCTCGTAACTGGCGGCCTGTCATTGGAAACCTTTGATCTTGTCGACGACAAGAGCAGGTTCACGGCCGAGGCCGAGAAGGCCGGATTGAACTGTGTTCCGGCGATCACCGTGAACAATGCCCGTGAACTGGTGAATGCCTACGAAATTCTCCGGGCACAGGGCGAGGTCTGCGTGAAGCCTGCGGTAGGCATCTATGGTCAAGGTTTCTGGCGGTTCAAGGAGTCGGTCGATCCATTCCGCTGCTTCGCCAACCCTGATGCACGGGATGTTAATTTCGAGACCTATCTCGCGGCATACAGCACCCAGGCCGACCGACCACCGATGCTTGTGATGCCTTACATGAACGGCGCGGAGTGTTCTGTCGATATGGTGTGTGAGGCTGGGCGTCCCGTTGCCTATGTTGGCCGGCGCAAACAAGGCCTGCATCAAACATTCGAGAGAAATTCCGCTGCAGTTGAACTCGCGCTGAGCGCCGCTGCTCACTTCAAGTGCGATGGTCTCGTCAATGTTCAGACACGGGATAACACTGTTGGCGTTCCGCATCTGCTGGAAATCAATCCGCGTTATTCCGGGGGCATCGGATATACGCGCCACACAGGTATCAACCTCCCTGGAATCTTCGCCACTCGACAACTTGGTTTACCCGAGCCTGCGACCGATTGGCAGGCAAACATCAGAGTCAAAGCTGTTACCGTTGCGGTGCCGATCGCGAACTGATACTTAACCCAATGCAAGCTCGATATCATTTCGACATGAGTTGGACGGATTCAACATCAAGGAGCGTTCAGGAATGATCGCGTTAGCGCCTGGCGCGAATATTACTCTGGGATCGGCTCAGTGTTCCTGGACTATCGAGTGTGCGAATACTTCTGCTTTTGGGGAGCACGCTGCGATCGCACTGCTCCCTACGGATGACAAGCGTCACTCCAAAGGCGAGCCTGCTCTGTTCCACCTTGAGCAGCCCTGGATGGATTGGGTCGGCAGACCTGAGCGCCCGGGTTGTACGCTGAATCTCGCCACGCTGCCTGCGGGTGCGGACCGTTTGCTCCTTGTGGTCTACACCTTCTCTGCTGCCGGCCCGGTCAGCGAGCTTCGTTCGTTGCGGCTGCAGCTTGACGGTCAAATCGAGTCCCATGTGGATCTCAGCGCGAATGGTGAATCAGCCATCATCATTGGCGAATTCTATTCTCGTAATCAGTCTTGGAAGTTCCGGGCGTTGGCGGAAGGCTCTGCTTATGGGCTATCGGCCCTGGGGCGCAGGATAGGCCTGGACATCGACGATGCCCATCCTCATCGGCGCTCGTCGCCTTCCGATGCAAACCGGGCACGTAGCAGCGCAACCGGGACCGGGTTTGCGGTAACCACCACACACATCCTCACCTGTGCACATGTCATTGAAGACATGCAGGAAATCCATGTTTCTTCGTTCGAGGGAAGGCACCGTGCCGAGCCAGTGGTAGTGGATCGCCGCAACGACCTGGCACTGCTGCGGGTGCAGAACTCGCCGTTGCTCAAGCCCGCCTCATTCCGTGATGGCGCGCGTTGTGACCTGGGAGAACCGGTCGTAGCACTGGGCTTTCCCTTGGCGGGGCTCGCCGGTGGCGGTATCCATGCGACCCAGGGCGGAGTATCGGCACTGTTCGGCTTGCACAACGACGCCAGCGTATTGCAGTTCACCGCCCCCATTCAGCCAGGCTCCAGTGGCAGTCCGCTTTTTGATACTTCGGGTGCTGTTATTGGAATGGTGACTTCCACGGTACCTGACGCACAGAACATGAATTTCGCGGTGAAGGCCGGGCTCACTTTGGCTTTCTTGAATGCGTGTGGCATCCAGGCTCTTCGATCTGACTCCGACACTACCTTCACTACCGCGCAGATCACCCGCGAGGCGCAGCATGGCCTATGGAAAATCGAAGCGCGTAACCCTTAGCAACACTTGAGTTGAACCCCAGGAAAAGAGGTGTCAGGTCACCGACCTCGCACCCGATCAGGAAGCAGTCATGGAAAGCAACGTAGTACCCACATCCCTTAGCGCTCAACTCACGCGGGGAGTGCTCGAAGTCAATGTTGACGACGCTGTCCTGACGCCAGCCGAGTTGTTCGGCTTTGCCGAGCGCCGAAACCCCAAACGCGCATTTCTTTTTGTTTCAAAGGTGCTGGGGCGTCATATACCCGTGCGTCCGTCCATCATGCGCGCTTCTTTCGAAAGCCTGGCAGCTGAAATTCCGGCTGATCTTCCGGGGCCGGTGCTGGTAATCGGCATGGCCGAAACTGCGGTGGGCCTGGGCGCCGGTGTACACCGCGCCTACAGTGCGACACGCTCGGACACCGTGTATCTGGTCAGCACCCGCCATCCGGTGGGCACCGAGTTGTTCACCCGATTCGAGGAAGAACACAGCCACGCCAGTGCCCATCTCATCCACCTGCCTGTCGATCCGGACCTTCGGGAGCGCATGCTCAAGGCTCGATCACTGGTACTGGTTGATGACGAAGCCTCAACCGGAAAGACGTTCGTCAATTTGCACCGTGCCCTTGTCGATGCTGGCTTGAGTCATATCGAGCGGGTGGTGACCTGCGTGCTGACGGACTGGTCGGTGGGTGCTGCGCAGCAAATCATCGGAGCATCGGCAAGCTCGGTCGCGCTCATGAAGGGGTCTTACCAGTTTCATGAGGACCTGCATGCCCCTTTGCCGGACATGCCGGACGTCGGCACTGTATCGATGGGCGACTGGCCGCTGTCGCCGGATCGCGATTGGGGACGTCTGGGTGTGAGCCATGTGGAAGATAGCCTTGCGCCTGACCTGCAGGTTCGCGCCGGTGAGCGCATCATCGTGATCGGTACCAGCGAGTTTGTCTGGCGTCCGTTCCTGCTGGCTGAGCGCCTGGAGCGCGCGGGGGCCGATGTTCATTTCAGCTCCACCACACGCTCTCCCATCGCCATCGGCCATTCCATCAAGCATGCGCTGTCGTTTTCCGACAACTATGGCCTTGGTATCCCGAACTTCCTCTACAACGTCGAGCCCGGTCAGTTCGACCGGGTGCTGATATGCACGGAAACACCACTGCCGGCGGTTTCGGCGGAGTTGGTGGCTGCCCTGGGCGCGGAGGTTGTCGTCGATGGCCAATAATCGCCCGCTGATCTTCGTTGACCTCGATGACACGTTGTTCCAGACCGCGCGCAAAATGCCGGAAGGGACGCGGAGAACGCCGGCGACCCTCGATGTGAACGGTCAACCCAACGGCTACATGAACCCCGTCCAGTATGCGTTCGTCAACTGGTTGCTGGACTGCGCCGATGTCGTTCCGGTAACGGCCCGCAGTGTCGAGGCGTACAGTCGCGTGAGCCTGCCGTTCACCCAGGGCGCCATTTGCTCGCACGGCGGTACCATGCTGCGCCGCGACGGCTCGCTTGATCAGGATTGGCACACGCGGATGAGCGATGCCCTGGGAGCATTTCAGGACCGCTTGCCGCTGCTGAGCGAGGCGACGTTGCAGATCGGCGAGGAACTTGGCCATTCCCTGCGTGGCTGGGTGGTGGAAGAGGAGGGGCTGCGCCACTACGTGGTGACCAAACATAACGAATCCGATGACGCGGTGCTGGCTGATGTGCTGGCCCACGTCCAGTCCCGGGGTTTGCTGAAGGGCATGCATGTCCATGGCAATGGCAACAACCTTGCGTTCCTGCCTGAGCACCTGGCCAAACGCATGGCTGTCGAGGAATGGTTGCACCGTGATCGCGACGTGAATGGCGAGCGACCGGTATTGGGTTTTGGTGACAGCATCACCGATCTTGGATTCATGGACCTCTGTCACTGGTGGGCAACGCCGTCGCGCAGCCAACTGGCCGGTGCCGTGGAGAAAATGATCCGTGACTGACCTTCTCGCAAGCCTGATGACCGTGGGCAGCGGTAGCTACGCATCGGCAGACGTGCATTTTCTCCTGCAGGCCATGCAGATGCAGGTTACAGACGTCGAGGAAAAGGAGCGCCTGATCCAGACGAAGCAGAAACACTATTCAGACATGATCGGCATGGAGCATGTGCCGACGGCCATGCATATGACCCTTTATGCGCGAGCGCTGGCCCAGAACGGCAAACGCATGGCAACGGATGTTCAGGCGCTGGCCCAGGCACTGAATGCTGCTTGCCACGGTCCGTCCATTGCCTTGGTTTCCTTCGTTCGTGCCGGCCTGCCGCTGGGTGTCCTGTTGCGTCGTGCACTGACCGGAATGGGCCGCGATGCCCATCACTATGGCGTCAGTATCATTCGTGACCGCGGGATCGACCGTGTGGCCCTGGAGGCAATCATCCAGGCGCATGGCGCCGAGAATATCGTCTTCGTCGATGGCTGGACCGGGAAGGGAGCCATTTCGGGCGAGCTCAAGCGAACCCTGGCCGGGGACGATCGCTTTGCGCCAGAACCTCGCCTCGTGGTTCTGGCTGATCCCTGCGGACGTGCCTGGTTGGCGGCGTCCTCGGACGATTGGCTCATCCCCTCGGGAATTCTCGGGGCAACGGTCTCTGGCCTGGTGTCACGCTCCATCTGGCCAGCGCAGGGCGGACTGCATGGCTGCGTTGTCTACGACCACCTGCAAGCGCATGACGTGACCCGTGAGTTCGTCGACCAGATCGAAGTCGAGCGCCGCACGTTGGGCGAAACGTTGACTGCAACAGCCTGGACTGTTGAGCAGCGGCGGGAGCTGCAATTGGGCGCGGACGGTGTGGTGACGGCCCTTGCCGCTCGGTTTGCCATCAGCAACCTCAATCGAATCAAACCGGGTATCGCCGAGGCCACCCGGGCGGTCTTGCGCCGCGTGCCTGAACATGTGCTGGTACGCAGCCGCGATGATGAGGACGTCCAGCTGCTGATGCACCTGACGGACAGCGCCGGAGTGACGGTGGAGGAAGCGGGTGCAGAGTTGGGGCCTTATCGCGCGGTGACCATTATCCGGAGCGTCAACTGATGAGGGTGATTTCCCCGTTCGCCCTGGGCGCGACGCTTTATATGCCGGCCACTCGTGGTGACATGCTCGAGGTGGTGTTCGGCGCCAAATTTCCCGAGCTGCGTTCTCTCGTTGTTTGTCTGGAAGATGCCGTATCGTCAATCGATGTCGAGAGCGCGCTGGAGAACCTCAAGACGCTGCTCCTGGCCATCAATGCCTGTGGTGGGCGTCCCGAGCATGGGCCGCTGCTCTTCGTCCGACCGCGTGACGCGGCAATGGCCGCCATCCTCAATGACTGGCCATTGATGAAGCACGTCGATGGTTTCGTCGTGCCGAAGCTGACCCTGCTGTCGCTCCCGGCATGGGAGCAGGCGATCAGCAATCCGGACCTGTACCTGATGCCAACCCTGGAAACCGCTGACGTCTTTAACCCGGGTGCCATGGTGGAGTTGGGGCAGGCACTCAAGTCCAGCCTGAACCAGCGGATCATCGCGCTGCGCATTGGTGGCAACGACCTGATGGGTTGCCTGGGACTACGCCGCAATCCTGTGACCACGCTGTACAGCACGCCGATGAGCTACGTCATTCCCATGCTCGCCGGAATCATGGGGGCGCAAGGTTTCGCGCTGACGGCGCCGGTGTTCGAGCAACTGGCCACGCCGCTGTTATTGAAGGAGGAGCTGGAACTGGATATCTCTCATGGGTTAGTCGGAAAAACCGCCATCCATCCCAGCCAGATCAACCTCATTCAAGACGCGCTCCGGGTCAGCCTCGAAGATCTCAATTGCGCCCGGCTGATCGCCAATGACGTGGCCCCTGCCGTTTTTCGGCACAACGATGCCATGTGCGAGCCAGCCACGCATTACAAGTGGGCGACGAACATTCTCGAACGCGCCAAATGGCACGGGGTCAAGCCCGCGGAAGCGGGTGGCGGCGAACCCGGGTTCCGTCTCGCGGAGATCAATGGATGAGTCTGGATATGCTCGAAGCCGGCCCGGAAGGGGCAAAGGTGCTCTCGGTATTCGACTTCGATGGCACGCTGACCCGGCACGATAGCTTCGTCCCGTTTCTGCGCTTTGCCTTCGGCAAGCGTGAGTTTTTACGCCGTGTCCTCAAGCTGGTGCTGCCCGGCCTCAGGTATGTCATGCGAGGCATGACCCGGGATGAACTCAAGGCTCATCTGATCAGTGCTTTCCTGACCGGCGTGGAGGCTTCCTGGTTGAGAAGCCGGTCCGTGGCGTTCTGTGAACACAGTTGGTCTGGACTCATGCGCCCGTCCGGCCTGCGCGCGGTGGAGTCCGAGCTGGCCTCCGGCGCCGAGGTCACGCTGTGCTCGGCGTCGCCCGCGCTGGTGCTGCAGCCCTTTGCGAATCGCCTTGGGGTCAAGCTGATCGGCACCGAGCTTGAAGTGATTGATGACCGTTTGACCGGCCGAATCAACGGCAACAACTGCCGCTGTGAACACAAGGTCCTTCGGCTCGAAGCGGTCTACGGCCCATTGACCCAATACCGCCTCAGGGCCTGGGGCGATACCCGTGGCGACCACGAACTGCTGGCCGCCGCCCAGGATCCTCACTGGCGTCATTTTCACCCTGCGTGGCGGCGATCCCGCGCGCAATTTGGCAAAGCCGGGAACCTACCCGACTCTCAACGGAACACCAAAGATCAACATGGAGCGTAAGCATGGCACTCACCCTGAGCAAAAATCAGAGCATCTCGCTGGAGAAAACTGCCGGCACTGGCTTGACCTCGGTCAGCCTGGGGCTGGGTTGGGATCCCGTGAAACCGACAGGCTTCTTTTCCAAGCTATTGGGTGGTAACGAATCGATCGATCTCGATGCGTCGTGCATCGTTCTGGACGCTGGCCTGAATCCGGTTGATGTGGTCTGGTTCCGTCAGTTGCAGTCCCGGGACGGCTCGATCAACCATTCCGGCGACAACCTCACGGGCGAAGGCGATGGCGACGATGAAACCATCTACGTCGACTTGCAGCGCCTGCCTGCCACCGTTCATTACCTGGTGTTCATCGTCAACAGCTTCCGCGGGCAGACCTTCGAGCAGGTTCAGAATGCCTACTGCCGCGTGTTGGACCAGTCCACCAACAAGGAACTGGCGCGTTTCAACCTGGCCGAGAAAGGCGGGCATACCGGTGTGGTAATGGCCAGCCTCAGCCGTGACAGCGGTGGCTGGCAGTTCAAGGCCATCGGCCAGTCCACCAATGGCCGTACTGCCGAAGAGCTGGTCGACCTGGCCATCCGGGCGGTGCGCGGATGACTACCCTGACGCCTGGTGGTAATGCGCCGGTAGCCTCCGGCCAACTGCGTGTCGATATCAATTATTCGCCCATTCCTGGCGCTGATATCGACGTTTCCGCCTTCGCGCTGGGCAGTGCGGGCAAGGTCCGTGGTGACGGTGACATGTGCTTCTATGGGCAGACCGGCATTCTCGGTGGGGCGATCCAGTTGAGTGCGACCTCGCCGGGGCGGGCCGAATTTACCCTGGATCTTGCACGTCTCGATACGTCCGTGGAAAAAGTCGCCCTGACGGCGACCATCCACGAGAACAAGGCGAGCTTTGATCGTGTGTCCACGCTGTCGCTGGCGGTCAGCGGTGGTATCGAAGCACAGATTCCGACCCGTGGCATGAACGAGACGGCGCTGATTCTCGGCGAGTTCTATCTGCGCCAGGGGTTGTGGAAATTCCGCTGCGTGGGCCAGGGCTTTGCCGGCGGCCTGGAACCACTGGCC
This sequence comes from Pseudomonas sp. 20P_3.2_Bac5, assembly GCF_025466035.1. Lineage (NCBI taxonomy): Bacteria > Pseudomonadati > Pseudomonadota > Gammaproteobacteria > Pseudomonadales > Pseudomonadaceae > Pseudomonas > Pseudomonas sp. 20P_3.2_Bac5. The sequence continues at coordinate 9,909 of NZ_JANLOA010000019.1, read as the reverse complement.
AGGCATTTTGGCGTCGAGGTCGCGGCACCGGCGAGCCCGGCGCCGGCTGCGAGCCCGGCTCCGGCTCCGGTCCCGCCGGTACCTGCCGCGCCGAAGTCCTCGGTCAGTCTCAGCAAGGTCACCCTGGATAAAACCCGCTCCAGCATCAGCCTGGAGAAAACCGCTGCCGGTTTCGGCGAAATCAAGGTCAACCTGAACTGGCACCGTGGCAGCGGCGGCGGTTTCTTCAGTCGCAACAAATCCATCGACCTGGACGTGGGCTGTCTCTACGAACTCCAGGATGGTGAAAAAGGAGCGGTCCAGGCGCTCGGCAACAGCTTTGGCGATCTGGACTACGCACCCTTCATCCAGCTCATGGGGGACGACCGCACAGGATCGGTCGCCGGTGGCGAATGGCTGCATATCAACGGCAAGAAGTGGAGCGAGATTCGCCGCATCCTGATCTACGCCTTCATCTACGAAGGTGCGCCCAACTGGCGGGCTACCGACGGTGTCGTCACGATCTTCGTTCCCGGTCAGCCGGAAATCGAGGTTCGTCTCAATGAAGAAGGCGGCAGCCTGGGCATGTGCGCGATCGCGATGCTCGAGAACGTCGGCGGAGGCGTCAAGGTTACCCGCCGGGTCGACTTCCACCAGGGTCACCGCAAAATGGACGAAGCCTACGGCTGGGGCATGCGCTGGTCCGCCGGCTCGAAATGAACAACTGATCCAGCGCAGCCATCTGGCTGCGCTGAACGAGGGAACAAGCAATGCTCGAGTGGCTTAAAACCAACGCGGCGAAAGCCCGTGAAACCTTGACGACCGAAGTCGGCAAGATCAAGAACCGGTCTTTCATGGAGGCTGCGGCCAATGCCTGTGCACTGATTTCCGCTGCCGATGGCGAGATCAAGTCTGAAGAAAAGATGAAGATGGCTGGCTTCATCAACAATTCGCCTGAGTTGAAGGTCTTCAACCTCAACGATGTGATCAAGGTATTTACCGATGCCTGTGGCAAGTTCGAATTCGACTTCCAGATTGGCCAGGCTGAAGCCCTGAAAAGTATCAGCAAGATCAAGGGCAAGGATGCCGAGTCTCGCCTGCTGGTTCGCGTTGCCTGTGCCATCGGTGCATCCGATGGCGACTTCGATGCCAAAGAAAAGGCCGCCTGCCGCCTGATCTGTCTTGAGCTGGGTCTGAACCCGGCTGATTTCGAACTCTGAGGAACTGAAACGTGGAATCTCATATCGGCTTCCCACCGCTGACCATGGCGGTCTTTGTCGGCATCGCGCTCGGCGCGCTACTGCTGGACATGGTTACTCACCGTAATGACAAGCCAATCACCCTGGCCGGTGCGTCGATCTGGTCGCTGTTCTGGGTCGCGATTTCCCTCGCCTTCGCCGGTTTTCTGTACGTCCAGCATGGCCCTGAAGCGGCCAGCCTTTTCGTTACCGGCTATGCGCTGGAGAAGGTGCTGTCTGTAGACAACCTGTTCGTGTTCATGGCCATTTTCGCCTGGTTCAAGGTTCCGGATGGCTTGCGTCACCGCATCCTTTACTGGGGCATCATCGGCGCCATCGTTTTCCGTGGCGTGTTCGTGGCCATCGGTACGGGGCTGCTGGCCTTCGGTCCGTGGGTGGAAATCGTCTTCGCGCTGATCGTCGCCTGGACCGCAGTCATGATGCTCAGAAGCGGCGGTGACGATGAAGGCGAGGAGGACTACTCCCAGCATATCGCCTACCGTTTTGCCAAGAAGCTGTTCCCGGTATGGCCAAAGCTGTACGGTCACAACTTCTTCGTCAGTCGCAAAGCGCTCGAAGTGGAAATTCAGAAGCCCGAGAACAAGGGCATGAGCCTGGCGGCCAAGGGCGGCATTTTCGCGACCCCGCTGTTCCTCTGCCTGGTAGTGGTCGAGGTTTCGGACGTCCTGTTCGCGTTCGACTCGGTTCCGGCGGTCATCGCCGTGAGCCGCGAGCCCCTGATCGTCTACTCCGCCATGCTGTTCGCGATCCTTGGCCTACGGACCCTGTACTTCGTTCTGGAAGCGCTGAAGCGTTATCTGGTACACCTGGAAAAAGCGGTTATCGTGCTGCTGTTCTTCATCGCAGCCAAGCTGGGCCTGAACGCCACCGATCACCTGTTCCACCATGGCATCAGCATCGATCCGAACACTAGCTTGCTTATCGTGATGGCCGTTCTGGTCATCGGCATCCTGGCCAGCGTAGCCTTCCCCGAAAAGGAAGATACGTCGGCTGACAGCAGTAATCAGTAGCAATCACAAGGAGTTGTATTCATGGCACTGACTCTTCAAAAAGGCGGCAACCTGTCCCTCTCGAAAACCGATCCGAGCCTGACCAAGATTCTGGTCGGCCTTGGCTGGGACCCGCGTGCTACCGATGGTACCGAGTTTGACCTGGACGCCAGCGCCTTCCTGCTGGGCGCCAGCGGCAAGGTTCGCGGCGAATCCGATTTCATTTTCTACAACCAGCTGAAAAGCCTGGACGGTTCGGTCGAGCACACTGGCGACAACCGCACGGGTATCGGTGAGGGTGATGACGAAGTGATCAAGGTTGACCTGAGCCGCGTTCCGGCTGACGTCGACAAGATCGCGTTCACTGTCACCATCCATGACGCCGAAGCCCGCAAGCAGAATTTCGGCCAGGTCAGCAATTCGTTCATCCGCATCGTCAACGAGGTCACCGGCGCCGAAGTGGTTCGCTATGACCTGGCAGAAGACGCTTCGGTGGAAACCGCGATGATCTTTGCGGAACTGTATCGCAACAATGGCGAGTGGAAATTCCGTGCAGTCGGTCAGGGCTACGCCGGTGGCCTGCGTGCGTTGGCCAACGGCTACGGTCTGAACTTCTGATCGCCCCCTCAACTGAACAAGGAATCACATCATGGCTGTAAGTTTGTCCAAGGGCGGTAACGTCTCGCTGTCGAAAGAGGCACCAGGCCTGAGCGAAGTCATCGTGGGCCTGGGCTGGGACCCTCGCGTTACCGACGGCACCGAGTTCGACCTCGATGCCTCCATCTTCATCACCGGTGAAAGCGGCAAGGTGCTGAACGACAGCAGCTTCATCTTCTACAACAACAAGAAGTCGGCCGACGGTTCCGTCGAGCACCTTGGCGACAACCGCTCGGGTCAGGGCGAAGGCGATGACGAACAGGTTGTCGTGAAACTGACCAGCCTGGCTGCTGAAGTGAAGAAGCTGGTCTTCGCGGTCACCATTCACGATGCCGATGGTCGCAAGCAATCCTTCGGTCAGGTTTCCAACGCCTACATCCGTGTGCTGAACAAGGCTGATGGCAAGGAAATCGCGCGCTACGACCTGTCCGAGGACGCCTCCACCGAAACCGCAATGATCTTCGGTGAGCTGTATCGTCACAACGACGAGTTCAAGTTCAAGGCGATCGGTCAAGGTTTCGCCGGTGGCCTGAAGCCGCTGGCTGAAGCCCATGGCGTAAGCATTGGCTGATGCTCCCGATTGGCCTGAGTCCCGGTTAGGGATTTGAGTCAAACTCGGAGTTTCCAGAGAATCCGATACCAGCTCCTGGTATCGGATTTTTTATGTCCACTCACCCGGTCAACGAATGATGTTTTTCGCGGTGGCTTCCTTGAGCCAGCCGGGGAACTCCTCCATCAACTGGTCGTAAAGCTGCTCTTCCGAGATTTGCTGGAGGTCGTCCAGCGCGAAGAAACCGCAGTTATCGACAACGCGTCCCTTCATGTCGTCGAGCTTTTCGAGGATGCCGTAACCGTTTCCGCCCAGGCCGACGAACTGCCAATACAGCGGCAGCTTTGCCGCTTCGCTCATCAGTGCGGTGATCTTGCGATTCTCGTGCACGCCGCCATCACTGATGAACAGCACATACACCGGGGAGCGATCGTTGGACGCCAAGTAGTGCTGCATCACCTGTTCCATCACCTTGGGCTCGTCGTTGACCCGGCTGCCCAGGTCCCAGTCGCGCCAGCCGCCCTTGTCACGGGCGATGAAGTCCTTGTAGTTGGCGAGGGTGATCTCGGACAGCTTCTGCGGCCTGGAGGCGAACGCCCAGCAATCGATGGAGCCATCATCATCGAAGTGGACAGCCAGTGGCAGCAGACGGTTGACGACTTCCTGCACCCGCCCCTTGGAGTACTGGCCGTTCATCGAGCCGGATGCATCGAGTACCAGTGCCACGCGAGCCTTTACATGGGTGAGCTTGGCCTTTTCCAGACTGACCTGCGCCTTCTTCGCCAGGCTGAGCAGTTGCGGGGCTGCGGCCGCGACCTTTTTCTCCAGTGACACCGTGGACTGGATGACGGCAGGCGGTGCGACAGGTTCATCAGCGACCTCTCCACCGAAATGCTTCACTAGCGCCCCGAGGCCTTCGTTGAAGCCTTGCAGGTTGGACGCGAGTCGCCATTGCCCGTCCTTGCGGTAGATGTCCGCCACCATGATGGCTTTCTCGCCACTGAACGTGCTGGCGCTGAACGGGCAGGTGGCAACCACTTGCCCGGCACTGTTCTTGATGTTGAACAAACTTGGCTGGATGTCACGCATCGCGCCATGGCCGTCGATGGCGGCGGTGAACACCAGGCGGTCGATCGAGGGCGGCAGACTGCCGAGGTTCAGCGCGAAATCGCCAGGTCCGGTCTGGCGCACGCTGTTGCACGGCGTGGTGGGCTGGTTGAAGAAGGTCATGTAGCGATCATCGGACAGTTGGCCACGAGCATCCAGGCCGAAGCAGGCGAGATCGATGGTGTGCGGCGAGTGAATCTGGATCGAGAACGACAGGGTGTGATCCTGGATGAGGTTGGACAACGGCACACGTTGTCCTTGGCTGATCTGCATGAAGCACTTCCTTGAATGATCGAATAGGTCCTGGGGGCCGGGCGCAATAATAGCCTGTCATCGGGCGCGCTGCGCAGATCAGGCGCGGCCCCATGAACAGGCTCCCGGCGTGGTCGGTAGCAGACCTTCGTCAGACCTCCCCCGTCACCGATCGCACCTTTTCCGGCGGCTTCAACGAGCCGATATACACCGCCACCACCGTCAGCAGCGCACCGCCGATCTGCAGGGCGGAGCTGGCCTTGTCGAGGAACACCACGTCGACGAAGTAGGTGATCACCGGTTCCAGCAGCAGGATCAGGCCGGCGAGGCCGAGGCTGATGAAGCCGATGGAGCGGTTGACCATCAGCCAGCCGACGAACTGCACCATGACGCCGTAGATCACCAGCATCAGCAGGGTCTGGCCGTCGACGATGGCCAGGCTTTCCCCGGTCAGCAGGGCGTAGCCGAGCATCACCAGGCCGGCCCAGATACTCAGGTTGAGCATTTGCGCGATCTTGTCGCCGCCGCTGTCGGGCAGGTTGCTGGCGGCCTTGAGGTAGTAGACGCAGATGGCGTAGGCCAGGCCCGAGGCGATGCCGAAGATCACGCCTTTGGTGCCGAGGCTGCTGCTCATTTCCGGGGCCAGCAGCAAGTACAGGCCGAAGAACGCCAGGACGATGGCGATGGCGAAGTTCAGCGACGGTTTTTCCTTGAGCAGGTAAAGGCCGAGCAGGGTCATGAAGAACACCTGGCAGTTGGTCAGGATCGAGCCGATGCCGGGGCCGACGATGTAGATGCTGTGGTGCCAGAGGATCAGGTCGATGGCCAGGAAAACCCCGGCCAGCGCGGTGAGTATCACGGCCTTGCGGCTGGGAAGGCGCACCGGGACCTTGCGCCATTTCAGGCTGAGGTAGAACAGCACCGAGGCGAACAGCATGCGGTAGAACCCCGCACCGCCCGCGCCGATGTTGGCGAAGGCCACGGCCAGCGCCGAGAGGCTGAGCATCAGGCCGCCCAGGGTCAATTCAAGTAAAGCGCGTTTGTTGTGCATGACAGTGACTCGACGTTAAGCGTCTTTCAATCCGGTTCAGGGCCGGGTGGAGGCCAGTTGCAGCCAGGTGCGCACGGGCGGGTAGGCGAGGATCGCGTCGGCGTAAGCCTGCAAGGGCGCCGGCAGGGCGATGCCGAAACGGCGGAAGCGGAACACGATTGGCGCGTACATAGCGTCAACGATGCCGAAGTGCTCACCGCACAGGTAAGTGCCGTGGCCGCTGCGGGCACGCAGGTCGCCCCAGATCTGGAAGATCCGCGCGATTTCTTCGCGGGTTGCCTCGAGCAGCGGTTCGCTGGTGTCGCCGGTGTTCAGGCCGAAGGACATTTGCGTGCGCAGGTTGACGAAGCCCGAGTGCATTTCCGCAGCGGCGGCGCGGGCGAGGGCGCGCAGTTCACGCGCGTCGGGCCAGAGGTCGGCCTGCGGGTGGATTTCGGCGATGTACTCGGCGATGGCCAGGCTGTCGTTGATGACCAGATCGTCGACCAGCAGCGCCGGAACTTTGCCTGACGGCGACAGTTTGAGGATGTTGGCGTGGGTGTCGTCCTGTTCCAGCAGGACCTGAGGGGTTTCGAAATCGACCCCGGCCGCATTCAGCACAAGCCATGCGCGGAACGACCAGGAAGACTTGTTGAAATCGCCGATTGCCAGCTTGATTGCCATGGGTGTGAGCTGCCTGTTAGGTTTGAATGGAAATCAAACTTAACAAGCTGTTTCAAACGGCGATTGTACGAAACTGGACTGCGACATGAATGACAGGCCGCACAACCGCAGTGTTGAGCCCACCGGCGACTTCTCCCGATTCCTGCGCATCCCCGAAGGCCGCTGCGAATTGCTCAGCGCCCGCTACAGCAATCAGCACTTTGGCCGTCATTCCCACGACCGCTATGCGCTGGGGGTGATTACCCAGGGCGTGGAAAAACTCTATTACCGCGGCGCCAATCACCTCGGCACGGCGGGCACCGTGGTGACCCTCACGCCTGGTGAAATCCACGACGGCGTGCCGGTGGACGAGGCCGGCTGGGTCTACCGCATGCTCTATATCGAGCCAACGTGGCTGAATGATGTGGTGCTGCAAGGGCGTGGCGGCACCAGTCATGTGCACTTGTTCCGCGAGCCTATGGCCCATGACCCGGCCCTGGCCAGCGCCCTGCTCACGGCCCACAGCACCCTCGCGGCTTCGGCCCTGCCGCTGGAGCGCGAGACGGTGCTGATCGAGGCGCTGGCCGGGTTGTTCCAGCGCCACGGTGTAGAGCTGGCCGGGCAGGGGCGCTCCGAGCGCGACGCGGTGCGGCGGATTCGCAGTCGGCTGGACAGCGAGCTGGAGCATAACCTTTCGCTGGAAACCCTCGGCCTGGAAGCGGGCATGGACCCGCTCTACCTGATCCGCGTGTTCAAGCGCGAGGTGGGGGTGGCGCCGCACAGCTACCAGATCCAGAAACGGGTGGCGCGGGTGCAGGCGCTGCTGCGTGCTGGCATGGACCTGGCGGAAGCCTCGGTGGCGTGCGGCTTCTTCGACCAGAGCCACATGGCCAGGGCCTTCAAGAAAGTCGTCGGGGTGACGCCGAAGGCCTTTCGCGACGGCCTGTTTCGCGCCGCGAGATAAGCCGTCGGCACCGGCTCACGGCTGCGGGTTGCTCCACCAGAAGGAAGGGTATTCGTCGAGCGGGTAGCGGTTGCCGTCGTAGCGCAGGGTCTTGCTGACCGTGCGCGACACCGGCTTGGCGTAGCCACTGCTGACCTGGGCCTGGACGATCAGGTCGGCGTAGCCCTGCGACTGCTGCGTGCCAACGCTGAAGGTCAGGGTGGCCTGCTCCATTTCAAAACCTTCGCTGCAACTGACGCCTTTCAGGGTGGTCCAGTTGCTCAGGTGGGTGGTGAGTACCGGGCGCAAGCCATCGGCGTCGGGCACCACGAGGGTGAGCAGGTTGCTGTAGCCGGCATCGGGGCAACTGGCGCCGCGGGCGGTGCTGGTCATGACCACGCCGAAGGCGCGTACTTCGGGGGCGAGGCGATAGCGGGCGGTGTCCAGCCACAGGCTATTGGCGCCGAACTCCAGCTCGGCATCTTCCGCCATGTCCTGGTCGAGGCGTTCGCGCAGCCGCCCGCTGTCGGTATCGACTTTCGCCACCAGCAGGTGCGGGCTGCGTTCGCCGGGCGGCTGGTGATCGTCGGCGTCACGGTAGGCCACCGCGACCACCGACAGCGCCGGGTCATCAGGCCAGCGCTTGCAGGCCGCCGCAAGCAGTGGGCCGTCACTGTCATCGGTCGGCGTGGTCCAGCCCTGCTGTTGCAGTTGGGTGGCCAGCGAATCGAGCAGTGGCTGCGGGCAAGGTTGCGGTTCTCGCGCCACGGCATCGGCGAGCGGCAGCAGGCAGAGCGTCAGGATGGGCAGGAGGCGGGGTGGACGGTCCATGTCGGGTCTCGATCAGCACGAAGGGTCGCGTATGCTACAGCGCTGATGGCCAACCCGCGAAGGAGCATTCATTGGCTCGACCCGTCCGCTCGGCTTCCCTTGATCTGCTGAAGTGGCTGGCGATCGTCACCATGGTCGGCGATCACCTGCGCTACCTCTGGCCCGAGCAGCATTGGCTGTTTGTGGTGGGGCGGCTGGCCTTTCCGTTTTTCTGCCTGGCGATTGCCGCCAATGTCGCCCGCACGCTCCCCGGCACGCTGTTCACCCCCGTCAACCTTCGTTATCTGGGCTGGTGCTTGGGTTTTTCGCTGCTGTCGGAGCTGCCGTACCGCTGGCTGGACAGCGGCTCGCCGACCCTCAACGTGATGCCGACCCTGACCCTCGGCCTGTTGGTCGCCTGGGGTGTGCACCACCGCACGCGGATGGCCGGGCTGCTGGCGCTGGCGGCGCTGCTGGTCGCGGTCTTCACCAGCGACCGGTTGATGTACGGATGGCCGGGGGTGTTGCTGCCGGCGGCGTTCGTCCTGGCCTTGCACGACCGGCGCTATATGTGGCTGGCCGGCGCGCTGGCGGTGGGCGGCAACCTCACCAATGGCTGGATTCTGCACAACGCCTTGCAACCGATATCGATCGTGGTCCTGGCCACGGCGTTTCTGTGCGCGCCGTTCGGGCTGGGGCTTTTGCGCCTGGACGTGCGCCGCGCCGTGCGCCCTGTCGGGCGCTGGGGCTATGCGTTTTATCCACTGCACCTGGCGGCGATCAAGCTGTTGAGCGTTTTTAGTTGACTCCGGGGATGACCGGCCGCGTTTCCCTTGGCTATGATGCACCCCCTCGTTCCCACTAGCCGTGCACTCGATGAATAACAACAGCACCCTCTCGCAACCCTTGCGCAAACGCCGCAGCCTGGCCGAAGAGCTGGTGGCTGCCCTCACCGGGCAGATCCGCGACGGCCTGCTCAAGCCGGGCGAGAAGTTGCCGACCGAAGCGCAGGTCATGGAGCAGTTCGGCGTCAGTCGCACCGTGGTGCGCGAGGCGATTTCCCGCTTGCAGGCCGCCGGCCAGGTGGAAACCCGCCACGGTATCGGTACCTTTGTGCTTGAGCCGCCGAGTTCGGGCCTGTTCAACACCCCGAGCGACACGGTGATGACCCTGGCCGATGTGCTGGCGGTGATGGAGTTCCGTATCAGCCTGGAAGTGGAGTCCGCGGCCCTGGCGGCGCAGCGCCGCACCGCCGAGCAACTGGCCAGCCTGCGCGAAGCGCTGGATGCGCTCAACGGGCTGATGGCCAGCGGCAGTGATTCGGCGGGCGCCGATTTCGCCTTCCACCTGTTGATTGCCGAGGCGACCGGCAACCGCTACTTCACCGATATCCTCGGCCACCTGGGAACCAAGGTGATTCCGCGGACCCGCCTCAGCACCCGCACTTACGCCCGCGCCGACGACCAGCGCCAGTACCTGGAACGCCTGGAGCGCGAACACGAGCAGATTTACAGCGCCATCGCCTCGCAGGATTCGGAGTCGGCCCGCGCGGCGATGCGTCTGCACCTGGGTAACAGCCGCGAGCATCTGCGCCAGGCGTATGAGAAGGCTCAGGCGCAGGGTTGATCCGCTTCGGGCCCTTCGCGAGCAAGCTCGCTCCTACACCTATA
>NZ_JANLOA010000109.1:0-83229 GCF_025466035.1 Pseudomonas sp. 20P_3.2_Bac5 | reverse complement strand
TCCTAGCCTCAGCCGCCTGCTGCACCTTGAACGATTCGATCAGCCACTGGACGGTGGCCTTAAAGTGACCAGCGCACAGTCATCATGGCATTGCGTGGTTCGCCATAGACGTTGAAACCGTTCCACGTATTGCTGTTGATGCTCTGGTAGTACTTCTTGTCGAACACGTTGTTGACGTTCAAGCGCAGGTCGACATTTTCCGAGACTTTGTACCCCGCCATCAGGTCGACAATGCGGTACGCCTTCTGCTCGATGCGGTAGCCACTGCCCTGGTTGTAGATGGTGTTCTGAGCCGTGATGCCGCCGCCGATCCGCCAGCGCTCGAGCGCACCCGGCAGTTGGTACGTGGTGCTGGCTTTGAACAGATGGCGGGGCAAGTCGCTGGCGAACAGCCGACCTTCGTTATCCGGGTTGGCATCCTTGCGGTATTTGGCCGAGTTGTAGGTGTAGCCGGCTGCCATTTGCCAGCTCTCGGTCAGGGCTCCGGTGACTTCCAGTTCTAACCCTTCGCTGCGCACTTCACCTGATGCCCGGTAGCAGGAAATACCGGCCGGTGCCTGGCAGACGCCAGGGGTATTGATGACAGACGCACGATTTTCCTGATCGATACGGAAGATCGCCGCACTGGCGTTCAAGGCGCCATTGAGATATTCGGCCTTGATGCCGGCTTCGTAGTTCTTGCCAACGATCGGTTTGATCGCCTTGTTATCGGCATCCACTACACCCTGGGGCGTGAAGATGTCGGTGTAGCTGACATACACCGAGTAGGTGTCGTTGAGGTCGTAGATCAGGCCAGCGTACTTGGTCAGGTTGCGTGTGACGTCGTACTGGCTGGATGTCGGGTTGACGCCGGCGATGTTGCTGGAGTTCTCGATCTCGTAGTCGTACCAGTCCAGGCGTCCGCCAAGGATCAGGTGCAACGGGTCGGCCAGGCTGAAACGGCCGGTGATGTAGGTACCGGTCTGTTCGGTTTCGCTCTGTTGTTGCCAGGCGCCCATGTTGAACGCGGGGATGGGCGTGACGTGGGGGTTCCAGTTGTAGATGTCGATATTCGACGCCGAGCGAACCGTGGTGCCGTTGCCTTTGAAGTTTTCTTTGCGGCGGCTGGCGCCGACCACCAGTTCATGTTCCCGGTCGAAAAGCTGGAAAGGACCACTGGCAAACATGTCGTAGCTGGTCTGGTCGTTGGTGTACTTGAACTTGCCGGTCATCTGGTCGAAGGTGCCGTCGGTCGCGCCCGCAGTCGCATAGGAGGCCAGAAGATCAAGTTTCGACCACATCCTGGTGGCTGCCATGCGTAGCTTCCAGCCGTTGTCGAAGCGGTGTTCCAGTTCGCTGAAGAGGCTGTTGTTGTCCTGGTCCCAGCGGCCCCAGTCGTTGCCCAGGTAGGTGGAGCGCGACAGGTTCAGATCACCGCCATCGCTGGCAGTCGGAACGCCGCCCCAGGAGGTGTTGTTGTTGAGGTTCTGGTTCGAGGCGCCCAAGGTCAGGGTGGTGCTATCGCTCAGGTCCGCCTCGCCAATCGCGTAGAACAACGCGTGCTCTTTGTTCACCACATCCTGGACACTGTCTTTGACTTGATAGCTGGTTACCGCACGCCCGCGCAGGCTGCCGCTGTCGTTGAGGGCGCTGGAGGCATCCAGTTCGCCACGGTAGTTGTTCCAGGTCCCGGCGGTGCCGGTAACGCTGACCTGGGTGTCGCGGGTTGGCCGTTTGCGCACCAGGTTGATGGCGGCTGAAGGGCTGCCGGAACCGGTCATCAGGCCAGTGGCGCCCCGCACCACTTCGACCCGGTCGAGCATGGCGGTGTCGGCGGCGGCAATGGTGTCGCGGGCCGTGTAGCTGGACACCGTGGTCGGCAGGCCGTCGTACATGATGTTGTCGACCTGAAAGCCACGGGCATAGTAGGTCGGGCGCTCGGGGCCGTCTTTTTCCACGGTGACCCCGGGCACGTCTTTGATCACGTCGTGCAGGTCCTGCATGCCCCGGTCATCCATGCGCTGGCGGGTCACGACCGAGACCGATTGTGGCGTCTGGCGCATCGTCAGGGCCAGTTTGGTGGCGGTCTGCATTGGGCCGGTAGTGTAAGAGCCAGTACCTTCAGTTGTGGCCCCCATTGCTGCGCCGTTGATGTTGGTTGCACCGAGTTCCAGTGTCGAACCGCTTTGCGCTTTGACCAGGCTGTAGCGCCCCGTCCCCTCCTGGCGTGCCTGCATCCCGCTATTGGCCAGCAGCCGTGCGATGCCTTCATCGAAGGAATATCGACCTTTGATACCCGCCGTCACCAACCCTTGGGTTTGCGTTGAGCCAAACGACAATGTCACGCCGCTGGTTGCTGCGAACTGGGTGAGCGCTGCATCCAGTGGCCCGGCAGCAATGTTGTACTCGATTTGCTCACTGGCCTGTTGCGCCCAGGCGGGGAGGGCGAGGGTGGTGGCGCACAGGGCCCCGCCGAGGCTGATGCTCAACAACCTGGAATGAAGGCTCAGCCGCAACGCGGTTTTATTCAGGGGACGTGGGTGGCTCATGCATGACTTCCTATGCCGTTGCAGTAAAGGCGGCTGATGGACCGCTCTACTGATGAGCCGAACGAAAAATGGAATCGGCAAGACGAATCATTCGCTTGTTTGCAAGTAGGGCCAGCGCTTACGGCTCGACCCGCGCCCAGTACCTCGAGACATGGCGCACCTTCACGGGTAGCGAAACCGGCAGGTTGGCCAGGACACCTTCGATATCGTCCAGGCGGAACGCACCGGAAATTCTTAAATCGGCGACTTCATCAGCGCACCCCCAGATAGCCGGGGCGGTAACGCGCCAGTTCGTGGATGAAGTCTTCCAGCCGCCAATTGAGGGCCACCAGCAAGCCTTGTGTCCAGGCGCTGCTGCCCGTCGTGGAGGGGCGCAAACTGCCGATCTGGGAGGCGCCAAAGGTCAGTGCCCAGCCTTCTTCTACCCGTTGCACGAGGTGGGGGGTGTCGCGGGTGCTGACTTCGACCGCGTGCTTTTCAACCTCGACGGTGCTGAAGCCTGGCAACAGGCGCACATCGAAGCGGGTGCCCAGGGCGAGCACCCTGCCGTGGGGCGTCTGGACTGACAACGGACGCGAGGGTGACCGGTCGGATGCGGTGGTCAGCAGGATTTCGCCCTGGCGCAGAAGGATCAGCCGCTCTCGTGCGGTGTAGGCGATATCGACTTGGGTATCGGTGTTCAACGTCAGGCTACTGCCATCAGGCAGCGTTACTTGCCGTTGCTGCCCGGTGCGGGTGGCGAAGTCTGCGCTGTACGGGGAGCTGCGATAGCCGGCGAAGGTTGCCGCGCCAGCAGCCAGCAACATCAGCAGCTTGAGACCTTGGCGCCGTTGTACGCCCATCCGGGACAGCACGGGCAAGGCGACATCCCGGGGAACGCCGCGTAGTTGTTGCTGGAGCTTTTCGACCTTGGCCCAGGCGCTGGCATGCTCGGGGTCAGCGGCAAGCCATTCTTGCCACGCGAGGTGCTGGGCAGGGCTGACGTCGGTGTCGTTGAGCGTCAGGTACCACTGCACCGCCGTTTGCAAGTGTGCCTTGGCGGGCGGACGTGCAGGAGGGGTGTTCAGTCGTCCATCAACAGGATGCATTGCATTAGCGCCTTGCCCAGGTGGTTCTTTACCGTGGTCACCGACAGGCCCAATTGCTTGCCGACCTGCACATAGCTGAGGCCTTCGAGTTGGACCATGAGGAAGATCTGCCGGGTTCGCATGCCCAGGCCGTCGAGCAGACGGTCGATGGCCAACAGCGATTCGATAATCATGTGGTAGGTTTCCGGGGACACCTGAAGTGACTCCGGTCGCGCGGCCAGCACTTCCAGATACGCCAGCTCAAGGGCCTTGCGCCGTGCCTTGTCAATCAGCAGGCCGCGGGCGATGGTCACCAGGTAATGGCGTGGCTCGCGCAGGGCAGGCATTTGGCGCAGGGTCAGCATGCGCATGAAGGTATCTTGCGCCAGGTCCGCTGCGTCGGCGCTATTGCCGGTGCGGGTGCGTAACCAGCCCTTTAGCCAGCCGTGGTGCTCGCCGTAAAGATGCTCGATATCCAGTGGTGCTGACGTGTTGATCCCGGCGTCCATGAGAGTGATCGCTGCAAATGATAATATGTCTCATTATTTGCTATGTGACGATTTATGACAATCGGCTATCCGCTCATCGGCGGGGGCGAACGCATGGGGATACAAGGAGGGGCTGACAGTCGGACACAAAAAAGCCCGCGCAAGGCGGGCTTTTCTGTTTGCCTCAAAATTGCTTTCGCAACTTCGGGGCGGGGTATGGTGGCTACACAGGGACTTGAACCCCGGACCCCAGCATTATGAATGCTATGCTCTAACCAACTGAGCTATGTAGCCAAGTGGCGCGCATTATTCGCCTGAAACGAATATCTGTCAACACTATATTTCAAAAAATTTTGCGCGCTATCAACCGCTTAGCCGAATGCGGCGTCAGAAGTCGTATTTGAAGCCGGTCATGAGGCTGCGCGGCGTGCCGTAGTTGCCGTAGCTGCTGGTCATGCTGAAGTATTTTCGGTCGAACACGTTGTCCAGGTTCACCGTCGCGCTCAGGTTCTGGCTGATCTGGTAGCGCGCCATCAGGTTGGTCACGGCGTAGCTGCCCTGGGTGAAGGTGTGCAGGTCGCCGCCCACCTTGCTCTGCCAGTTCACGCCGCCACCCACCGTCAGTTTGTCCAGCGCGCCCGGCAGGCGGTAGCTGGTGTAGGTCTTCAGGCTGTGTCGCGGCAGGATGGTGTAGATGCGTTCGTCGTCCTTGTCCGTGGTGGTGGTGTAGACGTAACCCGCCGCCGCTTGCCAGCCTTCCGCCAATTCGCCGCTGAGTTCGAATTCCACGCCTTTGGAGGTGGTGTCCTGCTCGGCCGAGTACACGTTGTCGTGCTGCCAGATGGCGAGGTTGTCCTGCTCCAGCTTGAACACGGCCAGGCTGGAGTTCAGCTTGCCGTCCAGGTGGCTGCCCTTGATGCCGATCTCGTAGCCCACGCCTTCCATCGGGTCGAACGGTTTGTTGTCTTCGTCGCGGACCCACGAACCCTGCGGGCTGAAGATCTTGGTGTAGCTGGCGTAGACCGACCAGGTGTCGTTCAGGTCGTAGACCACCCCGGTGTACGGGATGAACACGCCGGTTTCCTTGCGATTGACCTCGGTCGTCTCCGCGCCGTAGGGCTTGTCCTCGGTGTCGCGTTTCCAGTCGATCACCCGGCTGCCGAGGATCAGTTTCAGGTCGTCGGTCAGGTTCAGGCGCGTGGTGGCGTAGGCGGCGTACTGGTTTTCTTCCATGCGCGATTTTCCGGATTCGGTGAATTCCGGTTTGAGCTGCTTGCCGTCCCAATCGAAGATATTGCCCACCGCCGCATCGGACGTGGCGTTGTAGTCATAGCGCCAGCCGCCCCAGCTCGGCACATGCTCGCGGTACTGCGACAGGGTCACGCCGGTGATCAACTCATGCTCGCGTCCCAGCAGGCTGAACGGGCCGGTCAGGTAGGCGTCGAGGTTGTTCTGGCGCGGCGTGCCGGAGAAGCGCACAGGCAATTGCGACAGGCCGCTGCCGTCGGTATTCAGGTTGCCCATCAGGAAGCCGAACACCTCGTCGAACTGGTTTTCCGAGTGGCTGAACTCGACCTTGCCGCTCCAGCCGTTGCCCAGTTGATGTTCGATCGAGGTGAAAAAGCTGGTCTGCACGTGGTCGTTGTAGGACCAGGTCGGGGCGCTGTTGATCGACCGGCTCAGGTTGGTGCGCTCGCCCGAGGCGAAGCGGGTGGGCAGGCCGGTGCGCAGGGGCGAGTCGACGTCGGTGCGCTGGTAGCTGAAGCCCGCGGTCAGCAGGGTGTCTTCGCTCAGGTCGAATTCGGTGATGCCGTACAGCGTCTGGGCATCGAGTTTGTAGCGGTCGACCCAGGCATGCTCGCTCTTGATGTCCGCCACCAGCCGCCCGCGCACGCTGCCGCTTTCATTCAGCGGGCCGGAGACGTCGAAGCCGCTGCCGTAGCGATCCCAATTGCCGACCGAGCCGGTGATGCTCGCCTGGCTTTCATAGGTCGGGCGCTTGCGGATCAGGTTGATGGTCGCCGACGGGTTGCCCATGCCGCTGATCAGGCCGCTGGCGCCGCGGACCACTTCGACGCGGTCGTACATGGCCATGCTCTGGGTGTAGTTGTCCATGCGCGCGACGGTGGGCACGCCGTCGATCTCGTAGTTCTGCACCGCGAAGCCGCGGGACCAGTAGGCGTCGCTTTCGGCGCCGAGCCCGTCACGGGTGACGATGATCCCGGGCGTGGCTTCCAGCGCGTCGGACAGGTTGGTCAGGCGCTGGTCGTCGAGGCGCTGGCGCGTCATCACGGTCAGCGACTGTGGGGTTTCCTTCGGGCTGAGGTTCAGCCGCGTCGAGCTGCTGGAGGAATAGGTGGTGTACAGCCCGGTGCCTTCGGTGGTCGAGCCCGGCGCCTTGCCGGAAATGCTCAGCGCATCCAGTTGCAGGCTGCCGCCGCCGAGGTTCACCGGCAGGTCGAGGAGGAAGCTGTTGGTGTTGGGCTGGCTCAGGCGCGCGCCGGTGCCTGCGGTGAGGCGCTGGATCGCCTCGTCGGCGCTAAGCCGTCCTTGCACGCCGGGCGACTGCAGGCCGGCGACCTGGCTGCTCTGGTAGATCACCTGATAGCCGCTCTGCGCGCTGAACTGATCGAGCGCGTCGGCCAGCGGCTGGGCGCCGATGGTGAAGTCGAAACGCTGCGCCTGGGCTTCGCGGGTGCTGGTCTCGGCGGCCTGCAAGGTGCCGGCCGGCAGCGCGGTGACCAGCGTCGCGGCCAGGATGGCGCGGGCCAATGGCAGGCGTTTGAAGGCGAAATCGAATGGGTACTGCATGTGTCCTCCCCCAGAATACAAATGGTAATGCTTCTTATGTGGAGGTGTGACGCAGCAGATTCAGGAATTACCGGACGCTCGCGAAAATAATTTTCAGCGCACGATCAGCCAGCGCCCGGCGAGGGAATCGGCGCGCAATTTCTGGCTGCTGAGCAGGGCATCGAGGGCGTTGTCGGCCTGGTCGAGGTTGAAGCTGCCACTGACCAGGCGCTGTCCGGCAGCAGCGTCGAGCAGCAGCAAGGATTGGCCTTGATAGTCGGCCAGTCGCTGCAGGACCTCGCGCAGTGGCACATCGCGGACCCGCAACTGACCGTCGCGCCAGGCCAGCAGGCGTTCGGCATCCACCGCCTGCGGCGGATCGATCTGCTCGCCGTGCACCGTCAGGCGCTGGCCGGGCGTGAGGACCTGGGTTTGCGCGCCGGCGAGCACCTGCACCTTGCCGCTCTCCAGCATCACTTCATCGATCCCGTCGCCGCGCGCGACCGAGAACCGGGTGCCGAGCACCCGCACCTGGGCGTCATCGACGTTGACCACGAACGGCCGACCATCGTGTTTCACCTCAAGGAACAGTCGCCCCTGGCGCAGGTGCAGCGTTCGAATGGCGCCGTCCAGTTCGACATCCACCGCGCTGTTGCTGTCCAGGCGCAGTTGCGAGCCGTCGGCGAGGGTGAAGCTGCCGCGTTCGCCAGCGTGGGTGGCGTAGTCGCTGTTCAGGCGTTGCAAGGCCGGCCATTGCAACCAGGCGACACCCGCCGCCAGCAGCAGGCAGGCCGCGGTCGCCAGCCGAGGCCAGCGCTTGCCGCGCGCGCGTTCGGCTTTGCGCACCCGCCGCGCCGGCAGTTCAAGCACCTGCCACAGCGACTCGACTTCGGCGAACGCCCGCGCGTTGTCCGGCGCCTCGCGCCACTGCTCGAAAGCCTGCCGCTCGGCCGCGCTCAGGTCCTCGGCGCGCAGCCGGGTGAACCAGTCCAGCGCTTGTTGCGCGGGATCGGCGGCGAGATCGGCGGGAGAGGGCGGGACGGTCATGACGATTCGGTCTGGTTGCGCGCATGCAGAGCGGCGGCTGCGCAGTGGCTCAAGGCTTTGTTCAGGTGGCGCTCGACGGCGCGTTGCTCCAGGCCCAGTTTTGCGGCGATGTCCTTGTAGCTCATTTGCTCGACCCGGGCCAGCAGAAAAACCTCGCGGGTCGGCGAGGGCAGGCCGTCGATCAGCCGCTCCAGGTGCGCCAGGGTGTTGCCCGCCACGGCACTGCGTTCCGGGCTGGTTTCGGTGAGCAACTGTTCCAGCGCCTGCTCGTCATTGACCCCGCGCACCTGATTGCGGCGGGCGTGGTCGATGCTCAGGTTGCTGGCGATGCGGTACAGGAAGGCGCGCAGGTTGCCGACTTCGCCGCGCTCGCTGTGCATCAGGCGGATGAAGGCGTCCTGCAGCAGGTCGCTGGCGGTCTCGCGGCAGCGCGTGCGACGGGTGAGAAAGGCCATCAGTTCGCTGCGGTGGCGCTGGTAGAGCCCCGCCAGGCTTCGGTCTTCCTGATCCTCGGACATGCTGGGCGCCGCGCAGGTGAAATGAGCGGCGATGCTAGCGTTATTGAGAATTATTCACAAGCAGCCGTTCGGCAAAAAGAATAGTGCGCTTGCTAACGATTTCGCCATAATCGGAGCCTTTCCTGCCCTCCGATGGATGCTGTCCCATGTCCTCAAGTACCGCCGCGCCAACCGCGACCGCTGCCAGCCAGAGCAGCCCGCTGGTGATGCGCATCATTGCCGCCTGCGCCTTGGCGCACCTGATCAACGACCTGATCCAGGCGGTGCTGCCGTCGATTTATCCGCTGCTCAAGGCCAACTATGACCTGAGCTTCGCCCAGGTCGGCCTGATTACCCTGACCTTCCAGATCACCGCCTCGCTGCTGCAACCGGCGGTGGGTTTCTACACCGACCGCAAGCCGATGCCCAACCTGCTGCCGCTCGGTACGTTGTGCACGTTGGTGGGCATCGTAATGCTGGCGTATGTCGGCAGCTTCGCGATGATCCTGCTGGCCGCCGGGCTGGTGGGCATCGGCTCCTCGACCTTCCACCCGGAAACCTCGCGGATCGCCCGGCTCGCCTCGGGCGGCCGCTATGGCCTCGCCCAGTCGACCTTCCAGGTCGGCGGCAACGCCGGTTCGGCGTTCGGCCCGCTGCTGGCGGCGGCGATCATCATTCCGTTCGGCCAGGGCAACGTCGTTTGGTTCGGCCTGTTCGCCGTGGCCGCCGTGATGGTGACCTACGGCCTGAGCCGCTGGTATCGCGAGCACCTGAACCTGTTCAAGGCCAAGGCCGGTCAGGCCGCGACCCACGGTTTGTCACGCGGGCGGGTGATCAGCGCGCTGGTGGTGCTGGGGCTGCTGGTGTTCTCCAAGTACTTCTACATGTCCAGCCTGACCAGCTACTACACCTTCTACCTGATCGAGAAGTTCGACCTCTCGGTGGGCAGTTCGCAACTGCATCTGTTCCTGTTCCTCGGGGCGGTGGCGGCCGGCACCTTCTTCGGCGGGCCGATCGGCGACCGCATCGGCCGCAAGGCGGTGATCTGGTTCTCCATCCTCGGCGTGGCACCGTTCACGTTGGCGCTGCCCTACGCGGACCTGTTCTGGACCAGCGTGCTCAGCGTGATTATCGGCTTCATCCTCGCCTCGGCGTTCTCGGCGATCGTGGTGTACGCGCAAGAACTGGTGCCGGGCAATGTCGGCATGATCGCCGGGGTGTTCTTCGGCCTGATGTTCGGCTTCGGTGGCATCGGCGCGGCGCTGTTGGGTTACCTCGCGGATATCCACGGTATCGAGTACGTCTACTACCTGTGCTCGTTCCTGCCGCTGCTGGGGATTCTGGCGATCCTGCTGCCGTCGACGAAGAAGCGCTGACAGGTCTGAAGCGCCACGTTACGCCGGATTTGCCCGGTTGGGCTCCGATCCAGTAACGTGGCGCTTTGCAATCTTCCGGTTGTTCTCCGAAGTAGCCCCTATGCCCAACGCCTCCGATCCTGAGCCACTCCCCGAAGCACAGGAAGTCCTGCGCCTGCGGGAAATCATCGCGCACAACTCCGACTGGCTCTGGGAAGTGGACAGCCAGGGCCGCTACACCTTCTGTTCCGAGCACAGCCGGCAGATGCTCGGCTTTGCCCCGAGCGAGGTGTTGGGCAAGACACCGTTCGATTTCATGCCGCCCGACGAAGCCGCGCGGGTCGGGGCGATCTTCGGCGGGATCGTGGCCGAGCAACGTCCTTTCGCCGGATTGATCAACCGCAATATCCGCTCCGATGGCCGACTGGTGGTGCTGGAAACCAGCGGCGTGCCGCTGTTCGACGCGCAGGGGACCTTCACCGGCTACCGCGGCATCGACCGTGACGTCACGCCCGGCATCGGCCCGCTGGACCGCCGCGAAGTGCAACTCGAAGCGCTGTACGCCGCGGCGTCCGTGGCGTTGGGCCTGGTGGACCGGCAGGGCGTGCTAGTCAACGTCAACCGTGCGCTCGGCCAACTGCT
The DNA here is from genome assembly GCF_025466035.1 of Pseudomonas sp. 20P_3.2_Bac5. Lineage (NCBI taxonomy): Bacteria > Pseudomonadati > Pseudomonadota > Gammaproteobacteria > Pseudomonadales > Pseudomonadaceae > Pseudomonas > Pseudomonas sp. 20P_3.2_Bac5. The sequence continues at coordinate 72,815 of NZ_JANLOA010000109.1, read as the reverse complement.
CGGCGGCGACGCCACGCAATTGGTCGGGCAACCGCTGCCCGCGCTGCTGCCCGTCGAGCAACTGGACCTGGCGCAGTGCCTCGCGGAACTGGAGCGCGACCAGGCGCTGGCGGACCGCGAACTGGACTGGAAGGGCCACACGTACCTGATGAAAATCGGCGCGGTGCGCGACCTCGACCACGAAGTCCTCGGCATGACCCTGGCCCTCAGTGACATCACCGAGCAATGCCTGATGCGCCAGGCCCTGGCCGAAAGCAATGCGCAACTGGCCCAGGCCAATGCCCGCCTGCAGGCCCTGGCCAGCGAAGACTTCCTCACCGGCCTGCCCAACCGCCGGCGCTTCGACGAAGCGCTGTTGCAGGAGAAGGCGCGCTCCCGCCGCGAAGGCCGGCCGCTGTCTCTGCTGATGGTGGATGTCGATCAGTTCAAGGTGTTCAACGACCACTATGGCCATCAGGCCGGCGACGAGTGCCTGCGCAAGATCGCCATGTTGCTTGGCCAGTCCTTGCTGCGCCCGGGGGATCAGGTCTGTCGTTATGGCGGCGAAGAGTTCGCGGTGATCCTCCCCGACACCGACGCCCATGGCGCGCGCACCGTCGCCCGCGAGCTGTGCCAGGAAATCTACGACGCCAACCTCAGCCATGCCGCCAGCCCCATGGGGCGGGTGACCCTGAGCATCGGTTGCGCCAGCTACGACCCCGACCGCCCCGGCGACAGCGTTGCCCTGACCTCATTGCTCAGTGTCGCGGACCTCGCGCTGTACCGCGCCAAGCAAGAAGGCCGCAATCGTTTGGTGGTGGGAACGGCGCCTGATGAAGAAGCCTTGCCGTCGCGGCTGTCGTGACCCCGGCGCCACGCCCGACCAGTGGCTGATTGACGGCACCGAAGCCCATGGCCTAGAGTGCCGGCCCTTTCCAATCCCCTTGCTGTAGCCCGACCATGAACCGCGTCAACTGCCACCTCATCGCTCAACAGCCCGTCGTCCGGGCCGTTCGTCGTGACTGGCCGAGTGACACGGTGCTCAAGCGCCGGCGCAGCGTGCTGTTCGCCTTCACCTTCTCGCCACACACCATCGCCGCCTGACCTTCGCGGGCCGTCGTGGTCCGTTCGTCTTCTGTCATCGAGCGTGTTGCGCCCGCGCGTGAGCCCTTTGCCTCGCGCGCCGGCGGTTGTGGAGTGAGTCATGAACAAGCGTTTTCTCGTCGGTCTGTTGTTTGTCGTTTCCATCATCGGTTTCAGCCTCGGCGCGACCCTGCCGTTGGTGTCGCTGCGCCTGCTCGATGCCGGGGCCAGCAGCCTGCAGATCGGCGTCCTGTCCGCCGCGCCCGCGGCCGGCATGATGCTGTCGGCCTTCATGGTCGACGCCTGCTGCCGGCACCTGACCCGGCGCATGATCTACCTGCTCAGTTTCAGCATCTGCGCCCTCAGTGTCGGGCTGATCGAGTGGGCGTTCTCGTCGATCTACCTGCTCGGCGCGTTGCGCCTCGGCCTCGGGCTCGGCATGGGGGTGGCGATCATCCTCGGCGAATCCTGGGTCAATGAACTGAGCGAAGAACACAACCGCGGCAAGGTCATGGCGCTGTACGCCACCGCCTTCACCGGCTGCCAGATGCTCGGTCCGGCCATGCTTTCGCTGCTCGGCGCGCAGGGGCCGTGGCTGGTCGTGATGGTGTCGGTGGGGTATGCGCTGGCGCTGGCGTGCATCGTTTGGACGGTGCCGAACGATCATGTCGAGCATGGCGACGAGGGCGAAAAGAGCTTCTCCCTCGCCGGCTTCTTCCGCGTCGCGCCCGCGCTGTGCATGGGCGTGCTGTTCTTCTCGTTCTTCGACGCGGTGATCCTCTCGCTGCTGCCGGTGTACGCCACCAACCACGCTTACGCGGTGGGCGTGGCGGCGTTGATGGTGACGGTGATCCTGACGGGCGACATGCTGTTCCAGTTGCCCATCGGCTGGCTGGCGGATCGCTGCGAGCGCACGCTGGTGCACTTGGTCTGTGGCGTGGTGGCGATGCTGATCGGCCTGGCATTGCCGTGGCTGATCCAGGTGCAGTGGCTGTTGTGGCCGGCGCTGGTGTTGCTCGGGGCGGTGGCGGGCGGGGTGTATACCTTGGCGCTGGTGCTGATCGGGCAGCAGTTCAAGGGGCAGGATCTGGTGACCGCGAATGCCAGTGTCGGATTGCTGTGGGGCGTGGGCAGCCTGATCGGGCCGCTGGTCAGCGGCGCGGCGATGGACGTGGCGCCGCACGGTTTGCCGATGGCGCTGGCGGTAATGGCGGCGCTGTTCGTGTGCTTTGCGCGGTCGGCGAATCGCAAGGCGTATCGGGTGTCGGTGGCGGAGTGAGGGGGCAGCCGTCTTCGCCGGGGATCAGCCCGGAAGCGATGGCTCGGGCGCAATCGCCCTGGCCGCCGCCAGCACCACCCCACGCAGCCACTTCGAGGCCTCCGAGCGATGTTTGCGTGCGTGCCAGAGTTGGTAGTAGCGCAAGGGCTGGGCGGGTACGGGAAAGGGCTCGATACGCAGCGGCAACAATTCGCTGTAGTGCTTGGCAAATGATCGCGTAGTGGTGAAGACCAGGTTCGATTTGACCAGCACATACGGGGCGATGCAGAAGTAGGGCAGGGTGGTCGTCACCCGTCTGGCCAGGCCGCTCCCGGCCAGTTCGGCGCCAATGGTGCCCTGGCCGGAGGCATTGTGGGTCATCACCGCGAGGTGGTCCGCCCGGGTGTAGGCCTCCTGGGTCAGCTCGCCAGGCCGGATGGGGTGTTCGTCGCGCATCAGGCACACCAGATCGTCGTCGCACAACGGTTGCAGGTGCAGGTGATCGGCGGGGGTTCTCCAGTTGCCGATCACCAAATCCAGATAGCCTTCCTCCAGGCCTCGCGAGTAACCGCCTTCGGCTTGCAGGTGGGTCAGCTCCAGCGTGGCGAGGGGCGCCTGGGCATAGAAGCGCTCGACGATTGCAGGCACGAAAAACACGCTCAGGTAATCCGGCGTGCTGATGCGAAAGGTCTGGCGGGTGGTGGCGGGGTTGAAGCGGTCCATCGGGTGCAGGACCTGCTCGATACCTTCCAGCGCCTGGGCCACCGGGTCGATCAGGGTCTGGCCGTGGCTGGTCAGCAGCATGCGACTGCCGCTGCGCACCAGCAAGGGGTCGCCGGTCAGTTCGCGCAGCCGGCGCAAGGCGACGCTGACGGCGGGCTGGGTTTGTCCGAGCAGCTCGGCGGTGCGCGACACGCTGCACTCGGTCAGCAGGGTGTAGAGCGTGCGCAGGAGTTGGGCGTCGCAGTTGGGCATGGCGGTGTCTGTGTCGAAGGCCGGGCGTTGGCAAAAAATGGCATCGTTATGTATTGAAATATATAACGATGCCCAGAAGTGCGTCCATGCACACAGATGCTCGTCAGCTCCCTCTGCTAGCGCCAGTCCGGGAGCGCTTTGAGCAGTTCAGCCTTCTCCTGGATCGCCGTCCCCATCAGCACGAAGCCCAGCATGCGGCGGTGCTCGTCGTGATAGAGCGATTTCACGGTGGCGATGCCCTTGTCGCAGCGTTCGCCCAGGTCGGTTGACCACAGGCCGTTGCTGTCCAGCGGCGAAGCCACGACGGTGGGCAGGACGCTGGTCTTGATGGTCACCGGCATCGCCGGGTAGGCGACCGGCGTGGGTTGCCCGGCGAGGGTCTGGGCCAGGGCGCGGGCCTGCAGCATGATCGGCATCACATACGGCAGCACCAGATCATGAACCCGCGCGCAATCACCCAAGGCATAGACGTTCGGGGCGCTGGTGCGCAGGCAGGCATCGGTGATGATGCCGCCCGAGACGGCGATTCCCGCCGCCTGAGCCAGTTTGCCGCGAGGCTCCAGGCCGATGGCGCAGAGCACGTAGTCCACGTCGAGCACGGCACCGTCGGCCATCTGCAACCTGAAGCCCTCTCCGCTGCGCTGGACGGCTACCGGTGCATTGCCCAGCGCCAGGTGAACGCCGATGGCGCCCAGCGCATTCGCCATCTCGTCTCCGGCTTCGGACGGTAGCAGCCGGCTCAGCGGCCAGGTGGCACGGTCGATGACGTGGACGTGGTGGCCGGCATGGCGCAGGTCGTTGGCAAACTCGCAACCGATGAGCCCGGCGCCGAGAATGGCGATGCGACTGTCGACGCCGATCCGCTGGCGAAACTCGCGGTAGTCCTCCAGGTCGTTGACGGTGACGATGGCGTCAACGCCATCCCCGGCCAGGTCCGGGCGGCGGGCATCGGCGCCCAGTGCCAGGACCAGCGCGCTGTAGCGTTGCGGCTGGTCATCGATGTAGACCACCTGCGCCTGGGCATCGATGTGTTCGATGGTCGTGCGGGTCTTGATGCGGGCGCGCAACTGCGTCGCCATCTGCTCGGCGCTGGAGGTCACCAACTGATCGGGCAGGCGCCCGGTCTGAAAGGCATTGGACAGTGCCGGCTTGGAATAGAACTCGCCACCGTCGCGGGTGACGATCAGGATCGGCGTGTCGGCATCCAGCTTGCGCAGTTCGCGGGCCAGGGTGTAGCCGGCCAGCCCCGAGCCGAGGATGACCACCGGGTCCGGCTGGAGGGCCGCGGCTGTCGCCGCCATCTCCGGCCCGGCAATCCTGACCATCTCGAAGTCGGCCTTGCCGACGCCGCACTCCGGGCAGTACCAGTCCTGCGGCACCTCCTCCCAGCGGGTGCCCGCCGCGATACCGTCTTCCGGTCTTCCGGCCGCTTCGTCGTAGATGAAGCCGCACACCAGACATTCCCATGTGTACATGGTCGAAACTCCCGTCAGTTGATCAACTGGTAAAGGCGCGGCCCAGGCCCAGCGCGCTCAGGGCACGACGGTAGGCGGTGGAAGAGCGGTCGGCGGGAATATGGATTTCCAGCGAGAGGTCCAGCGGCAAGTCCTCCGGGCGGCACAGTTCGACGATGTCGCGGTCCTCTTCGAAGACCTGCTGGTTGAAGGTATAGACGTCGTCCAGCGGCATCTGCTTGTCGAAGTTGCGGGTGATGGCGCAGAACATCCGGGTCTTGCGCGCGGAAATTGGGCTGGCCGCGTTGAGGATCACCAGGCGGTGCTCCGGGTCGGGGAAATTGACCGTCAGGCGCGCGGTGAAGGGCGCAAAGACATCGAAGGTACGCTTCCACTGGAAGCCCTCAGGTGCCCGGTGCTGCATTGACTTGGGGAAGTTGCTGACGCTGCTGACGTACTCGGCGTGCACCCCGTATGGCGTGACCTCGGCTTTGTAGGTTGGCACCACGGGATTGTCGCGGTCGGCAAAGGCCTCGTGGTGAATCCAGGCGAAGTGGGCCACGTCGATGAAGCCTTCGACCTGGCGGCCAGCGGATGCCGCGATATCGATCGACGGTGGAAGAATGCGCTGGAAGCTCTCGTCATGCCACGACGGCATCTGCGCGAACGGGGCTTCGGTGCCGGACATCAAGACCCAGATCAGCCCGTAGTCCTCGCGGGTCGCGTACATCTGGATGCGGTGGCGTTCGGTGAGGTTGGCGTTGGGTTCCGACGGTATGCGGGTGCAGCGCCCATCGGTGCCGAAGTGCAGGCCGTGGTACGGACAAATGATGTTTTCCCCCTGGACCCAGCCCTTGCTCAGGGGCGCGCCGCGGTGGCTGCAAATGTCGCGGGCGGCATTCACCTTGTTGCCGGTGCGGTAGAGCACCACTGGCTCATCCAGCAGGGAGACGGCGTAGGGTTTGTCGGTGACGTCCGCGCTGAAGGCGACAGGGTGCCAGTGCCGGGTGAGAACCTCGCGGTCGTGGTCGGTGAAGCTACTGGTCTTGGTGATCGGGTTCCAGGTCACGGTCTGGCAGGCCAAGGCGGCGGTGGACATTATTGTTCTCCTTGTTATGGGCGTGGCACTGGCGCTGGGGGCGAGTCCGGGTCCGAGTGCGAGATCCATGCTAGAGAGACAGAGCCACCGCGCCCATGTCGTGAAGAACATGTTCCTTATGTGGAATCGTTTATGTTGCCTTGATCGCGGCGGCGGCTCCCACAATGGTTGCCGCGCGCCATGGCCTTGACTGACAGACAAACCCCTGTGGGAGCCGGCTTGCCGGCGATGCGCCGCGCGGGCGGCGCTGGATCTCAAGGGCGCTGAAGATCTGCCGGCTAGCGACTCAGCCTCAGAATGCCCCGCAACAACACCGCCAACGCTTCACTGGCCTGGGCCAAGCGTTCGTCGCCCGCTTCGGTTTCGGCGATCCACACCGCCGCTTCGGCCAGGCTGCCGTAGATCAACCGCGCCAGCGCCCGCGGGTCCAGTGCCACGACGATTTTCTCCTCGATCAACTGCTCGATCAGCACCTGCATCGACGCAATGCAATGCTGCTGTGAGTCCGCCGAGGCACCGCCCAGCACGGCGCGGGCATCGCGCAGGACGATGCGCTGGATTTCCGGTTCCAGGGCCATTTGCAGATACACCTCACACCGCGTGCGGAAGCCTTCCCAGGTGTCTTCGGCGGTGTCGGAAATAACGTTCAGGCGCTCATCCATTTCCGCGTCGATCTGCTCGACCACCGCCGCCAGCAGACCTTTCTTGTCGCCGAAATGATGGTAAAGCGCGCCCCGGGTCAGGCCGGCCTGTGCGGTGAGTTCGTCCATCGACGCTGCGGCGTAGCCGGTTTCGCTGAACGCCTTGCGGGCCGTGGCCAGCAGGGCGGCACGGGTTTCTTCCATTTCGGCGCGGGTACGGCGAGCCATCGGTTTCTCCTGGGTGAGGGGTTTACATACGCATTGTATGTAAATAGGCTTTTATTCATACGAGCCGTATGTATTTTTCCCGCCGCCTGCCGCAATGGCAAGCGCGAGATGCCAAGGAGCGCGAAATTGAACAACCTTTATCGATCACTTTTTGACCACCCCGGTACCCGGAGCTTTGTCCTGGCCGGGCTGCTGGCGCGCCTCGCGTTGCCCATGACCGGCATCGGCATCATCACCCTGCTGGCGCAACTGCGCGGCAGCTATGCGCTGGCCGGGGCGGTGTCGGCAACCTTCGTGCTGACCTACGCGCTGCTGTCGCCGCAGATCTCCCGGCTGGTGGACCGCTACGGGCAGCGCCGGGTGTTGCCGCTGGCGACCGCGATCAGCGTGCTGGGCATGGCCTTGTTGCTGCTCGGTAGCGGCTGGCCGCTGGGTGACTGGAGCCTGTTTCTTGGCGCCGCGCTGAGCGGCTTCATGCCGAGCCTGTCGGCGATGGTGCGAGCCCGCTGGACGGCGCTCTATCGCGGGCAGCCGCAGTTGCAGACGGCGTATTCGCTGGAGACCGTGCTGGATGAGGTGAGCTTTATCGCCGGACCGCCGCTGTCGGTGGGGTTGTGTGTGGCGTGGTTCCCGCAGGCCGGGCCTTTGGCGGCAGCGCTGTTGCTGGTGATCGGTGTGCTGGCGCTGGTGGCGCAGCGCGGCAGCGAGCCGCCTGTGCTGGCGGCGGAGGAGGCGGGGCATGACAGCGGTTCGGTGATTGGTCTGGGCGAGGTGCGGCTGCTGACGCTGCTGATGGTGGCCATGGGCGTGATCGTCGGCACGGTCGATATCGTCAGCGTCGCCTTCGCCGCGGCACTCGGACAACCGGCCGCCGCGAGCCTGGTGCTGTCGGCCTACGCCTTGGGGTCGTGCGTGGCGGGGCTGGTGTTTGGCGCGCTGCGGCTGAATCAGCCGCTGCACCGCCTGTTGCTGCTGGGCGGCCTGGCGACGGCGGCGACGACGGTGCCGCTGTCGCTGGTTGGCGGTATTCCGGCGCTGGTCATCGCCGTGCTGGTGGCGGGGTTGTTCTTCGCGCCGACCATGATCGTCGCGATGTCGCTGGTGGAGTGGGTGGTGCCCGAACAGCGGCTGACCGAAGGCATGACCTGGCTGCTGGCTGGTTTGAATGTCGGCGTGGCGGCGGGCGCGGCGTTGTCCGGGCAGGTGCTGGACGAGGGCGGGGCGCAGGCTGGTTTCACGGTGGCGCTGGCGGCGGGCGGCGCGGTGCTGCTGGTGGCGGTGTTGGGGTACTGGCGGTTGCGCGAGCGTCAGACGGCGCCGGCCTGAGCCCGCCTCACTTGTGCGACAGGATCGCCCCGATCAACCCCGGAAAACGCCCGTCCAGCGCGTCGAGGCGCAGGGAGTTCATATGCGTGGTGCCGACCGAACGGGTCTGCACCAGGCCGGCGTCACGCAGCACACGGAAGTGATGGGACATGCTCGACTTCGGTCGCCCGCCGTCGAGTTCGCCGCAGGTGGCTTCCGTGACACTGGCCAGGCAGCGAACGATTTCCATGCGAACAGGGTCACTCAGAGCGTAGAGGATACGTTCGAGTACGAAGTCTTTGGGGTCGGGGTGTTTGTAGGCGCGCATGGTGCTGATGATAACGGAGGCTTCACTAAATGCCATAGTTCGAATACTATCGAACAATCGTATCAAAACCTGTCGGAGCCTCCTGCATGTCCAAACTTTTCCAACCCTACACCTTGAAAGACCTCACCCTGCGCAATCGCATCGCCATTCCACCGATGTGCCAGTACATGGCCGAAGACGGCATCGTCAACGATTGGCACCACGTTCACTACGCCAGCATGGCCCGTGGCGGCGCCGGCCTGGTGGTGGTCGAGGCCACTGCCGTGGCGCCTGAAGGCCGCATCAGCCCCGGTTGCGCCGGTATCTGGAGCGACGCGCACACCCAGGCGTTCGTGCCGGTGGTGAAGGCCATCAAGGCCGCGGGTTCGGTGCCGGGCATCCAGATCGCCCACGCCGGCCGCAAGGCCAGCGCCAACCGCCCGTGGGAAGGTGACGACCATATCGCCGAAGGCGACGCCCGTGGCTGGCAGACCATCGCGCCGTCGGCCATCGCCTTCGGTCACCACCTGCCGAAAGTACCGCGGGAAATGACCCTGGACGACATCGCCCGGGTCAAACAGGAATTCGTCGACGGTGCCCGTCGCGCCCTTGAAGCCGGCTTCGAGTGGATCGAACTGCACTTCGCCCACGGTTACCTGGCGCAAAGCTTCTTCTCCGAACACTCCAACCAACGCACCGACGCCTACGGCGGCAGCTTCGACAACCGCAGCCGTTTCCTGCTGGAAACCCTCGCTGCCGTGCGTGAAGTCTGGCCTGAGCACCTGCCGCTGACCGCGCGTTTCGGTGTGATCGAATACGACGGTCGCGACGAGCAGACCCTCAGCGAATCCATCGAACTGGCCCGCCGCTTCAAGGCCGGTGGCCTCGATCTGCTGAGCGTCAGCGTCGGCTTCACCATTGCTGAAACCAATATCCCGTGGGGCCCGGCCTTCCTCGGTGAAATCTCCCGCCGTGTGCGTGACGAAAGCGGCCTGGCGGTTACCTCCGCCTGGGGCTTCGGCACGCCGCAACTGGCGGAAGAGGCGGTGAGTTCGCGCCAACTGGATATCGTCTCGGTGGGCCGCGCTCATCTGGCCGATCCGCATTGGGCTTATTTCGCGGCCAAGGAATTGGGCGTGGAGAAGGCGTCGTGGACCTTGCCGGCGCCTTACGCGCATTGGCTTGAGCGTTATCGCTGAGTTCGAGCGCACGACCTGCCTGCCGGCGTCTATCGCTGGCACGCAACCCCTCGCGAGCAAGCTCGCTCCTACAAAAGCGACACCGCTGCTGTAGGAGCGAGCTTGCTCGCGAAGGACGATGCGCCAGCCCAGATGCCGCCCGTAACTTCACAAAACCCAAGCCCAAACCCAAAGATCACCCCACCGCATGCAGCGGCAACACACCCCCCACCTGACGCTCCCATAGCCGTCGATACGCACCCTCGGGCCGCGACAGCAGTTCATCGTGCGAACCGTCTTCAATGATCTGTCCATTATCGAAAAACAGAATCCGGTCCAGTTGCGCCACCGTGGACAGGCGGTGGGCGACGACGAGTACGGTCTTGTCGCGCATGACGTCGGTCAGCGTGTCCTGGATGGCCTGCTCAGTGATGGAGTCGAGGCTCGCGGTCGCTTCATCCATGATCAGGATCGGCGCGTTCTTGATGATGATCCGCGCGATCGCGATGCGTTGCCGTTGCCCGCCCGACAGCCGCACGCCACGCTCACCCACCAGCGAGTGGTAGCGCTTGTCCATTTTCTCGATGAAGTCGTGCGCATGGGCTTGCCGCGCCGCGGACTCGACCGCCGACTCGCTGGCATCTGGATCGCCATAGCGGATGTTGTCCAGCAGGCTGCGGTGGAACAGGCCCGGTTCCTGGGGGATCAGGCCGATCTGCGAATGCAGCGAGTGCTGGGTGAACTGGCGTATGTCTTTGCCGTCGATGCTGATCACGCCTTGCTGCGGATCGTACTGACGCAGCAGCAGGTTGAGCAGCGACGATTTGCCGGAGCCCGAATAGCCCACCAGGCCGACCCGCTGTCCGGCCGGGATCACCAGGTTGAGGTTGTGGAACAGAACCTGGCCGGGCTGATAGCCGAAGCTGAGGTTGCGGATTTCAATGCTGCCCTTGGCGATGCGGATGTCGCGTGCCTGGTCGCTGTCGACGATCTCATGGGGCACGACGATGGTCCGCACGCCGTTCTCGATGTTGCCGAAGTACTCGAACAGGTCGAGAAAGCGCCGGCTGATGTTGCGCGCTTCAGCGATCACCACGAACGACAGCGTGGTGCTCATGACGAACTCGGGCACGCCGATCACGCCCTCGCGCCATTGCCACAGGGCAAAGCCCAGCAGGCCGATTTTCAGCACCAGTGAGGCACTGGTCTGGAACAGCACGATCTTTTCGTTGAAGCCCCAGGCGCGTCGGGCGGCGTCAACTTCGCGGGAGAGGAATTGCTGCAGGTGGGCCCGTTCGAAGCCGATGCGGGCGAACAGGCGCACCGCGGTCAGGTTGCTCACGGCGTCGACCACGCGGCCGGTGGTTTCGCTGCGGGCGGCGGAAAACAGCCGGGAATATGGCTGGCAACGGCGCGCCAGCACATAGGACAGCAGCACGAAGGCGATGGACCAGATGAAGGTGAAGCCGGCCAGCAACGGACTGGCGCCGGCGAGAATGATCACCGCCACGGCCATGGTCACCAGCACCGGCATCACGTCGAAGATCAGCGCCCACAGGGTCATGTTGACGCCCATCGACGTTTCCGAGATGCGGTTGGCCAGGGAGCCGGCGAAGTTGCTGCCGATGTAGCGCTGGGAGTGGTGTTGCAGGTAGGCGAACAGGTGGGCGGTGACGCGGGTGCGCTGTAGCGGCGCCACGTGCACGCGGCAGAAACCGGCGACGCGGCCAAACACCAGTTCGCCCAGATTGAGCGCCACGAACAGGATCAGCGGCGGCCAGACGGCATTGAGGTCGCGCGGGCCGGAAAAGTCGTGGCTGAGCGCGCCGACCACCTGACCCAGCGCCAGCGACACGGTGACGCCGCAGGCCGAGGAGAGGATTTGCAGGGTCACGATCAGCAAATACCAACCGAGAAAGTGCCGTGCGAATTGCAGGGTGAAGCGAAACGGACTCGAAGCCAGTGTGGGGATATGCGAGTCGGGAACCGTGGTCGACGTCATGGAAGTCCTTGGATTCAAACAGGCCGGATGACCGGTTCTGGCAGGCAGCGCCGCCCTCGCGGGAGGGCTGGCGCTTTCAGTGAGGGTCAGGCCAGTTTCGGCGCGGGCCAGTCGCGGGTCTTGTAGGTGTCATCGCCCGGGCGGTAGCGCACCGTCCCGGCAAGGTGACGTTGCTGACCGACCAGCAGCACGCTGTTCACTTCGGTCGGTTCGCCGGCGAGGCGTTGCGCTTCTTTTTCGCGCATGCCGTCCAGCCCCAGGTCGAGCTGCTTGCCGAACCACAGCGTGAGGTAGGAGTGGTCGATGTAGACGTTCTCGGTGATCGCATGCAGCAACACGCTCAGCCCCTGGCGCGCTTCGAGAATCCAGTACACATAGCGCTCGAAATCTTCCTTGAGCAGGGCAAAGCGGAACATCGGCGTCGGGTGCAGGCCGTTGGATTGATCCAGCCAGCGGTAGTCCCAGATCTTGAAGCGGTCCTGCAGTTCTTCGTTCAGGCGCTCGGCGATGTGGCGGGTGTCCTCGGAGAAGTAGATGTGGCTGTGCCAGGCGACGATTTCGTCGATTTCGGCGGGGACATCGGGTACGGCAACGCGTTGGGTGGTCACGGTCATGATGGGCTCTCGATCAGGTCAGGTCGGTCAGGTTCACGCCTTTGCTGCGCAGCAGCCGGGCGGGGTTGTGGAAAAAGATGTCGCGTTGCGCGGCGGCATCCAGCGGGGTCCGCCGGATGTTTTCGATCACCTCGCGGGTGTCGGCGAACGGCGCATAGTCGGTGCCGAACACGATGTGCTCGTGGCCCAGCACGCGGGCTACATGGGTGATGGCTTCAGTGCCGCGGCCGGCGGCGCCGGTGTCGAACGTCAGGCGTGCCAGGCGCTTGCGGAGGTCGGTGGCGCCGTAGCGTTCCGGCGCGGCGAGGAACTGCTCCAGCAGGTTGGCGAAGGTGCCGGAACCACCCAGCATGGCGAACTGCACGGTGATGTCCGGGAACTCGTCGAGCAGGTCGGTGAACAGCAGCGTGAACACCGCGTTGGCGAATCCGCTGGCGGTGGCGACCGCCGAACGGACGGCCGCGATATCCCGGGCGTCAGGCGCGGGCGGCTGGCCGCTGATGCTGGCGTGGCCATTGCCGGTATGCAGGTAGAGGTGCGAGCGGTGTTTTTGCGCTTCGACCAGCAGTGGCCGGATGTGCGCCGCCGCTTCGCTGGAGGCGAACACGTTCACCGGCAGCACGGCGCCGATCAGGCCCCACTGCTCATGGGCGCGGGCCAACTCGTCGACGGACCAGCCGATGTCCGAGGTGGACAGCGCGGCCACGGCAGAGAAGCGGGCGGGATGCTCACGCACCAACTGGCCCAGGTCCTTGTTGTAGGCCTGCCACAGTTCAAGCGCTTCGCCGGGCGCGGAAAGCGGGTCGACGCCCAGGGTGGTGGGCCACGAGATGAGCTGGTGAACGATGCCCGCCGAGGCCAGGTGTTCGAGGCGCAGGTCGAGGTCGAACCATTGCGGTCCCAGGTCGAAGCGTGCCGGCAGGGCATCGTCGACGCCGCGCACCAGGGCCACCGGCCCGGAGCTTGCGCGTTCGATTCGGACACCCTGGCGGCGCTCGCTCAGCAGGCGGGTGACGGTGGGGGAAAACCAGTGGCTGTGCAGGTCAATCTTCGGTTCAGGCATGTGAAATTCCTTGAGTGTTGCTCACAGGGTTTGTTGCCAGAGCGCCCGTAGCCGGGGCACCCACTCTTTGAGGCCGCGCGCGGTTTCCTGCGGGCTCAGCATGGTGTGCCGGGCCTGCTCCGCTGCCGGGGCGGGCAGGCCCGGTGGCAGTGGCGCGTCCGGCATGTTGCCCAGCGAGAACGCCTCGCTGGCGAGCAGCGCCTGGGCGTCGGGAGTCATCAGCCAGGTGAGCAGCAGGCGCGCGGCGTTGGGGTGGGCGGGCTGGCGCACCAGCCCCTGGCCGAACGGCACCAGCAAGGTGAAGTCCGCCGGGTAGTCGATGGCGATGGGTACGCCCAGCCGCTGCTGTCGCATCAGCGGCGGCAGGTAGGCCCATGGATTCAATGCGCGGCGCCCCTGCGCGAGGCTGATGACGCCGGCTTCCTGGGCGCCGCCGGCACCGCCGCGATCACGCAGGGCGGTCAGTTGCTCGACGCCGATACGCTGCTGCACCAGCAGTTGCAGCAACGCCACGTCGGTGGTGCCCGCGCCGCCACCCGGTGCGCCGTATTCGAAGCTGTTGCGCCATTTGTCAGCCAGCAGTTGTTCGAGGTCGGTCGGCAGCGACTCCTCGCCAACGCGCTGAGTGTTGTAGCCAAGGCCGTAGACCTTGTTGAAGGTGAACCAGACCTGGTCCTTGTAGTGCCAGCGCGTATCCAGGTCGTCCGCGGTCGGCGGACGCCAGCCTTCCAGGTAGCCGCGGTCGGCGATGCCCATGACCACGTTGACCGGTTGGCTGATCAGGTCGCCGTAGTGCGCGCCGGTGACTTTCTCCACGTCGAGACGGTCGGTCACGGCGGTCGGCGACAGGTGCATGTAGGTCACCCGGATGCCGGGGAAGGCCTGGGCGAACCTCGACCACAGCGGCTGCCACTCGTAGTCCATGGCCGCCTGATAGACCACCACCTGATGCTCGCCGGCCTTGAGCGCTTCGCGGTACAGCGACTCCATCGCCGCCCGTTGCGAGGCACTGCCGGTCAGTTCGCGGGTGCGTTGGGTCGCTTCCTCATCGCTGAATGCACCTTGGCGGGTGCCCAGGGCGAACACGCCGGCCAGGGCGGCGACCACCAGCGTCAGGCGCAGGCTGTAGGGCAGGCGCTTCATGCCGCCTCCCGCTCGGCGGGTGTGGCGGCGGTGTCGTGCGAGGGCTGTTCGTCCCGTGGCATCACCACGGCGGCGCCGGGCTGGATCAGCACATGCACGGAGCGCCCGGACACCGACTCGCGGGTGTGCGCTGACGTGCCCCAGACATCCAGCGCCAGGGTGACCGCCAGCGTTCGGTCTTCGACCACCACCTGGGCGAGGTAGCGGTCACCGGCATAGGTGACCTGCGAAAGGATGCCGGTCAGCAGGGTGGCGTTGTCGGGCACCGGATGGTCCAGCGGCACCGCGACGATCTGCGCGGCCCGCAGTGCCAGCCACACCGGCGTTTCGGCGGCGAGGCCGGCGGGGTTGCCGGAGACAAGCTGCAAGTTGCTGCCGGCGAGAGCAACGTGGGCCAGCTCGCCCGAGGTCTTGCTGATATGGCCGCGCAGAAGGTTTTCGAAGCCGACGAATTCAGCGACGAAATGAGTGCGCGGTGTCAGAAAGATTTCGCTGGGCGTGCCGATCTGTTCCAGCCTGCCTGCATTCATCACCGCGATGCGGTCAGCCAGCGCCAGGGCCTCGGCATGGTCGTGGGTCACGTACACCGCGGTGTAGCCCAGTTCGTCATGGATGCGGCGCAAGTCCTGACGCAGGCGAATGCGCAATTGCGCATCCATGTTCGACAGCGGCTCGTCGAACAGCATCAGCGCCGGGCGGGCCACCAGCGCCCTTGCCAGGGCCACGCGTTGCTGCTGGCCGCCCGACAGCTCCGCCGGGTAACGGTCGGCGTAGCCTTCGAGGCCCACCAGTTGCAGCGCTTCGATGACCTGGCGATGTTGCTCATCGCCAAGGCGGGTGCGGGTCTTGAGCGGGTAGGCGACGTTCTGCCTGACCGTCATGTGCGGCCACAGCGCGTAGTTCTGGAACACCATGCCGATGTTGCGTTTTTCCGGCGCGACGAACAGGCCCTGTTGGGTATCGGCCACGGTTCGATCACCCAGCAGGATCTGCCCGGCGTCGGGCTCTTCCAGGCCGGCGATGCAGCGCAGCGTGGTGGTTTTGCCACAGCCGCTGGGGCCTAGCAGGACGAAGAATTCGCCGTCCTCAATGTGCAGGTCGAGGTGTTCTATGGCATTGACGCGCCCGTCGAAGGCTTTGCGTACATGGTTGAGGGTCACGCTGCTCATGTTCAAAAGCCTCCCGACGTGCCGGCGGTGAGACCGAGGGCACGTTGTTTGTTGCGGTGATTGTTGAGGTGACGTGCGCGGCGAAAGGCCCACAGGGTCAAAAGGCTCGCGCCCCAAAGGAAGACCGAAAAGGCCATCAGCACCATCAGCAGGGCGGCCGCCATGCTGTAGTCGCCGGCGCTTTGCAGGTTGTAGGTGATGACCGCCAGCGTGTTCACGCCGGGGGACTTGAGCAGCAGCGGCACTTCCAGGTTGCCGGAGACCATCAGCGCGCTCATGAACCAGCCGGCAATGAAGCTGGGCGCGGCGAGCGCCAGGACGATCTCGAAGAAGGTCTGCACGGGCCCGGCGCCGCTCATGCGCGCGGCCTCGGACAACGACGGGGCAATCTGCGAGGTTGCCGACAGCGCGATCTGGCTGGCGAAGGGCATGGCGGTGACGATCAGCGCCAGGGCCACCAGCCAGATGGAGCCGTACAACTGGGCGAACGCCGGGATGCTCAGCCAGGCCCACGAAATCGCAACGGTGGTGACCACGCCGGGCATCGCCAGGGGAATCAGGGTGGCGAAGCGCAGCGCGGCCTGGCTGCGGCGGCCCAATTGCCGGGCCAGGGTGGCGACGCTGAACGCGAGGGTCATGACCACGGCCCCGACGATCACCCCCAGCACCAGCGTCACCCGGATCGCTTCGATCACTCGCGGCTGTTCCAGAACACTGGCGTAGCGGGCCAGCGACAAGCCGCTGTAGACCCCGGGGTAAGGCTGGATGGAGGAGAACGCCAACGCCCCCAGCGGCAAGACGAATGACACCAACAGAAACAGCACGACCAGCGTGGAAATCACGGCGCGCAGGCCGCGCAGGCGCAGCAGCCGGGCCCGGGAAAACTTGCCGCTGACCGACACGAAACCCTTGCGCCCCAGCACCCGCAGTTGCCCCATGTAGATCAGCGCGACGAAGGCCACGAACAGGCTCGACAGGATGCTCGCCTGGGCATAGTCGGCGGGGCCGGCGCCACCGCCCAGCAGGTTCAGCAGCAAGGTGGCAATCACCACGATGTTGTCGGGGCCGCCGAGGATCAGGATCGGTTCGAACACTTGGAGGCCGGCAATGATCCCGAGCAAGGCGACGCTGGTCAGCGCCGGCGCGAGGCTGGGCAGATTGACGCTCAGGAAGGTGCGCAACGGCCCGGCGCCGGACAGGTAGGACGCCTCGTCATGCGAGCTGTCCAGCGCCCGGAATGCGCCGGCGATAAACAGGTAGGTCAGCGCCACCTTCTTGAGGATCAGGACGGTGTAAATGCCCCACCAGCCTTGGATATTCAGCCAGGGCGTGTCGATACCCAGCCCGTGGCGCAGGGCGTCGTTGAGCAGGCCGGTCCATGGGTTGGCCAGTTGGGTGAACGCGATGGCGTAGAAGATCCCGGGCGTGACGAACACCAGCAGCATGCTGGGCATGATCCAGCGCCGGACCCGCAAGTCGGTGCGCTCGCTGATAAACGCCAGGCCGATGGCCAGCAGCAGCGAGGCGGCGGTGCTGACCAGCGCGATCTTCACCGAAGCCCAGACCGCCGCGAGCATGCCGGGGTTGTGGAACGCCACTCGCCACGCGGCAACCGTCCACTCGCCCGGCAAAAACGGCGCTTTGCTGCGGAACGCACCCACCACCAGCATGATCAGCGGCCAGACGAACAACACCGCGATCAGGCCGAGAAAGGGAATGAACCACGCGGTCTTCACCAGCGCGCGCGGGCTGGCCCGGTGTCCGCTCAGCCTCGCCAACTGGATAAAGAAACGCTGCGGCGGCGGGGCGCTCTGAATATCTCGATGCATGCTGCTGCTCCCCGTTTAGAACTGGTAGTTCACGCCGACGTAATAGAACGCGCCGGACGCCCCGGCCGGGGCGATGAAGCCGTAGCGGTTGATGCCGTTGACCTGGTTGAACGACTTGTACTTCTCGGGATAGGTATCGAAGAGGTTGTTGGCGCCCAGGTTCACGCCCAGCTCGCGGGTCAACTGGTAGCGCACGTCGAGGTCCACGACCCATTGCGCGCTGAAGGTCTGGTCCTGGCTGGCGAGGGTGGGGTGGTTGTAGGTGTACTCACCGAAGCGGGTGGCCTGGACGTTCACGCCCCATTTGCCGAGGGTGTAGTCGCTGGACAGGATCAGCTTGTTTTCCGGTGTGCCGTTTTCCGGGTTGAGCAGCACATCGCGGGTGAACAGGGTGGTGCCCGTGCGGGTCGGCACGCTGCCCTGCTTCACGTTGCTCACCTTGGTGTCGGTGACGCTGAAACCGGCGCCGAGATCCAGCCGTCCGAGTTCCTGCAAGTCCAGGCGATGCTTGAGTTGGGCATCGACGCCGCGGGTCTTGGTGTCATAACCGTTGGTGTAGAACGAGGCGCCGGTAAAGGCGCTCAGGCCGGCCTGGGCGAGGATGTCGCGCACGGCGGTGGAGCTGTTGTTGGCGGGGTCTTGCAGCGTCGAGGTCGCGAGGATGTTGCCGTCGATGTCGATGCGGTAGGCATCGATGGTCAGGGACGTGCGATCGGTCGGTGTCCAGACGAAGCCGAGCGACAGGTTCTTGGCTTTTACCGCGTCCAGCGCCTTGGCACCGAAGGCCGACACGGCGCTGTCGCCAGGGCGAAACAGGCGGGTGCGACCTGGCGCGGCCGCGCCGCCGTCGAAGCTCCAGTTACCGGTGTAGGTGGTGGTCTGGGTCGACAGTTGGCCCAGGCTCGGGGCCCGGTAGCCGGTGCTGAAGGTGGAGCGCACGGCAAACTCAGGCGTGAAGGTGTAGCGCGCCGAGAGCTTGCCGTTGACCGTATCGCCAAAGTCCGAATAGTTTTCCGCACGCAAGGCGGTGCCCAGTTCGAGCTTTTCGGTCAGGTGACCTTCGAGGCCCGCGTAGAGCCCGTAGACGTTGCGCGACAGGCTGCCGAGGTCGTCCGGGTTGATGCCGGCGATGTCCACGGCGCCAAACCGCGCACGCTGCCCGGCACCCAGTTGTCCCGCGGGGATCAGCCCGCCGCCGTAGTCCCAGGATTGCTCGTCGCCGATCTCGTTGATGGCGAAGTTTTCATGCCGGTAGGCGAGGCCGCCCGACAGGGTCCAGGGCGACGGTGCCCAACTGAAGTCCAGGTCGTGGTCCCAGTCGAGCGCCAGGTTGGTGGTCTTGCTCTCGCTGGCGCCGCGGTAGAAGTGCGTCGCCGAGGCCAGGCCGTAACTCGGGCTGAGGCTGTTTTCCAGGTAACCCTTGACCTCGTTCTTGCCGTAGGACACCGACAGGTCGAAGTTGCCGAGCAGGTCGTCGGTGTATTTCAGGCCGGCGACCGCTGACTGGTCATAGCGCTTTTCCGATACCCGCGGCTGAAAGCCGTTGGGATAGATCGCCTTGATGTTGTCTCGCGAGCTTGCGTAGTTGGGGTTCACATCGTTGATGTTGTTCGAGTAGCCGTAGTTGAGCGTGGTGTAGAGCCTGGCCTGGTCGTTCAGCCCCAGCTCGGCGTTGGCCAGCAGCGAGCCCTGTTCGCGTCCGCCTTGGCCCCAGCGCCCAGTCCTCAGGTCGCCTGCCGGGCCGGCGTTGACGTACTGGTGGTCGACGCCGCTGCGGTCCACCGGGTTGTTGCTCAGGCCATCGGCGCTGAGGGTGAGGAAGCCGTCGCCCGGCAGGCTGGTGCCCCACCAGCCGCTGGCGTTGCGGGTTTCGCCGTCACCCTTTTTGTACTGGCCATAGCGGCTCTGCAGGGCGCCGCCACTGTCGCGCTCCTTGAGCACGATGTTGAGAACGCCGGCGATGGCATCCGAGCCGTACTGGGCCGATGCACCATCACGCAGGACTTCCACTCGCTCGATGGCGCTGATGGGAATGTTGTTCAGCTCCACCAGTTGATCGGCGCCCCACGGATCGACGCCTGACAGGCGCCCGGTGGGGTTGCGGCGTTTGCCGTTGACGAGGATCAGCGTGTAGGCGGGGCTCAGCCCGCGCAGTGAGGCGGCGCGCACCGCGCTGGTGCCTTTGGAGGCGTTCTGGCCCTGCGGAAAGTTGAACGACGGCACCAGTTGGGTCAGCGCCTGGTTGAGCGTGACGGCACCCGTGTTCTGGATTTGCTCGGGGGAGATCAGTTCCACGGGGGCCAGGCTTTTCAGCGCCGTGACGTCCTGGCGCCGGGTGCCGAGCGTCACCACGGTGGCCAGCGTCGTATCGGATTGCGCCGCCGGCGACGCACTGTGCGCCCGGGGGGCTTTGACCGGTTGCGCCGCTGCACGCTTCGCCCCGGCCAGGCTGATGACGATGGCGCCGCTGGGCGTGTAGTTGGCCTGCAGGCCGGTGTCGCGCAGGGCTCGTTCGATGGCCTGGTCGCGGCTGAGGTCGCCGCGGATGGCCGGGCTGTTCAAGCCTTCCAGCGAGGCCTGGTCGAAGGAGATCGGGGTGCGGGTCTGGTGAGAGATCGTCAGCAGCGTGTCGGCGAGCGGGCCCGCATCAATGGCGAAGTACTCGCGGTGCTGATCGGCTTTGGCGCTGTCTTCGGCAGCAGCGAATTCCGGCACTGCCGCGAGGCTCAGCATCAGCGCATAGGCGAGGGGGGCAAGGGCGAAGTTGCGGGTCTGTTTCGGCATTTCGAATTTCACTATTCACGGAGATGTAATCCTCCATGAGCAACTGCTTCAGTGAATTTTCATTTTTGCCCTAGATCGTTTTGGCTTATCGATAGAACCGGCTCAGGCGCGCTCGATGCTGATCCAGTACGCGCTGAAGCGCCGCACCCTGATGGGCAGTTGCTGTTCGAGCATCTCCAGGGATTGATCGCTGTTGTCCAGTGGGTACAGGCCGCTGACGGTCAGGTCGGCAAGGCTGCTGTCGAGCCTGACGATGCCCGGGCGGTAGCTGCGGATCGTCTCGACAACCTCGGCCAGCGGCTGGTTGCGCGCTTCCAGCCAGCCATCCAGCCAGGCCGCTTCGCCTCTCATCATCGGCTGCTGATGGACGATGGCCGTGTCGTCGAACAGCACGCTGCGGCGCGGCTCGATGGTGACCACCGCGCCGCGCTCGGGCATCAGGCGCAGCGGCCCGTCGAGGGTGGCAATGCGCGTCGCATCGGGGTTTTGGCGAACCATCAGGCGCCCGCCGTTGCTCCTGATCACGCCTTGAGCCGTGCGCAGGACAAACGGTATGTGGGCGTCCTTGGCGACATCAAGCACCAGCTCGCCCTGGTGCAGTTGCAACTGGCGCTGATTGTCGACGAACGCAGTGGACACCCGGCTGCGGGCATTGAGTTGCAGGCGGCTGCCGTCGGCCAACTGCCAGTTGCGGCGCTCGGCCGTGCCGGTTTGCAGGTCATTGGACGAGGACCACTGTACCGCTCGGCCCAGCAAGCCGACCGACAGGGCCAGGCCACCGAGTGCCAGGCTGTTGCGCAAGAACGTGCGGCGCCCGGACGGCGCGTTGATGGCGTGGAGTAGCGGCGCACTCGGGCGCCCGCGCAGCGGCGAGCCTTGCGCAGTATCGAGCCCGTTCTGGATGCGCTTGAAGGCGTCGGCGTGGCGGCTGTCGGTAGCGCGCCACGCTTCGAACGCCTGGTGCTCGCCGGGGCTGACTTCGCCGGACTGCAAGCGCACCATCCACAGGATGGCCTCTTCGGCGATCGGGTCTTTGAAGGCCCGGTCAGGTGCATGCTTCATGACTCGAATACCTGGTAACAGCAACGCAGTGCCTGGGCCATGTAGCCGTGGACGGTGCCGAGGGAAATCCCCAGCCGCTCACAGATCTTCGAATACGGCAGGCCCTCGATCTGGTTGAGGATGAACACCGCTTTGGCCTGGCGGTTAAGCCCGTCGAGCAACTGGTCGATTGCCATCAGGCTTTCAATCAGCATCATTTGTTCTTCCGGCGAGGGATGAAAGACTTCGGGGATGTTCTGCATGGCCTGAAGATAGGCGCGCGACAGGTCGCGACGCCGCCAGCCTTCATAGATCAGCCGCTGGGCGATGGTGCTCAACAATGCCCGGGGCTCGCGAAAGGCGGCAGGATCGGGCATGGTCAGTACCCGGGCGAAGGTTTCCGCGGCGATGTCTTCCGCATTGTGTGGGCAGTCCATGCGCGCACGGACGCGCGCGCATAGCCACTGGTAATTGAGTTTGAACAGTTGCCCGATTCGTTCCCGATTTTCCGCGCTTGAAGCAGTCATGTCTTTCACGCAAAAGAAGCTGCTGCCTTGCCCCTGTGTAAGGTGTTCGGCCAGCGATTCGATCTCGGCGTCCTTTCGTGACGGTGCGCCCTGTCAGTTTGGCGTCGACAGTGGGCGGACTATGAACGAATGGTACTGAGGGGTGAAAGAATAAAAACGGCGAAGTAAATGCCGTTTTTGAATAAGAAGCGCGCGCCGCTGTTTGGCGACTTTTCAGAAAAAACTCGGAGGAACCCGTGCAACAACAGCAACCGGACCCGCGCTGGCAAGGCGACCTCTGGCTGGCAACCGACTACTGCCTGATCGCTGGCCGGGCAGGCCACACCGATGACCACGCGCACTATCCCCATCAGGTGCTGATCGCTTGTGAAGGCAGCGTCGAGGCGCTGGTCGACGGCACGCTCGAGCGCGGCGCCGTGGTGCCGATCGAGTCGGGCCGACAGCACGCGATCCTCACCGAGCAACCGCTGATCAGCCTGTTCGCCGAGCCGCTGGCGTTCGAATTGCCGGCACTGCGGCACGCTTGCGAACAGGCCGGGGCCGACCCCAGTCAGTTGATCGAAATGCTGAACAACCTTCCCCGCCGTCCCTTGCAGCCCCGGTTATCGAAAGCGTTGCAGCGCATTCGCCTGCTCGACGCCGACACGTTGCCGGCCTCCGTGTTGGCCAACGAGGCGGCGCTTTCCATCAGCCAACTGGAGCGGTTGTTCAACGGGCAACTGGGCGCGTCCGTGCGCCGGCTGGTGTTGTGGCAGCGCTTGCGTTTCGCCTTGCAACTCGCCTTGTCGGGTAGCAGCCTGACCACGGCGGCGGCGACTGCCGGCTTCTCCGATTCCGCGCATTTGTCGCGCTGTGTCCGCCGCCATTTCGGCATTCGCGCCGATCACAGCGTGCGCCATCTACGCCTGCACGTGATCGGCTAGCGCATCGCGCAGACTGGCGGGCAAGGGTGCGGGCGGATGCGTCGCCTGGGCGCCGGTGAACGGCTGGCGCAGTTGCGCCCAGTAGGCCACCGGGTAGTCGGGATGGTCGCCGATTCCCAGGTCATCGTTGGCCAGCGCGTAATCCGGCAAATGCAGGGCGGTGCCCAGCAGGCGATCCCACACGCTGAAGAACAGCGCGAAGTTCACATCGCCGTTGGTCCCGTACTTCAAGTGATGCAGGCGGTGCACGGGCGCCCAGGCGAACACATGGCGCAGCGCGCCGATGCGCATGTCGACGTTGCTGTGTTGCAGCAGCAACTGGATGGAAATGCTGAACGCCAGCAGCGCCGTCACCTCTTGCGGCAACCCGCACAGCAGCAACGGCAGCGTCCCGCCCAGGGCTTCGAGCAACTGGTGCAGCGGGTGCTTCATCAGCCCGTTGAAACCATAGAGCCGGGTGACGCTGTGATGCACCGCATGCAACCGCCACAACGGCGCGCAACGGTGGCTGGCGAAGTGCACGAGGGTGATGCCCAGATCCGCGATGGGCAGCGCCAGCAGCAATTGCCCACCGACCGGCCAGTGGCTCGGCCAGATCCCGACATCGGGCAGCAGCATGGCGATCAGTGGAATGGCCGCGACGCTCATCACGTTGAGGCTTTCATTGACGGCGGCGTGAATGGCGTCCCGGCGGCTGTCGTTCTGCGGTGTGTTCCAGTGCGGGCGATACGGCCATAGCTGCTCGCACCGTGCGCTCACGGCGATCGCCGCCACCAGCAACAACAGCAGCCAGCCGGGGCTCGCGCCGCGTGTGACGAGGTACACGCCGGCGCCGATGAAACCGAAGAAAAACACTGGACCGTACAGGCTGCGCATCTCGCTGCTCCTTGAAAAGTGGAGCCGCGAGTCTCGGCCAGGTGCGCCTGGCCGCGCTTGAACAAACGGCGCATGACGGTCGTTGCTCAAGGCGTTTCCGGGTCAGTGCGCCGCGTGTGCCTCTTCCCGGATCCACGCCACGAACGCCGCCACTTCCTCCCGCTGCCCGGCCTCGGGCAGCATCACCAGGTAGTACGCGAAGCGCGCCGGCCAGGGTTTATCCAGGGCCAGCGCGAGGCGGCCTTCGGCAATTTCCTCCCGCGCATATTCCTGCGGCACCAGGGCCAATCCCTGTCCGGCGGCGGCGGCGCGAATCAACAAATAATCATCGTCGAACGCCGTGCCGCGCTCGGCCCGCGGGTCTTCGGCCGCGCCATGCGCCGTGAGCCACAGCGCCCAGTCGGCGCGGTCGGAGTCCTGAAGCAGCGGATAGTCGAGGCAGTCGGCCGGCTCCCGCAGCGGCGGGCCCGACGCCAGCAACGCGGGGCTGGCGACCGGCAACAGCACCGGGGCCATCAGGTGCTCCGACAGCAGTCCGGGATAGTCGCCGAGGCCATGACGGATGGCGACATCGACCCGGTCACGCTGAAGATCCACCAACCCCGCCGACGCTTCGACGCGGACTTCGATGTCCGCATGGCGAGCGTTGAAGCGCCCCAGCCGCGGCACCAGCCAGGAGGCGGCAAAGGAGGGCACGGTGCTGATCGTCAGGGTGCGGCGTGCGCGGCTGGCTTCGAGGAGGTGCAGGGCCTGTTCGATCTGGTCGAAGGCCATCAGCAGCGTCGGAAAAACCCGCGCACCGGCCTCGGTCAGTTCCATGCGCAGACGGCTGCGCACGAACAGCGGCAGGCCGACACGTTCTTCCAGGTGACGGATCTGCTGGCTCACCGCACCCGAGGTGACCCCCAGCGCGGCGGCGGCATGCTTGATGCTGCCGTGGCGACCGACTTCGGCGAATGCGCGCAGTGCGAGCAGTGGAAAGACAGGATTCAAGGTTTAGCTGGCCTAAAGAGTGAGTGAAGATCAAATCGTTTCTGTCTGTGCACAGACGAGGCGACCATGGGCTGAGCCGGATTGTTCTGGTTTAGCCAGGCTTTCTCAAGGAGAAAGTCGGCATCACCCGCAAGGAGCCCGTTGATGATCCACCTCTACTCCGACAGCTCGCCCAATGGTTTCAAGGCCAGCATCGCCCTGGAAGAACTGGGCCTGCCGTATCGCCTGCACCACATTCGCATCGACACCGGGGAGCACCGCCTGCCGGAATTCCTGGCGCTCAATCCCCACGGGCGCATCCCGGTGCTGGTCGACGACGACACCGGCGTGACGTTGTTCGAGTCCGCCGCGATCCTGTTGTACCTCGCCGAGAAGACCGGGCAATTGCTGCCGCGAGACCTGCAAGGACGCTGGGAGGCGATCAAGTGGCTGCAGTTTCATGCCTCCAGCGTCGGGCCGATCATGGGCCAGCGTGTTCATTTCGAAGTGTTCGCCGAGCAGCCGGTGCCCGCCGCCATCGAGCGTTTCCGGCGGCTGACCGCCGATGCTTTCGCCGTCCTCGATCAACGCCTGGCCGCGCACCCCTGGCTGGCGGGCGACAGCTACTCCATCGCCGATATCGCCCAGTTCGGCTGGAGCCATATCGCCCGGATCATCGACTTCGATTTCAGCCAGTACCGTCACCTGAGCGCCTGGCATGAGCGCGTCGCGGCGCGGCCGGCGGCACAGAAAGGCGTGACGCTGCCCGCCGTGGCGACCGGCGCATGAGTGGGGGAGAGGGCATGAGTCGCTTCAAAGGCGCGCCATATTCCGCGTTCCACGGCCATCCCGGCTATCGGCGCATGTTCGCCCCGGACCGCCTGACCCTCGGGATCTTCCTGCCGCTGCGATTCTACGAGGGCGACATGAGCGTCCTCGCCGGCCAGGCGGAACGGGTGAGCGCGATCGACCGGCTCGGGTTCGCCGCGGTGTGGGTCCGTGATATCCCGCTGTTCGATCCGCACTTCGGCGACGCCGGGCAGGTGTTCGATCCGTTCACCTACCTGGCCTTTCTCGCCGCCCGCACGCGGAATGTCGCGCTGGCCACCGGCAGCATCATTTTCTCGCTGCGCCATCCGATCGACCTGGCCAAGGCCAGCGCAACCATCGACCAGTTGTCCGGTGGACGACTGGTGCTGGGTATCGCCTCGGGTGACCGGCCCATCGAATTTCCCGCCTATGGCCTGGAGCATGCCCGGCGCGGCGAGCGCTTCGCTCAGTCGGTGCGTTACTTCCGTCAGCTCATGGCGGCGGGGACGCTGGAGGTGGACTCGCCGCTGGGGCACGTCAGCGACGCACAGTTGCTGCCAAAGCCGGCCACCGGATCGGTCCCGCTGATCGTCACCCGTTCATCCGGCCAGTCGCTGGACTGGATCGCCGAGCAGGCCGACGGCTGGCTGACCTATCCGGACGCGACCCACACCGTGCGCGGGCCGCAGCACTTGGCCGAGAAGATCCGCGCGTGGCGCGAGCGGATCCCGGACGGTGGTTTTCGCCCGCACATGACCAATGAATGGCTGGACCTGATGGACGACCCCGACCATCCACCGACGCCGCTGCGCGGCGGCTTCGTCCTGCGCACCGGGCGCAATGGCCTGATCGCCCTGCTGGAGCGCTGGCAGGCGGCGGGGGTGAACCACGCCGCGCTGGGCATCCAGTTCTCGCAACGCCCCGCGGCCGAGGTGATCCAGGAACTGGCCGAGGACGTGTTGCCGCATTTCCCGTCATTGCAGGGGCCGCCCGCGTTGCCGGTGCCGTGGTGACGGGGCACCGGAAATGAAAAACCCCTTGAGGCGGTTGGCCTCAAGGGGTTTTGGGTGATGCGGGTGGAGCGCTTAGACGTTGAAGCGGAAGTGCATCACGTCACCGTCCTTGACGATGTAGTCCTTGCCTTCCAGACGCCATTTGCCGGCTTCCTTCGCGCCGCTTTCACCCTTGTACTGGATGAAGTCGTCGTAGGCGACCACTTCGGCGCGGATGAAGCCTTTCTCGAAGTCGGTGTGGATCACGCCGGCCGCTTGCGGGGCGGTGGCGCCGATGCGCACGGTCCAGGCACGGACTTCCTGTACGCCTGCGGTGAAGTAGGTCTGCAGGTTGAGCAGGCCGTAACCGGCGCGGATCACGCGGTTCAGGCCAGGTTCTTCCAGGCCCAGGGCCTCGAGGAACATGTCCTTCTCTTCGCCTTCGTCCAGCTCGGCGATTTCCGCTTCGATCTTGTTGCACACCGGCACCACGACCGCGCCTTCTTCTTCGGCGATGGCACGGACTACGTCCAGGTGCGGGTTGTTCTCGAAGCCGTCTTCAGCAACGTTGGCGATGTACATCACCGGCTTGCTGGTCAGCAGGTGGAAGCCACGGATCACGGCTTTCTCGTCTTCGCCCATGGTCTTCATCAGGCTGCGCGCCGGCTTGCCTTCGGTGAAGTGGGGGATGAGTTTTTCCAGGATGGCTTTCTGAGCCAGTGCTTCCTTGTCACCGCCCTTGGCGTTGCGGGTGACTTTCTGCAGTTGCTTCTCGCAGCTGTCGAGGTCGGCGAAGATCAGTTCCAGGTCGATGATCTCGATGTCGCGCTTGGGGTCGACGCTGTTGGAAACGTGGATCACGTTCTCGTCTTCGAAGCAGCGCACGACGTGGGCGATGGCATCGGTTTCGCGGATGTTGGCGAGGAACTTGTTGCCCAGGCCTTCACCCTTGGACGCGCCCGCCACCAGGCCGGCGATGTCGACGAATTCCATGGTGGTCGGCAGGATGCGCTGCGGTTTGACGATGGCAGCCAGAGCGTCCAGGCGCGCATCGGGCATTGGCACGATGCCGCTGTTCGGCTCGATGGTGCAGAAGGGGAAGTTCTCCGCCGCGATACCGGATTTGGTCAAGGCGTTGAACAGGGTGGACTTGCCGACGTTGGGCAGGCCGACGATGCCGCAATTGAATCCCATGGTGAATCCCTCTTCGTGAAGTCAGGCCTTCTGGCTGTGCAGCTCTCTCATCGCACGCGTCCAGTCACCGGCGAGGATGTCCGGCAGCACGCCGAGGGCAAAATCGATACTGGCGTCCAGCTTCTCCTGCTCGGCGCGCGGCGCCTTGCCCAGGACGAAGTTGGACACCAGCTTGGCATCACCCGGGTGGCCAATGCCAAGCCGCAGACGGTGAAAATCATTCTTGTTGCCGAGCTGCGCGATGATGTCGCGCAGGCCGTTGTGCCCGCCGTGGCCGCCGCCTTTCTTGAGTTTGGCGACGCCCGGAGGCAGGTCGAGTTCGTCGTGGGCCACCAGGATGGCATCTGGCTCGATACGGAAAAAATTGGCCAGTGCGGCAACGGACTGGCCGCTGCGGTTCATGTAGGTGGTCGGGATCAACAGACGAACATCGTTGCCCTGATGGCTGAATTTTGCCGTCAGGCCGAAATACTTGCGGTCAGCAGTCAGATTGACACGCTGGGCGCTGGCAATGCGTTCAACGAAAAGAGCCCCTGCGTTATGCCGGGTCTGTTCGTATTCGGGGCCCGGGTTTCCCAGGCCGACGATCAACTGGATGGCTGTCACGTCAGGGGCTCTTCCTTGGAGTTGGGGGTTGCGGTGTCAGCACCGCAACCCGGTCAACACCGGCGTACCGAGTGGATTACTCGGCAGCGCCTTCTGCTTCAGGTGCTACGCGCGGGGCGTGGACGTTGGCAACAGCCTTGTCATCACCGTGGGTCAGAGCCTGGAACTCAACGCCTTTCGGAGCTTTCAGGTCCGACAGGTGAATGATGGTGCCGATTTCGGCGTTGGCCAGGTCGACTTCGATGAACTCAGGCAGGTCTTTGGCTTCGCAGGAAACTTCGATCTCGGCCACTACGTGGGAGATTTCGCCGCCTTTCTTGACCGGGGCTTCTTCGTTGATGAAGTGAACCGGTACTTTGGCGGTCAGTTTCTGGCCAGCAACAACGCGAACGAAGTCGGCGTGCAGGATGAACTGCTTGGCTGGGTGACGTTGCATGGCCTTGACCACGACGTTTTCTTTAACGCCGTCGATGTTCAGCTCGATAACGTGGCTGTAGGCAGCTTCGTTTTCGAACAGCTTGGCCACTTCTTTAGCCAGCATTACGATCGATGCAGGCGCTTTGTCGCCACCGTATACAACGGCAGGAACTTGGGCGGCGAGACGACGCAGGCGGCGGCTCGCACCTTTCCCCAGGTCGGTACGCGCTTGGGCGTTCAGAGTGAAATCAGTCATTTTGTATCTCCAGAGTAGCCATCCCCCGAGTGGCGTTTGCGACCAGCGCCAAAGCGGGGTGGGCAAAAAAGCCCCGCCCCAACAACAGGTGTTGGGGCGGGGCGCTTTACGTCAACGGGGTGTTCGCGAGGGCAAGCCCTCAGCGGAACATCGCGCTGATCGATTCTTCATTGCTGATGCGGCGAACCGCTTCGGCAACTACCGGTGCGATATCCAGTTGACGGATACGGTCACAGGCTTGTGCTGCGGCGGACAGCGGGATGGTGTTGGTCACCACCAGCTCGTCGAGCACGGAATTCTCGATATTCTCGATCGCGCGACCGGAGAGGACAGGGTGCGTGCAATAGGCGTAAACCTTGGCAGCGCCGTGTTCTTTCAGGGCCTTGGCCGCATGGCACAGGGTGCCGGCGGTGTCGACCATGTCGTCGACGAGAATACAGGTGCGTCCTTCGACATCGCCGATGATATGCATCACTTCGGAGTGATTGGCCTTCTCGCGGCGTTTGTCGATGATCCCCAGATCGACACCCAGGGACTTGGCGACGGCACGTGCACGCACGACACCACCGATGTCCGGGGAAACGATCATGAGGTTTTCGAAACGCTGGTCTTCGATGTCATCCACCAGAACGGGGGAGCCGTAGATGTTATCTACCGGAATATCGAAGAAACCCTGGATCTGGTCAGCGTGCAGGTCGACGGTGAGAACACGGTCGATACCTACGACGGTGAGCATGTCAGCGACAACTTTGGCGCTGATAGCTACACGCGCCGAACGCGGACGGCGATCCTGGCGGGCATATCCGAAGTAAGGAATCACGGCAGTGATTCGAGACGCTGAGGAGCGGCGGAAGGCATCAGCCATCACTACCAGTTCCATCAGATTATCGTTGGTTGGCGCGCAAGTCGGCTGAATGATAAAGACGTCTTTACCGCGGACGTTTTCATTAATCTCAGTGCTGATTTCGCCGTCGGAGAACTTACCGACAGAAACATCACCCAATGGGATATGCAGCTGACGCACGACGCGCCGAGCCAGATCGGGGTTGGCGTTCCCCGTAAAGACCATCATCTTGGACACGCGCAGTACCTGAAGGCTGAGGGTATACCTGGATGAGTATAAGGAAAATGGCAGGGGCGGCTGGATTCGAACCAACGCATGGCAGGATCAAAACCTGCTGCCTTACCGCTTGGCGACGCCCCTGTATCTGTTGCTGCGAGTACCTTGTACTCGATTCCTAGAGCAGACTTCGTAACGTGCGATGCAACATTGATATGTTGCTTCCCTTTGCCACGAACCCTGTTTGGGTCTCTGCAAGAAGGGCCAAAACTTTATCAGCTTCAGCTTTGCCTGGGAAGGCCCCAAACACACAACTTCCAGTTCCGGTGAGTCTTGCATCAGTGAATTTGTTTAGCAAATTCAAGGCGTTACGTACATCTGGGTAACTTTGCTCAACTACCGCTTGGCAGTCATTACGACTGTTTCCCTTGGGAACGGGGCGCACTTTAATGGGCTTTGAATCACGTGTCAACAAAGGGTGTGAAAAAATTTCTGCTGTACTTACAGACACTTGTGGGACCAGCACGACATACCACGGCTCTTCAGGGTCCACCGGCGTGAGTTTTTCACCCACGCCCTCGGCGAACGCTGCGTGTCCGCGGACGAAAACCGGTACGTCGGCGCCCAGGCCCAAGCCCAGTTCAGCCAGTTGATCTTCGCTGCAGCCGGTTTTCCACACGTGGTCCAGGCCCAGCAGCGTGGTCGCCGCATCCGAACTGCCTCCGCCGATGCCGCCGCCCATGGGCAGCACCTTGGTCAGCCAGATGTCGGCGCCCAATGTAGTGCCGGTCAGTTGCTGCAACTTGCGCGCGGCCCGGACGATCAGGTTGCTGTCGTGGGGGACGTTGTCGATCTCGGTGTGCAGGTGGATTTCACCGTCTTCGCGCACGGCGAAGCGCAGTTCGTCACCGTGGTCGAGAAACTGGAAAAGCGTTTGCAGCTCGTGATAACCGTCGGGGCGACGGCCAAGAATGTGCAGCATCAGGTTGAGCTTGGCCGGGGCGGGCAGGGTCAGCGTGGTCATGTCAGTGCCCCAGTTGGCGCGGTTGCCATTCCTTGAGGACCACCGTCACGTCCAGGTTCTGGCCATGCATCTTCAGGCGTTCCGGCAGCCAGTAACCGTTCTGCAGGGTGTAGTTGCTGTATTCCACCTGCCAGCCATCCTGCTCGAGGCTGGCCAGGCGGCTGTTGCCGTCGAGGGTCAGGCGGCTTTTGCTGTCGGGTGCGGGCAGGCCACGGACCCACCAGACCAGGTGCGACACCGGCAACTCCCAGCCCAGTTGTTCGGCCAGCAGGGTTTCCGGCGATTGCGCTTCGAAACGGCCCTGGTTGGCGACTTCCAGCACTACCTGGCCCGGACGACCGGTCAGGCGGGCTGCGCCGCGACCCAGCGGGCCGGACAGGCGGATGTCGTAGTAATCCTGGCGTTGCAGCCAGAACAGGGTGCCGCTGCCGGAATCCTTCGGTGCGCGAATGCCGACTTTGCCGTTGATCTGCCAGCCGTCGAGGGTGCTCAACTGCTGTTTGTGCTCACGCCAGAGTTGCGGGCTGCCCTGGCCTTCGACGGCTTCGCGGGATCCGAAGCCGGTGCAACCGGCGAGCAGGGCAATCAGGCTGAACGTAATGAGATGGCGCAAGAACATGGTTTAGAGAGTCTCGGATCC
This sequence comes from Pseudomonas sp. 20P_3.2_Bac5, assembly GCF_025466035.1. Lineage (NCBI taxonomy): Bacteria > Pseudomonadati > Pseudomonadota > Gammaproteobacteria > Pseudomonadales > Pseudomonadaceae > Pseudomonas > Pseudomonas sp. 20P_3.2_Bac5. The sequence continues at coordinate 41,366 of NZ_JANLOA010000109.1, read as the reverse complement.
GGTCAGGCGCAGGACGGTCTTGCGCAGGATGGTGCTGTCGGGTTGCGCTTCGAAGGCCTTGGCCCAGACCTGGCGCGCCTCGCGACGCTTGCCGTTGGCCCAGAGCACTTCGCCCAGGTGCGCCGCGACTTCATGGTCGGGGAAGCGCTCGAGGGCCCGGCGCAGCAGGCGCTCGGCTTCGTCGAGGTTGCCCAGGCGGTAGTTCACCCAGCCGAGGCTGTCGAGTACGGCCGGGTCGTCCGGGTTGATCCGGTGGGCTTTTTCGATCAGGTCCTTGGCTTCGCCGTAGCGCGTGGTGCGGTCGGCGAGGGTGTAGCCGAGTGCGTTGAGCGCCATGGCGTTTTCCGGTTCGCGGGTGATGATGCTGCGCAGGTCCTTTTCCATCTGCGACAGATCGTCGCGTTTCTCGGCGAGCATGGCGCGGGTGTAGAGCAGGTTGAGGTCGTCGGGGTACTGCTTGATGGCTTTTTCCAGCACCCGCAGCGCCTGTGCATCCTTTCCGTTGTTGCCCAGGGTCTCGGCTTCGATCAGATAAAGCTGGATCGCGTAATCGGGCTGGGCTTCGCGGGCGGCGTCGAGGCGGCGCGTGGCTTCGTCTGCGCGGCCGTTGGCGATGAGGATATCGGCCTGGCGCAATTGCGCCGCCAGGTAATCGTTGCCGGGGCCGACCTGGGCGTATTCGGCCAGCGCGCCTTCCAGGTCGTTGCGCTCCTCGCGGATGCGGCCCAGGTTCAGGTGCGCGGCATCGACATGGCTTTCGCGGGTAATCAGGTCTTCGAGATAGGTCGCGGCTTCGTCGTAGGCCTTGGCCTCGAGGCTGACCAGCGCGAGGGAATAGCGCAGTTCGTCGTCGTCCGGGTATTGCTGCAGCAGGCTGGCGAACTCGACCTTGGCGTCGTCGACCCGGTCCTGTTCCACCAGCATCCGCGCGTAGGTCAGGCGCAGGCGCTTGTCGTCGGGGTGGCGGGCGATGGTCTTGCGCAGCAGCGGCAGGGCTTCCGGGCCGCGGTCGAGGCTTTGCAGCAAGCGGGCGCGGAGCAGCACCGGAGCGATTTCGTCGTCTTGCGGCGGATGTTCTTCAAGCAGGCTCAGGGCCGCCTGGGACTTGCCGTCCTGTTGCAGCAGCAGGGCCTTGCCGAACACCAACTGGCTGTTGTCCGGGTATTTTTGCAGCAGGCGGTCGAAACTTTTTTGCAGGCCGTCGCGGGTGTCCTGGTCGGTTTCGGCGGCGGACAGGGCAAGGAAGTCGAAATGCGTGTCGCCCTGGCCCTGCAGCACCTTTTCCATGAACACCATGGAGTCGTCGTAGCGCCCGGCGCGGGCAAGCTGGATCGCGGCGGCGCGCTGCGCGTCGATGTTTTCGGGATCGTTTTTCGCCCAGATCAACGAGGTATCCAGCGCGGACTGGTCGGCACCGAGGTATTCGGCGATGCGGAAGGCGCGCTCGGAAATGGCCGGATCCTGGGTCTTTTCGGCCTGGATCACGTAGTTGTCCAGGGCGATATCGAAGCGATTGCGCTGCCCCGCCAGCTCGGCGACCAACAGACTATAGAGGGTGTCCTGGGTGAACGAGCCGTAGACCGTCGGCTCGGGCGCGGCGGTCGGCGCGACCTGCTGCTCGGCGGGCGGTGTGGCGTCCCGGGCACCTGGCAAAGCCTGGCAACCCTGGAGCAGGGCAAGGGCAAGGAGCAACGCGGAAGATCTATTCATAAGGAGATTTTGGGCGACTAACCTGCGGTCGGGCCATCATGACACAAGCGTCATGGCAAACCCACTCGCGATGGGGGGTGTGGATACAGTGTATTAGAGACAATCGCGAGCGGTGGTTGTTCTCAATCCAGCGAAGTAGGACAATTATCGGCTTCACGTCACAACCAGCGACCTTGAATGGCCTTTCTTGCCCTCGGTATCAATCATAAGACTGCCTCGGTAGACGTACGCGAGCGCGTGGCGTTTACCCCCGAGCAGATGGTGGAAGCCTTGCAGCAGCTCTGCCGACTGACTACCAGCCGGGAAGCCGCAATCCTTTCGACCTGCAATCGCAGCGAACTGTACATCGAGCAGGACCACCTGACGGCCGATGAGGTGCTGCGCTGGCTGGCCGACTATCACCAGTTGAGCGTCGATGAACTGCGCGCCAGTGCCTATATCCACGAGGATCATGCGGCCGTCCGGCACATGATGCGCGTGGCTTCCGGGCTCGACTCGCTGGTGCTGGGCGAGCCGCAGATCCTCGGCCAGATGAAGTCCGCCTACGCCGTGGCTCGCGAGGCCGGCACCATCGGCCCGCTGCTGGGCCGGCTGTTCCAGGCCACGTTCAGCGCCGCCAAGCAGGTGCGCACCGATACCGCCATCGGCGAGAACCCGGTGTCGGTGGCCTTCGCCGCAGTCAGCCTGGCCAAGCAGATCTTCAGTGACCTGGGCCGCAGCCAGGCACTGCTGATCGGCGCCGGCGAGACCATCACCCTGGTCGCCCGGCACCTGCACGAGCAGGGCGTACGCCGGATTGTCGTGGCCAACCGCACGCTGGAGCGCGCCAGCATCCTGGCCGAGCAGTTCGGTGCCCACGCGGTGCTGCTGGCGGACATTCCGCAAGAGCTGGTCAACAGCGACATCGTCATCAGCTCCACCGCCAGCCAGTTGCCGATCCTCGGCAAGGGCGCGGTCGAAAGTGCGCTGAAACTGCGCCGGCACAAGCCGATCTTCATGGTCGACATCGCCGTGCCGCGGGATATCGAGCCGCAAGTGGGCGAACTGGATGACGTCTACCTTTATACGGTCGACGACCTCCACGACGTGGTCGCGGAAAACCTCAAGAGCCGTCAAGGCGCCGCCCAGGCCGCAGAAGAACTGGTGGCGGTGGGCGCCGAAGACTTCATGTCGCGCCTGCGCGCGCTGGCCGCGGTGGACGTGCTCAAGGCGTACCGCCAGCAGAGCGAGCGTCTGCGCGACGAGGAACTGCAAAAGGCCCAGCGCCTGCTGGCCAACGGTTCCAGCGCCGAGGAGGTCCTGGTGCAACTGGCCCGCGGCCTGACCAACAAGCTGCTGCATGCGCCCAGCGTGCAACTGAAAAAGCTCTCCGCCGAAGGCCGCCACGATGCGTTGGCCATGGCCCAGGAACTCTTTGCCCTCAACGAGGGCTCCACGGATAAAACCCCGCAATGAAAGCGTCGCTGCTCAGAAAACTGGAAATCCTCCAGGACCGCTTCGAGGAACTGACCGCCCTGCTGGGCGATGCCGAGGTCATTTCCGACCAGACCCGTTTCCGCGCCTACTCCCGCGAGTATGCCGAGGTCGAACCGGTGGCTGCCGGGTATGCCCAGTGGTGCAAGTTGCAGGACGACCTCGAGCAGGCCCAGGCACTGCTCAAGGACAGCGACCCCGACATGCGGGAAATGGCTGTCGAAGAAGTTCGTGAAGCCAAGGAGCAACTGCAGGAACTGGAAGCCCAGTTGCAACGCCTGCTGCTGCCCAAGGACCCCAACGACGGCCGCAACGTGTTCCTGGAAATCCGCGCCGGCACCGGCGGCGACGAGGCGGCGATCTTCTCCGGCGACCTGTTCCGCATGTATTCGCGCTACGCCGAGCGGCGTGGCTGGCGCCTGGAAATCCTCTCGGAAAACGAGGGTGAGCACGGCGGCTACAAGGAAATCATCGCCCGCGTCGAGGGCGACAGTGTCTACGGCAAGCTCAAGTTCGAGTCCGGCGCGCACCGCGTGCAGCGGGTGCCGGAAACCGAATCCCAGGGCCGTATCCACACCTCGGCCTGCACCGTGGCGGTGCTGCCCGAGCCTGATGAACAAGCGGCGATCGAGATCAACCCGGCCGACCTGCGCGTCGATACCTACCGCGCCTCGGGCGCCGGTGGTCAGCACGTGAACAAGACCGACTCGGCGATCCGCATCACCCACTTGCCTACCGGCACAGTGGTCGAGTGCCAGGAAGAGCGCTCGCAGCACAAGAACCGCGCGCGGGCCATGTCCTGGCTGTCGGCGCGGCTCAACGACATGCAGACCAGCGCCGCGCAGAATGCCATCGCCAGCGAGCGCAAGCTGCTGGTCGGTTCCGGCGACCGCTCCGAGCGCATCCGCACCTACAACTATCCACAGGGTCGGGTCACCGACCACCGCATCAACCTGACGCTCTACTCGCTGGACGAAGTGCTCGCGGGTGGCGTGGATGCGATCATCGAGCCGCTGCTGGCCGAATACCAGGCCGATCAACTGGCCGCACTGGGTGACTAAATGACCATCATTGCCAGCCTGCTTCGCGGCGCGGAGCTTCCCGACTCGCCGACCGCGCGTCTGGATATCGAACTGCTCCTGGCTGCCGCCATCGGCAAATCCCGCAGCTACCTTCATACCTGGCCGGAGCGCATCGTCAGCAGCGAGGCGGCGCAGACGTTCGCCAGCTACCTGCAGCGCCGTCGCGCCGGTGAGCCGGTGGCCTATATTCTCGGCCAGCAAGGGTTCTGGAACCTGGACCTGGAAGTCGCGCCGCATACCCTGATCCCGCGCCCGGAAACCGAGCTGCTGGTGGAAACCGCCCTGGCATTGCTGCCCGCCGAGCCGGCACGGGTGCTCGACCTTGGCACCGGAACCGGCGCCATCGCCCTGGCCCTGGCCAGCGAGCGGCGGCAATGGCAGGTGACCGCAGTCGACCGGGTGCTGGAAGCCGTGGCCCTGGCCGAGCGCAATCGCCAGCGCCTGCAACTGGACAACGTCACAGTGCTCACCAGCCACTGGTTCAGTGCACTCGCCGAACAGCGTTTCCAGTTGATCATCAGCAACCCGCCCTACATCGCCGCCGAAGACCCGCACCTGGTCGCCGGCGACGTGCGTTTCGAGCCCAGCAGTGCGCTGGTGGCGGGCGATGATGGCCTGGACGACCTGCGCCAGATCGTCGCCGAGGCGCCGGCCCACCTGCTGGCAGGTGGCTGGTTGCTGCTGGAGCACGGTTACGACCAGGCTGCCGCGGTCCGCGAGTTGCTCGCCCGGCACGGCTTCGAACAGATCGAAAGCCGCCTCGACCTGGGTGGCCACGAACGCATCACCCTGGGGCGCCTGTCGTGCTGACCGACGAGGAGCTGCTGCGTTACAGCCGCCAGATCCTCCTGGCGCAGATCGATATCGACGGCCAGTTGCGCCTCAAGGACAGCCGCGTATTGATTGTCGGCCTTGGCGGCCTCGGTTCGCCGGTGGCGCTGTACCTCGCGGCCGCAGGCGTCGGCACCCTGCACCTGGCGGATTTCGACACGGTTGACCTGACCAACCTGCAACGGCAGATCATCCATGACAGCGCTTCGGTCGGTCAGTCCAAGGTGGACTCGGCGCTGACGCGGCTGCGCGCGATCAACCCGGATATCAATCTGGTGCCGCATCGCCAGGCGCTCGATGAAGATTCCCTGGCCGCAGCGGTGGATGCCGTGGACCTGGTGCTGGACTGCTCGGATAACTTCGCCACCCGCGAAGCGGTCAACGCCGCGTGCGTCAAGGCCGGCAAGCCGCTGGTAAGCGGAGCGGCGATCCGTCTGGAAGGGCAATTGTCGGTGTTCGATCCCCGTCGCCCTGAAAGTCCGTGCTACCACTGCCTCTACGGCCACGGCAGCGATGCCGAACTGACCTGCAGCGAAGCCGGTGTGGTCGGGCCGCTGGTGGGGCTGGTCGGCAGTCTTCAGGCGCTCGAAGCACTGAAGCTGCTTGCGGGCTTCGGCGAGCCGCTGGTGGGACGCCTGCTGTTGATCGATGCGCTGGGCACGCGTTTCCGCGAGTTGCGGGTCAAGCGCGATCCGGGTTGCGCCGTCTGTGGAACAGCCCATGGCTGAGGCCTCGGCAGCGCCGGTCGGCGTGTTCGACTCCGGTGTCGGCGGCCTGTCGGTGCTGGCGGAAATCAGCCGGCTGCTGCCCAACGAGTCGCTGCTGTACGTGGCGGATTGCGGCAACATCCCCTATGGCGAGAAGTCCCCGGAGTTCATTCGCCAGCGCTGCCGCAAGGTGGCCGAATTTTTCCAGGAGCAGGGCGTCAAGGCCGTGGTCCTGGCCTGCAATACCGCCACCGTTGCCGCCGCCGCCGACCTTCGCGAGCGTTTCCCGCAGTGGCCGCTGGTGGGCATGGAGCCGGCGGTGAAGCCGGCCGCGGCGGCTACCCGCAGTGGCGTGGTCGGAGTGCTGGCCACCACCGGCACCTTGCAAAGCGCCAAGTTCGCGGCCTTGCTCGACCGCTTCGCCACCGATGTGCGGGTGGTGACCCAGCCCTGCCCGGGGCTGGTCGAATTGATCGAGTCGGGTGACCTCGACAGCCCGGCCCTGCGCCAGCTCTTGCAAGGCTATGTCGAGCCGCTGCTGGCCGCCGGATGCGACACCATCATCCTCGGTTGCACCCATTACCCCTTTCTCAAGCCGCTGCTGGGCGAGATGGTCACGGCCTCGGTGGCGATCATCGACACCGGCGCCGCCGTCGCCCGGCAACTCCAGCGCCTGCTGGCCGAGCGCCACCTCCTGGCGTCTGGCCCTGCACGCCAGACACAGTTCTGGACCAGTGCCGACCCCGAACATCTGCGAAACATCCTGCCTTTGTTGTGGAATAAATCTGACTGTGTGCAAAGCTTCAATAGGTAATCGACGTAGGAAAAAAAACGTCGAAATCCAGTGAACTCCTTTGCATGCGCTGATTTCTACTACGTTGTCTGATGAGACAAAAAAACCAACAAACGGATTTAAAAGGACGTTTCTCATGAAGAAACTGCTTTGCTTGGCTGTGGTTGCAGCCGCAACCCTGGGGCACACCTTCACCGCACAGGCCGCGGATATCACCTTCGCTGTCGGCCAGACCAGCGACTCCACCATGACCTACCGCATCGGCGTGCAATCCAACTGGGATGCCAGTTGGTGGCAGACCAGTGTCGGCCGTCTGACCGGCTACTGGGACGGCGGCTACACCTTCTGGGACGGGGACAAGACGTCGAACAACCACAGCCTGTCGTTCGCGCCGGTGTTCGTTTATGAATTCGCCGGCGAGTCGGTCAAGCCGTACATCGAGGCCGGCGTCGGGGTGGCGGCGTTTGCTCACACCGAACTTGAAAGCAACAAACTGGGTTCGTCCTTCCAGTTCGAAGACCGCATCGGCTTTGGCCTGCGCTTTGCCGGGGGGCATGAAGTGGGGATTCGGGCGATCCACTATTCCAACGCGGGCCTCAGCCAGCCGAACGATGGTGCCGAGAGTTTCGCCCTGCATTACCGCATGTCGCTCTGACCGCTACACGACACCGGGGCCGCATTGCGGCCCCGGTTTCATTTTCGGTCAACGCCGCAACGGCCACAGACTGCTGACCGACAACGCTTCCATAACCATTTCAGGCATCCGCTGAGACAAGCGCTGGATAATCGCTTGTGCGGCGCTTTGCGCGTCCCAGTTCTGCGGCAGTGCCACGGCCAGGGTGACGGGCTTTTTCAGGTTCTGCGGCGCGACCAGCGTGAGGTCGATTTCCTTGGGCGAAAGCACGCTGCGAACCTCACTGAACCACTGCCCCAGGCTGTTCTGCGCCGAGGGCCACTGGCTGCTCTCATGTTGCTGGAGCGCGGTGATGCTGCTCAGGATGGCCACGACGTGGGCCGTCTGTCCCGCCTGCAAGAGCGGCAGGGCGCTTTGCAGGCACTGGGTGCTGGCAGACAGGTTGCTCTGGATCAGTGCTTCGAACATGTCCGTACCGCTGGACTCCGCGTCGAGGTAGTCGCATGTCCCTGCGTTGAGGATCAGGGTGTCGAGCGCGCCCCAGCGTTGCTGAATACATCGGCTCATGTGCTCGGCTTGCGCGGCATCGCTCAAGTCACCGTCCAGTACCAGGCAGTGCCGGGCGAGGCTGTCGGGAAGGGGGTCGAATGGCGCGCGGCCGCTGATCGCCACATGGTGACCGAGCATGAGCAACTGTGCTGCCAACGCATGGCCCAAACCACTGCTGGCGCCGGTTACCCAGATACGTTTCGGATCCTCAGTATTCAAGGGCATCTTCGTTGCTGTGCTCTTTGGGCAGTTGTCGGAAAGCGTCGATGGCGCGCTGGCGGCTTGGGCCAAGGTCGACGATGGGCTGTGGATAACCTTGCACGCCGAACAGCCCGCCGGGGCTGTGGATATCCTTATCGTCCAGCGCTTTCAACTCCGGCAGCCAGTGTCGCAGGAAGCGGCCCTTGCTGTCGAAGCGCTCGGATTGGCTGACGGGGTTGAACACCCGGAAATACGGCGCAGCGTCGGTGCCCGTGGACGCACTCCACTGCCAACCGCCGTTGTTTGCGGCCAGGTCGCCGTCTATCAGATGGCGCATGAAAAAAGCTTCGCCCTCGCGCCAGTCGATCAGCAGGTTCTTGCTCAGGAACATCGCCACCACCATGCGCAGGCGGTTGTGCATCCAGCCGGTGGCGAGCAATTGGCGCATGGCGGCATCGACAATCGGGATGCCGGTGCGGCCCTCCTGCCAGGCGGCAAGGTCGTCGGGGGCGTCGCGCCATTTCACCGCTTCGGTCGCCGGGCGGAAGGCGCGGTGGCGAGAAACCCGCGGATAACCGACGAGCACATGTTTGTAGAACTCGCGCCAGAGCAACTCGTTGACCCAGGTAACGGCGCCGGGATTGCCGCTTTCGAACTCGCCGTAGTTGTTGGCAATCGCGGCGTGCAGGCACTGGCGCACGGAAATCACCCCGGCGGCGAGGTAGGGCGACAGTTGGCTGGTGCCGTCGACGGCGGGTAGGTCGCGTTGTTCGGTGTAGTCCGCCATGTCGTCTTCGACGAAGCCGGCCAGTCGCTCGCGGGCGTGGTCTTCGCCTGCCGGCCACTGCTCGCGCAGCGACGCTGCGGGAGTGGGAAAGCTTTCGATATGTCGTGGGACATCGTCACTGGCGATGGCAGTCTTCGCCTGCTTGCGCGGCAACGGCTGCAAGGCGGGCAGGCCGTGGTGCAGGCGCTGGTAACAGAGCTTGCGGAACTGGGTGAAGACCTTGAAGTAACCGCCCTGGCGAGTGAGCACCGTGCCCGGTTTGAACAGCAACTGATCAAGGTAGCTGTGCAGGCCGATGCCATGCTGTTGCAGGTGTTCGCCGACGTCGCGATCACGCTGCTGTTCGTTGATCCCGTATTCCTCGTTGACGTGCACATCCTGCACGCCGTGCTCCCGGCATACCTCGTGGAGCACCCGGGGTGCGTCTTTCCAGTCATCGGCTACACGAATAAGCAGCGGGATGTTCAGTTCGCCGAGCGCCTGTTTCAGCGCCTCCAGATTGCGCAGCCAGAAGTCCACCTTGCAGGCGGCGTCATCGTGACGCTTCCACTGCGCCGGGCTGACCAGCCAGAGCGCCAGGCACGGGCCGCGCTCGCACGCGGCGGCCAGGGCAGTGTTGTCATGCAGGCGCAGGTCGCTGCGCAGCCAGATCAATTGCATTATTCGGGTCCGTGTTTTTCCGTGGCAAGCGGCTTGAGGTCTTGCAGGCACCGGCACGCCGCCAGGGGCGAGTCGAGCAAGTGCCATTCGGGATCTGTCGGCAACGCATGCTTGTGTAAAGTGACCGCGGCGCCGAACAGGAGTTTCGGTACGCTCAGCGGCGCGAGGGTGCGTTGCAGTCGGTCGCTGTCCTGGGCGGTATTGATACTGACCAGCACTGCCCTCGCGCCCAGTTGCTCGACGCCCAGTGCCAGGTCGCGGGCGGGCAGGGTGCTGTCGAACACTTCCACCGGGCAGCCGGCATCGCTCACCAGCCAGGCGCACAGCCACAACTGCGGATCGAATGGCAGGGCTCCGCCATTGACCAGCATCGCCGGCGCGCCGTTGCACTGGCGGTTGTTGTGGTACACCCGAAGCCCCAGCTTGCTGCGCAGCCAACTGTGGAAGAAGCCCTGTTCGAGGCGGGCGGTAGGGTGGGTTTGCCAGCGTGCTTCGAGGTGGCCGAGCAGGGGCAACAGCAATTGTTCGCATAAGGTGGTGGCGGGGTAGAGCGCCATGGCCTGGTTGAACTGCTGGTCGAGCTGGCGCTCGGCGAGGTGGGCGATGCACTCGGTGAGGTGGGTGCGCAGCGCCTGCCAGTCGTCTCCGGGAATGCTCTGCTCGGGCGACTTGTCGCTGTCGAGCAGCGGCAGCACCTGACTGACCGCTACACCACGGTTGAGCCACGACAGAATGCTGCGGATGCGTTCCACCTGATCGCTGCTGTACAGCCGGTGGCCCTTGCTGGTGCGCTGCGGCACCACCAGGCCATAACGCCGCTCCCAGGCGCGCAGGGTTACCGGGTTTACGCCGGTCAGCCGTGAGATTTCGCGAATGGGCAGCAGCGGTTCAGATGGCATTGCGCAGGCTCAGGTTTTCCGGGTGCGGCTGCAGGTAGACCTGGCTCAGCAAGTACGCATCGGGATGATGATTGAGGTGGTGCTTGAGCAGCGTCAGCGGCACCACCAGCGGGACGATCCCGGCCATGTATTGCTCGATCACGCGGCGGATTTCCTGCTTGTCCCCGGCGTCGAGGAAGCGCCGCAGGTAACCGCTCAGGTGCATCAGCACATTGCCGTGGGTGCCGCGGTTGGCGCAGCGGCGCAGCGCGGCTATCAACTGGCTGAAATACGCCGGGCCGATCTGCTGCGGGTCGTCCTGGCGGCTCATGCTGCCCAGCAGCTTGCCGAGCACTTTGTATTGCTCGGGGTTGTGCGCCATCAATTGGTACTTATAGCGGGAGTGGAAGGCGATCAGCGCGTGACGGCTCAGGCCCTCGGCGCACAGGCGTTGCCAGTCGGCATAGGCCAGCACGCGGATGATGAAGTTTTCCCGCAGCACCGGATCGCACAGCCGGCCTTCTTCTTCCAGCGGCAGGTCCGGGCGCAGTTCGCGAAAACGCGCGGCATACAGGCCGCTGGCGCGCTCGCGTGCGGGGTAGCCGTTGGCCTGGTAGACCTTGATGCGCTCCAGCCCGCAGGACGGCGATTTCTGCATGAAGATGTAGCCGCAGATATCGTCCAGCTCGACGGCCATCTGGTCGGCGTACTGGATCAGCGCATCGGAAACATCGATGGTGTCGTCGCGGCTGTTGACGGCGCGAGGCTGGGCCGGATCGCCGGCAAGGTGGATCGCGGCACGGGGCGTGCCCAGGCCGATCGCCACTTCGGGGCAGATGGGCACCAGCTCGAAATGCTCCGCCAGCGCTTCGGTGCACAGGCGCGATTCCTTGTGACCGCCATTGAAGCGGACTTCTTCACCGGCAAGGCAGGCACTGAGGGCGATTTTGGGCTTGGTAGCGGGCATGGTCGGCAACCTTTCTTGTACAAAGATAAAAACCTGTACAACTTCGCTCAGCATAAGCCGGAAGTTGTACAAGTCAATATTTCTGTAGAAGGCGCGTTGCCCGCAGAGGTTATTCCAGGTGTTCGATCAGGCGGCGGGCGGCTTCCTGGCCACTGAGCCAGGCACCTTCGACCCGGCCCGACAAGCACCAGTCGCCGCAGGCGTAGAGGCCCAGGTCGGCATCGGCGAGAGCGCCCCATTCGTGGTTGCTGGCGGGGCGTGCGTAGAGCCAGCGGTGCGCCAGGGTGAAGCTCGGTGCCGGTACCGCACAGCCGACCAGCTCGGCGAAATCGCCCAGCAACTGTTCGATCACCGCCTCTTTCTGCAAGTCGATGTGCTGTTTGCTCCAGGCCGAGGTGGCGTGCAGCACCCAGGTGTCCAGGCGCTCCTCGCGTCCCGGCTTGCTGCGGTTGCGCGCCAGCCAGTCGAGCGCGCAGTCCTGCACGAAGCAGCCCTGCATGGGCGTGGCCAGCGGGGTGTCGAAGCCGAGGGCGATGGCCCAGGTCGGCTCCATCTGCACGCCGGCCGCGGCGGCGGCGAGTTTCGGCGTGGCGGCCAGCAAGGCCGCGGCCTGCGGTGCAGGCACGGCGACGATGACCTTGCTGAACGGGCCGTGGCTGCAGCCTTCGGTGTCTTGCAGGTGCCAGTACTGTTTGCCGCGGAAGACTTCACTGATGCGGCAACTGAAGTTTACCGTGACGTCCTTGAGCAGGCCGCGGGTGATGGCGCTCATGCGCGGCGTGCCGACCCAGCGGGTCTGTTCGTCCGGCGAAGGGCTCAACTGGCCGTCGCGGTAGTTGTAGAGCTGTGGCTTCCACTCCGCGACCCAGCCCTTGGCTTGCCAGTGCTGGATCTGCTCGACGAAACGGCGGTCGCGGGCGGTGAAGTATTGCGCACCGAGGTCCAGCGCCCCGGCTTCGCTGCGCTTGCTGGCCATACGTCCGCCGCTGCCGTGCCCCTTGTCGAACAGGTGGACGGTCAGTCCTTCCTTCTGCAAGGCCTGGGCGGCAGAGAGTCCGGCAATGCCGGCACCGATGATGGCGATAGGTACGGTCATGATGGGCCTCTTTGAACCTTCTAGTAGGTACAGACAGCCACGCTGTCGGACAAACCTGTACAACTCCAGGGTTTTGTATAAGATCGGTCGGCTCGTTGCAACAGGTTGGCCTATGTTTATCCCAGAGTGAACGGTCAAAAAAGTGCCTTGCTTTTAAAAGTAGACCAGCGAGCGCCATCATGAGGACACGGCCATGAATATATTGCTGACCGGTGGTACCGGCCTGATTGGACAGCAACTGTGTCGCCACTGGCTCGACCAGGGTCATCGACTGACGGTCTGGAGCCGTCGTGCCGATCAGGTTGGCCAGCTTTGCGGTGCCGGCGTTCGCGGCATCAGCGAGCTGGAGGCTTACGGCGACGGGCCGCTGGATGCGGTCATCAACCTGGCCGGCGCGCCGATCGCCGATCGGCCCTGGACCGTGTCGCGGCGGGCGCAGTTGTGGGGCAGCCGGATCACCCTGACCGAACACCTGCTGGCCTGGCTGGAGCGCCGTGAGCAGCGCCCGGCCGTGATGATTTCCGGCTCCGCGGTGGGTTGGTATGGCGATGGCGGCGAGCGTGAATTGACCGAGTCTTCGCGCCCGGTCAAAGAGGACTTCGCCAGCCAGTTGTGCATCGCCTGGGAAGAAACCGCGCAGCGCGCCGAAGCCCTGGGCATCCGTGTCGTGCTGCTTCGCACCGGGTTGGTCCTGGCCAGCGAGGGCGGCTTTTTGTCGCGCCTGCGGCTGCCCTTCAAACTTGGGCTGGGCGGGCCGATCGGCGATGGCCGGCAGTGGATGCCGTGGATTCATATCCACGACGAAATCGCCCTGATTGATTTTCTCTTGCAGCGCAACGATGCCAGCGGTCCTTATAATGCCTGCGCTCCGGAGCCTGTCCGCAACCGCGAGTTCGCCCGGCGCCTGGGCCGCACGCTGCACCGGCCGGCGTTCATGCCGCTGCCTGCGCTGGTGTTGAAAGCGGGGCTTGGCGAGCTGTCGACCTTGCTGCTCGGTGGCCAGCGTGCCCGCCCGGTGCGTGCGCTGGCGGCGGGCTTCACCTTCCGTTTCAACGATGTGCAATCGGCGCTGGATGAGTTGTCCCCCCGCCTCTGAAAAGGATGTTGCATGACCGATCATGCTTTGCTGCTGGTCAACCTGGGTTCACCGGCGTCCACCTCCGTCGCCGATGTGCGCCGTTACCTCAATCAGTTCCTGATGGACCCTTACGTGATCGACTTGCCGTGGCCGGTGCGGCGTCTGCTGGTGTCGCTGATCCTGATCAAGCGCCCGGAACAGTCCGCCCATGCCTACGCATCGATCTGGTGGGACGAGGGCTCGCCGCTGGTGGTGCTGACCCGTCGCCTGCAACAGGCCGTGGCGCCGCACTGGAACCACGGGCCGGTGGAAATCGCCATGCGCTATGGCGAGCCGTCGCTGCCCTCGGTGCTGAAGAAACTCGCTGCCCAAGGCGTGCGCAAGGTGACCCTCGCGCCCCTGTATCCGCAGTTCGCCGACAGCACCGTGACCACCGTGATCGCCCAGGCGAATGAGGTGATCGCCGAACAGCAGTTGCCGTTGCAGATGACCGTGTTGAAGCCGTTCTATGACCAGCCCGAGTACATCGATGCGCTGGTGGCGAGCGCCAAGCCTTATCTGGAGCAGGATTTCGATCACCTGCTGCTGAGTTTCCACGGGCTGCCGGAGCGGCACCTGAAGAAGCTCGACCCGACTGGTACGCATAACTTCCAGGACGCCGACTGCTGCCGTGAGGCCTCGGCGGAAATGCTCGCCGTCTGTTATCGCGGTCAGTGCCTGCGGACCGCCCAGGCCTTCGCGCGCAAGATGGGCTTGCCGGATGGCAAATGGTCGGTGTCCTTCCAGTCGCGGCTGGGCAAGGCGAAGTGGATCGAGCCCTACACCGAGGCGCGGCTGGATGAACTGGCCAAGGCCGGGGCGAAGAAGCTGTTGGTGATGTGCCCGGCGTTCGTTGCCGACTGTATCGAGACCCTCGAAGAAATTGGCGACCGCGGTCGCGAACAGTTCATCGAGGCGGGCGGGGAGGAGTTGAAGTTGGTGCCTTGTCTGAATGATCACCCGCAATGGGTGCAGGCGCTGGTTACGTTGTGCGAGCGGGCTTGAATCGGTGTTTCGGCGATAAAGTGCGGGGCTTCACGGAATCCTGGGGCTGTTCAGCCCTCACGGTTGCGTGACACGTATACCTGTAGGAGCGAGCTTGCTCGCGAGGGGCCGCGTGTTGTCGGAGCGCCGAACCGCATCGCTGGCAACCCAGCTCCCACAAAAACGGCGTTGCTTCAGAAGTCAGAACAGTACCCCGTGAAGAAATGAAAAGAGGGCTCCATTGGAGCCCCCTTTTTTACAGGTGAAAATCATCCCGCTCAGGGCAGATGATCATCCATCACCTTGTTCTTCCAGCCATCATTGCCCGGCAACAGCAGGTTCAGGGCGATAGCCACCACCGCGCACAGCGCGATGCCTTTCAGGCCCCAGTCATCCGGGCCGTCACCGCTACCTACCAGCACACCGCCGATACCGAATACCAGGGTCACCGAAACGATCACCAGGTTGCGGGCTTCGCTCAGGTCGATCTTGTGGCGGATCATGGTGTTCATGCCGACCGCTGCGATCGAGCCGAACAGCAGGCAGAGAATGCCGCCCATCACCGGCACCGGAATGCTCTGCAACAGCGCGCCGAACTTGCCGATGAAGGCCAGGGTAATGGCGAATACCGCCGCCCAGGTCATGATCTTCGGGTTGTAGTTCTTGGTCAGCATCACCGCGCCAGTCACTTCGGCGTAGGTGGTGTTGGGCGGGCCGCCGAACAGGCCGGCAGTGGTGGTGGCAATGCCGTCACCCAGCAGGGTGCGGTGCAGGCCAGGGGTCTTCAGGTAATCGCGACCGGTCACGCTGCCTACCGCGATCACGCCGCCGATATGTTCGATCGCCGGCGCCAGGGCGACCGGAACGATGAACAGGATGGCCTGCCAGTTGAACGCCGGCGCGGTGAACTTCGGCAGTTCCAGCCATGGCGCAGCAGCGATCTTGGCGACATCGACCACACCGAAGGCGAACGACAGGCCGAAGCCCACCAGCACGCCGGCAATGATCGGCACCAGGCGGAAGATGCCCTTGCCGAAGACCGCGACGATCAGGGTGGTCAGCAGTGCCGGCATCGAGATCATCATCGCCGTGCTGTACGGCATCAGGGCGGTGCCGTCGCCGGCCTTGCCCATGGCCATGTTGGCCGCGATCGGCGCCATGGCCAGGCCGATGGAGATGATGACCGGACCGATCACCACCGGTGGCAGCAGGCGGTCGATGAACCCGGTGCCTTTGATCTTCACCGCCAGGCCCAGGAAGGTGTAGACGAAGCCCGCAGCCATGACGCCGCCCATGGTTTCGGCCAGGCCGAACTGGCCCTTGGCGAGGATGATCGGGGTGATGAAGGCGAAGCTGGAGGCCAGGAACACCGGCACCTGGCGCCCGGTGACGATCTGGAACAGCAGCGTGCCGAGGCCTGCGGTAAACAGTGCGACGTTGGGATCAAGGCCGGTGATCAGTGGCATCAGCACCAGGGCGCCGAAGGCCACGAAGAGCATTTGTGCGCCGGAGACGATCTGGCGCCAGAGCGGTTCGTTGAACTCGTCCTGCATGCTCAGGCGTCCTTCTGCTTGGTGCCGAAGATCTTGTCACCGGCATCGCCCAGGCCGGGAATGATGTAGCCGTCTTCGTTCAGGCGCTGGTCGATCGAGGCGGTGAAGAGCTGCACGTCAGGGTGGGCTTTTTCCACCACGGCGATGCCTTCCGGCGCGGCCACCAGGACCATGGCGCGGATATCCTTGCAACCGGCGCGCTTGAGCAGCTCGATGGTCGCGACCATGGAACCGCCGGTGGCCAGCATCGGGTCGATGATCAGGGCCAGGCGCTGGTCGATTTCCGGCGCGAGCTTTTCCAGGTAGGTGTGGGCTTCGAGGGTTTCCTCGTTGCGGGCCACGCCTACGGCGCTGACTTTGGCGCCCGGGATCAGGCTGAGCACGCCTTCGAGCATGCCGATGCCGGCGCGCAGGATCGGGACTACAGTGATTTTCTTGCCGGCGATCTTCTCGACTTCAACGGCGCCGCACCAGCCATCGATGGAATAGGTTTCCAGCGGCAGGTCCTTGGTGGCTTCATAGGTCAGGAGCGCGCCGACTTCCTGGGCGAGTTCGCGAAAATTCTTGGTACTGATATCGGCACGGCGCATGAGGCCGAGCTTGTGGCGGATCAGCGGATGGCGGATCTCACGGATGGGCATGGGGAAGGGCTCCGGAATGCGGGCAAAAAAACCGCGCTAGATTAATCTATTCGACCGTGTGTGTCCTATAGCCACACTGGACGTTAGTCCAGAAATGCTTGATCTGATGCGTGTGGATGCGTACCTTTGCCCGCTTTTCCAAATCCTGACTCCCTGGAGAGTTTCATGTCCGCTGATCTCGAGCACATCCGTCAAGTCATGCGCGAGGCCGACTGCCTGCACGATGAAGCCGCAGTCGAGGCGGCCATCGCCCGGGTCGGCGCGCAGATTACCGAGCGCCTGGCCGACAGCAACCCGGTGGTGTTCTGTGTCATGAACGGCGGGCTGATCTTCGCCGGCAAACTGTTGACCCACCTGCCGTTCCCGCTGGAATCCTCCTACCTGCACGCCACCCGCTACCGCAACCAGACCAGCGGCGGCGACCTGTTCTGGAAGGCCAAACCGGAAGTCTCGTTCATCGACCGCGACGTGCTGATCATCGACGACATCCTCGACGAAGGTCACACCCTCAGCGCCATCATGGATTTCTGCCGTCATGCCGGTGCGCGCAACGTCTACACCGCCGTGCTGATCGACAAGGACCACGACCGCAAGGCCAGCCCGGACCTCAAGGCCGACTTCGTTGGCCTGAGCTGCGTCGACCGCTATGTCTTCGGCTACGGCATGGATTACAAGGGCTACTGGCGTAACGCCAATGGCATCTACGCCGTCAAGGGACTCTGACACCATGGCCAAGCCTTCCTACCTGGACCAGTCGCTGTTTGCCGAGGTGGCACAAAAGGCCGCGCAAAGCCCAAGGGCCCGTGCGCACCACAACTTCCATGAGATGGAAGATCCGTGCCACCGCATGCTGGTCGGCCTGCAGCCGGAAACCTACGTTCCGCCCCACCGCCACCAGGCGGCCGACAAGGCCGAGAACCTGATCGTCCTCAAGGGCAAGCTGGGCGTGCTGATTTTCGATGAGGCCGGCAACGTGCTGGACAAGCGGATCATGCAGGCTGGCGGCGATTGCCTGGGGGTTGATCTGGCGCCCGGCATTTTCCATGGCCTGGTGGTCATGGAACCTGACACCCTGATGTTCGAATGCAAGGCCGGCCCGTACCGCCCGGTCAGCGACGGCGACATGGCCCCTTGGGCACCGCGCGAAGGCGAGCCGGAAGTCGCGGCCTACCAGGCGTGGATGCGCGCACAGTTCGACTGATTGCCCGCGGGGCCTGGCGCAACGCCTGCGCCCCGCGACAACCGGACACATCATGGTAGAGTGCCAGGCCCTCCAAGGAGCCTGTCATGCGTGCGACGATTCTCCCGCTTCTCCTGTTCCTGAGCCTGCCTGCCGTTGCGGCGCCGATGCATGGCCAGTTCCTGCCGCCGGACGAGCAGTCGGTACGCGGGGAAAACCCCGAAAGCCAGCAACTGCTGCAAGTGACCAGCTATTCGGTGGTCGTCGGTAACCAGCGCCAGTCCAACCAGCAACCGCTGCCGATCACTTCGTCGCTGACCATGCGCCTGAAAGGCAAGCCGCTCAGCCAGGGCGCGACCATCACCCAGGTGGTGATCAGCTTCGACGGCGAGGGCAAAAGCCTGAAAAAGCCGGCTTTCGACAGTGCCACCCGCACCCTGACCCTGAATTACGCGCCGGCGCAGTACCAGGTGATCCTCGACCTGCTGCGCAACGACACCGTCTACGTGCAATTCCTCAGCTACCCCAACGGCCACATCTGGGCCGATCTGCACACCGGAACCCTTCGCGCGCGTTGAGCGCCGGGCCCGCCGGGGGGTAAACTGCCCGCCCCGTGGAAAATGTCCTTGATGGTTCAGTTGGAGTCGGTAATGCGTAAAGACAAGAAGCAGGTGATTGGCGACGAAATCAGCGATGACTACGTCAAATCGTTCCTCATTTACGAGCCAGCCGATGGCGTGACCTCGCCTTCGCACCACAAGCTGATCAAGGGCTACCGTGGCCTGCGCATCGACGACTTCGAGCGTTATGTCGGTTTCTTCGTTGAAGCCGGTTACGACCTGGACGGCAAGGACGAGCACGGCAAGACCTTCGTCGAGGCGATCGCCGACCAGCGCAACGCGCCGGAATACGTCGAGATCATCGAGAAAGCCCGCGGCTGATCGATCTTCGGCGCAAAAAAAACGCCCCGAAGGGCGTTTTTTTATGAGCGCGACTCAAGCGTAGCTTGGCGCCGGGCTGCTTTCGACCAGGCCCAGGGCCTCGTCGTTGTAGGCGCTGACCTTGTGGTACAGGGCTGCGTCGGCTGCCAGGACTTTCTCCCGCGCGGGGAAGATTTCCTTGAGCTTCTCGGCCCACTCGCCCTTGGCCTTGTCGGCAAAGCAGCGTTCGATCAGATCCAGCATGATCGACACTGTCACCGAAGCGCCTGGCGAGGCACCCAGCAGGGCGGCGAGGGTGCCGTCCTGTGCGGCCACCAGTTCGGTACCGAACTGCAGAACGCCGCCTTTTTTCGGGTCTTTCTTGATGATCTGCACGCGCTGGCCGGCGACTTCCAGGCGCCAGTCCTCGGCTTTCGCTTCCGGATAGAAGCGGCGCAGGGAGTCCAGGCGCTGCTCCATCGACTGCATCACTTCGCTGACCAGGTACTTGGTCAGGTCCATGTTGTCGCGGGCCACGGCCAGCATCGGGCCGATGTTGCCCATGCGCACCGACAGCGGCAGGTCAAGGAACGAACCGTACTTGAGGAACTTGGTGGTAAAGCCCGCGTATGGGCCGAACAGCAGGGATTTCTTGCCGTCCACCACACGGGTGTCGAGGTGCGGAACCGACATCGGCGGAGCACCGACCGCGGCCTGGCTGTAGACCTTGGCCTGGTGTTGCTTGACGATTTCCGGGTTGTCGCAGCGCAGCCACTGGCCACTGACCGGGAAGCCGCCGAAGCCTTTGCTTTCCGGGATACCGGACGCTTGCAGCAGCGGCAGGGCCGCGCCACCGGCGCCGAGGAACACGAAGCGGGCGTCGACATCACGGCTGCTGCCGCTGTTGACGTCCTTGACGCTGACGGTCCAGCCGCTGCCGTTACGGCGCAGGCCAGTGACCTTCTTGCTGTACTTGACCTGCGCATCCGGCGCGTTGGCCAGGTGCTTGAGCAGTTTGTTGGTCAGCGCGCCGAAGTTGACGTCGGTGCCCTTGATCACGCGGGTAGCGGCGATCTTCTGGTCCGCCGGGCGACCCGGCATCATCAGTGGCATCCACTCCTTCATCACCGCCTGGTCTTCGGTGTATTCCATCTCGGTGAAGGCGTGATGCTGCTTGAGCAGCTCGAAGCGCTTCTTCAGGAACGCGACGCCTTTGTCACCCTCGACGTAGCTCAGGTGTGGCACCGGGTTGATGAACGCCCGTGGCGAGCTGAACGCACCTTTTTTGCTCAGGTACGCCCAGAACTGACGGGAAACCTCGAACTGGGTGTTGATCAGCACCGCTTTCTTGATGTCGATGCTGCCGTCAGCGGCCTGAGGCGTGTAGTTCAGTTCACACAGCCCGGCATGGCCCGTACCTGCGTTGTTCCACGGATTGGAACTTTCCGCGGCACCCGAATCCATCAACTCGACGACTTCCAGCTTGATTGCCGGGTCGAGTTCCTTGAGCAGCACGGCCAGGGTGGCACTCATGATGCCTGCCCCTACCAGTACCACATCGACTGTTTCGTTCTGCGCCATTTAACGCATCTCCAAAATCTTCAGCACCTAATTGACAGCATAGGACCCCGGAACTCCGAGACTGCCCTATCCGATACTTCGCAGCTTTCCAACGTTCACGGACACTGCCAACCAGGCTCGTTAGATGCGTATGAACGCATTTTGCGGCCGGTGCGGCAATTCGACTTATGGTCGAGGCGCCCGTCGTGCGCTATGAAACCGGCCTCAGTCACCCATGACGGATGAAGGCCGTAGCCAGCTGCTTGGGGCTGTTCGGGACACTGATGATGCTTTTGCACATACCAGACTGTTCATTGCTCGCCACACTCTTGTGAAGTTGTGAAAACCCGTTTTTTCACGCTCTTTTGGAGTCGTGAACCTCAAAAATGGACCGTGCAGGGCAGGTCCGTCAGGTTCAGGCAGAGCATGGGGGCCGAGAAAAAAGCGGGCACACCGGCTTCGCAAGACCTGTGTGGGCGGCTCTCTGTGGGCGGATGCGGGGAAGCCGATGCGTGGCATTGGCGGTACTGCGGGGCCCGATCAGGAGACGTCCTTATAATCGGGGGCAGATTATAACGAGGTCGCCGGGAGAAACGACCTTTATTAACGACTTTTCTTGCTCGGCCGTCAGGCGGCGAGCATGCGCTGCAGTCGATTGCCGCGCGGACGCTGTACGACCCGCGCGTTACCGGGGAGTGGACGGTTCAGCCATTGCAGGCGCGATTCGCTGACTTCCACCCAGCCGAACCCGGCAGGTAGCTGTTCGCAGCATTTGAATGCCTGGCACAGGCCCTGCGCGTCGAGGCGCGCGAAGTGGCGTTGCGGCTGGCGTTTGAAGAGCAGGGACCAGAGGCTGTGCATGGCGATGTACCGGTAGGAAACTGGCGCCAGCATACGTCGGCAATGATGAAGTCCGTATGACAGGGAATTGGATGCATGAAAGCGCTGTCCTAACCCCAGAGGCCCGATGACTGGCGCACGACGGGCTGGGTATACTGGCGGCCTTTGCCGCTATTCCAGGAGAGATGAGCATGTTGCAACGTTTGTTGTTCGGTTTGATCGCTGTGACCAGCCTGACCCTGGTGGGTTGTGCCCACAGTCCGCAACAACTCAGCCCGCAACCGAAACTCACCGCCCAGCTCGCACCCGTTGGCCATGGCCAGCCGGTGGTGGTGCGGGTGGTCGACGGACGCGGTACCCAGACCCTCGGCACCCGCGGTGGTCTGTACCCGGAAACCAGCGCCATCAGCGTCACCGGCAACGACATCCTGCCCAAGCTGCAGGCCCAGGCTGAAGCCGCTGTCCGCCTGTTGGGCTTCACCCCAACGCCGAACGCCTACAACGCGCCGCAGTTGACCGTGACCCTGGCCGAACTCAAGTACCAGTCGCCCAAAGAAGGCCTGTACGTGACCGAAGCCACCATCGGCGCGACCTTCAAGGCTGACGTAAACAACGCTAACCGCCGTTACAGCGGCCGCTACGGCGCTTCGCTGGACCAGCGTTTCGGCATGGCGCCGAACCAGGAAACCAATACCAAACTGGTCAGCGACGTGCTCAGCGACGCCCTGACCCGCCTGTTCAAGGATCCGACCATCGGTCAGGTGTTGGGCGAGTAACGCTATCGGGCTGCTTTGCAGCCCTTCGCGAGCAAGCTCGCTCCTACAGCAAACGCAAAAAGCCCGATGCCTGTCGCCAGGCATCGGGCTTTTTCATGGCGGCGGTCAGGCCGCGTCGACGTAGAAGTCGAGCACGCTGATACCGGTCTGGCTGTCGACCTCCGGCAAATGATCGTGGGGATGGCCGCCCAAGGCGCAGTAGACCAGCCACTGGCGGTCCTGGACGTTGAAGGCCAAACCGTCGATCAGCGCTTCCTGCTCCTCGCTCTGGGCAATCAGATAGAGGCGATCCTGGTTTTCGGCGTGCAGCATGACAAGCTCCGGTTCGTTGGGAGGGCAACAGGGTGGCTTGTCTGGATGACGACTGTATGACGGCGCAATTTATCGTCATTGGTCGTAAAGGGCGGGCAGGGACGGGCGGCTTGGGTAGAATGCGCGCGTTTCGAAGCAATCGTGGTTCTTTCGAGGTAAGGCGATGTCGCTGCAAATGTTCTGGGGCTTGTTCGCTGCCCACCCGACCAAACTGATCAATCTGCTGGCCCTGCTGCTGACCTGCCCTGGCGGCGTGCTCCTGCACAACGCCCGGCGCCGCGCCTCACGGGCCATGGCCAGCCTGCCGGCGGGCGAGGCAGCCATCGACCTGCTGACCCAGCGGGTCAACCGGTTCTATTACAGCCTGGGGTTTGCTTTCCTGGCACTGGCGCTGCTGTTGTCCTGGGTCAGCACCTGGATCTGACCTCTTCAGGGCCTCATCGCGCGCTTGCCATGAGGCCCTGAAACGTTACAGCGGCAACCCGGCCTTGACCCGATACTGATTGCGCACCGGCATCGCGTACTGCAACACCAGGTACGGACGATGCTCTTGCGGGCACGCTTCCAGCCGGCGCTGCCACTCCGCCTGAGCCTTGGCCAGCTCTTCGGCGCCAAACAGTTCGGCCGCCTTCGGCACCTGCAACTCAGGGTCCGCATCCGCCCACTGCGCGTACGCCAGGTAATGCGCCGGGAACAGCCGGTAGCCAGCGAGAATCTGCCGGTCGATCTCCGCCGCCAATTGCTTGGTGTCGTCGAAGAGCTCAGTTACTGGCGCCGCGAAGTTGATGTGCACCCGCCCTTTGTAGCCGGTGATGCCCTGGGCGATGCTCAGGTCATCCTCACCCGGCGCCTTGCTGTAGCTGCCGGTGGTGGCGCGGATGTACAGCTCACGGGCCTTGGCCTGGTCGCACGGGTCGTATTCGTAGCTGATCGACACCGGGCTCAGGTTCAGCGACTGGATCACCTCGCCGAACGGCTCGCTCTTGCGGCTCATGTGGAACATCTTGAGGATCGCCGAATCGGTGCGATCGTCGCCGTCCTTGGCGCGGCCTTCGGCCTGGGCGATCCAGATCGAGGCGCCGTCGTTGCGAATCGAGTGGTTGATGTAGGCCGAGAGCAGTTGATAGGCCGCCAGCTTCTCGCGCCGGCCGCTGATGGAGCGGTGCACGATGAAGCTCTTGTTCAGGCGCATCATGTCGCTGACGAAGGGCTTCTGCAGCAGGTTGTCGCCGATGGCGATGCGCGGGGTCGGCAGGCCGGCGTGGTAGACCGCGTAGTTGACGAACGCCGGGTCCATCACGATGTCGCGGTGGTTGGCCAGGAACAGGTAGGCGGTACCCGACTTGAATTGCTCCACACCGGTATAGGTGACGCCGTCGGTGGCGCGCTCGATGGTGTGGTCGACGTAGAACTCGACCTTGTCCTGCAGGGTCGAGACGCAGGTCACGCCGGCGAATTCCTTGCGCAGACGGCGAGCGATCAGCGGCTTGAGCAGCCAGCCGAAACCTGTGGCCATGCGCGGGAAGCGGAAGCGGGTGAGGATATCCAGGAATGCCGGGTCGCTGAGCAGGCGTGCCAGAACGGCAGGGACCTCAGCGTCGTCGTAGGGTCGGATGGCATCGAATTCGCCCATCATGCTCTCTTGTTGTGAAACGGCTAGGGTAAAGGGTAAGGCTGCGCCCAGAAATACCGGCTTGAGGGGGCGCAAGACCGGCAATTATACGCACAATCACTGCGGAGGCCGCGATGCTGGAAACTGCGATCTACGATTGTCCTTATTGCGGCGAAGCCGTGGAAACCACCGTCGATCTCTCCGGCGGTGACCAGCATTACATCGAGGACTGCGCGGTGTGTTGCCGCCCGATCGTGTTCATTTTGCAGGTCCATGGTGACGAATGGATGCTGGACGTAAAGCGCGAGGACGACTGATGCAGCGAATCTACGAGCCGGAAAACCTGCTGGAAGCCGAAGTGCTGATCGGCATGCTCGGCAGCGAAGGCATCGAGGCGTACCTGGCCGGGCGCGACCTGATGGGCGGCATTGGCGAGTTGCCGGTGCACGGCCTGCTCGGCCTCGCGGTGCCCGACGAGCAGGCCGAGTACGCACGGCAACTGATCGCCGCGTACAATGCGGCCCAGCCACTTCCTGGCGACGAGCCGGATCACCTTCCGGGAATTCTGATTTGCTAGGTTTCGCCTGAATGTGTGGACGTTATGCGCTGTTTCGCTGGTCGCCGGCCTTTGCCGCGTTGCCCGGCTTTCCTGAGGGCCAGCAGGCCCAATGGAACATTTCTCCCGGCGCCCAGGTACTGATCCAGCGCCTGGACGACGGCCAGATGACTCTGGCCCGCGCCCGCTGGGGCCTGACCCCGCCCTGGCTGACCGACCTCACCCGCACCCCCGCCCATGCCCGCGCCGAAACCCTCGCCGAACAACCGATGTTCCGTGAAGCCTTCGCCAAGCGTCGCTGCCTGCTGCCGGCCAACGGTTTCTACGAATGGCGCGGCGCGGTGCGCAAGCGCCCGTACTGGCTGACGCCAGGGGAGGGTTCGTCGTTGTTCTTCGCGGCGATCTGGGAAGCGTATCCGGTGCAGGAGCAGGTCTGGCTGAGCACCGCGGTGGTGACCCAGGCGGCGATGAACCAGCGTCGTCCACTGATCCTCGATGCCGCCGGGCAGGCCGCCTGGCTCAACCCGGACACCCCGGTCGGTGAACTCCAGGGCCTGCTGGCCAGCCAGCCCGCCGCCTTGCGCGAGCGGGTGCTGGCCAACTTCGTCAACGATCCGAAGCTGAATGGCCCGGAATGCCTGACGCCGGGTTGATACCCGGCGCCCGACGCGTTCTCAGACCCGGAACTGATTGATCAACCGGCGCTGCTGCTCGGCCAGCTTGGTCAGCTCGGCGCTGGCGGTGCTGGACTCGTCGGCGCCACCGGCCACTTCGTTGGCCACCTGACCGATGTTGATCACGTTGCGGTTGATGTCCTCGGCCACCGCGCTTTGCTCTTCGGCGGCACTGGCGATCTGAGTGTTCATGTCGTTGATCACCGACACCGCGCGCGTGATGCTTTCCAGCGCCTCGGCCGCCCGCGCCGCCTGCTGCACGCTGACGTCGGTCTTGCCCTGGCTTTCTTCCATGACCCGCACCACATCGCGGGTGCCTTGCTGCAGTTGCTGGATCATCTGCTGGATTTCTTCGGTGGCCTGCTGGGTCTTCTGCGCCAGGTTGCGCACCTCGTCGGCGACCACGGCGAAGCCGCGGCCCTGCTCACCCGCCCGCGCAGCCTCGATGGCGGCGTTGAGCGCCAGCAGGTTGGTCTGCTCGGCAATGGCACGGATCGCCACCAGGATGGCGTTGATGTTCTCGCTGTCGCGGGCCAGCGCCTGCACCACGCCAACCGCGCGGCCGATCTCTTCGGCCAGGGCGGTGATCGATTGCGAGGTGTCGCGGACAATCGACAGACCCTGGTTGGCGGCCTGGTCGGCATTGCTCGCGGCCTGGGCGGCATGGGTGGCGTTGCGCGCCACGTCCTGGGCGGTGGCGGTCATTTCGTGCACCGCGGTGGCGACCAGGTCGATCTCCGCCATCTGCTTGTGCACGCCCTGGTTGGTGCGAATGGCGATATCGGCGGTGTGCTCCGACGAGTCGCTGACCTTCTGCACCGAGCTGACCACCTGGCTGATCATCGATTGCAGCTTGCCGAGGAAGGTATTGAAGCCCTTGGCGATCGAGCCCAGTTCGTCGGCACGATCACTGTGCAGGCGGCGGGTGAGGTCGCCCTCGCCCTGAGCGATGTCATCGAGCATGGCCACCATCTGCCGCAGCGGACGGGCGATGCCGTGGGCCAGCAGCCAGATCACCAGCAGGCCGAGGGCAGCGATGGCCAGGCCGACCAGGGTCATGCCGGTAATGTCGGTGCGGCGTTGTTCGCTCAGTTCGCTTTGCAGTTTTTCCGACTCGGCCATGACCGCGCTGGTGGGCAGTTGCAGCAGCAGGGTCCAGTGGGTGTCGGTGTCGGCGATCCTGAACGGCAGGAACAGGCGGATCTGACCGTTTTCATGGTCGACTTCATAGCGCAGTGTGTCGCCACCGAGCTTGGACAGGCCGGCGGCATCGGCGGCGTCGAGGACGTCGCTGGCTTTCTCGCCGAACTTGTTTTCGTCCTTGGTGTAGGCGACCAGACGGCCGTTGTTGGAGATCAGCGCCAGTTCGCCCGCGCCGTTGTAAAGCTGGCTGTCGGCGGCCTTGAGCAGGTCCTGGATGAAGTTCACCGAGAGGTCGGCGCCGACGATGCCCTGGAATTTGCCGTCCACCAGGATCGGTTCGATAAAGGAGGCGAGCATGACCATCTTGTCGCCCACTTTGTAAGGCGCGGGATCGATCACGCAGGCGCGCCGGCTTTCTTGCGAGCACAGGTAGTACTCGCTGGCGCGCACGCCGGTGGACAGCAGGGTGTTGTTGCTCAGGTCGACCAGCGCTTCCACGGCCATGCTGCCGTCGGTATTGCGGTACCACCAGGGCTGAAAGCGACCGTTGCTGGGGTCGATGCCCTTGATCGAGGTGCCGATGAAGCTGGCGTCGGCGTGGTCCAGTGCGTTCGGCTCCCAGGCGATGTAACCGCCCAGCACCAGCGGGTTATCCACAACCGTCTGCTTCAGCAGGGTGATCAGCTCTTCGCGCTGGACCTGCAGGCGCGGGGTGCCGGCTTCGTTTTTCTGGCCGATCTGGGCGTTGGTGGTGGCCAGGCCGCGAGCGATCAACAGGGGGGCTTCAAGGCGACGCAGAATCTGGCTGACCTGGGTCTGGGCCAGGGCGGTCAGGCGCTGCTCTATCAATGTATCGAACTGCTGCTGCGTGCGGTTCTGCACCAGTTCCTGGGTTTTTGCACCGGAATACACCGCATACAGCACCAGGGCTGCGACGATACTCAACACGATGGCGCCCGCCAGGGCCGCAACGGAAAACTGGATCGACTTGAACTTCATAGAGGCTCCGAGCGCAGGGAAAAGTCGCCTTGCCCCGGTGTTATCGGCGTGCCGCCGCTAAATCATGAGACTGTCGGACAGAAATCTTTGCTAACGGTTGTGGCGCGATGAATCGTGCCGGCCTAGGATACGGCCCACGTTAGAAGGGAGTTTTATTGATGCGTAGATCGGTTGTTATTGGCGCCTTGAGCGCCTCGATGCTGCTGGCGGGTTGCCAGGCGGTGAACACCACCAACGGCGGAGCGGTGGGTGTTGAACGCAAGCAATATATGTTCAGCATGCTGTCGACCGATGAGGTCAACCAGATGTACGCCCAGTCTTATCAGCAGACCCTGGGCGAAGCGTCCACCAAGGGCCAACTGGACAAGACCAGCGCTGCGGCCAAACGTGTGCAGGCCATCGCTGACCGGCTGATTGCCCAGGCGCCGCAGTTCCGCCCGGATGCTGCGCAGTGGAAGTGGGAAGTGAACCTGATCAAGAGCGACGAGCTCAACGCCAACTGCGGTCCTGGCGGCAAGATCATTTTCTACACCGGCCTGATCGACAAACTGAAACTGACCGACGATGAAATCGCCGCGGTGATGGGCCATGAAATCGCCCACGCCCTGCGCGAGCATGGTCGTGAAGCGATGTCCAAGGCCTATGGCATCCAGATTGCCCGCCAGGGCGCTGGCGCCTTGCTGGGGCTGGGTGAAGACAGCCTGGCCCTGGCTGATACCGTTGTGCAGTACAGCCTGACCTTGCCCAACAGCCGTGGCAACGAGAACGAAGCCGACCTGATCGGCCTCGAACTGTCGGCCCGTGCCGGCTACAACCCGAATGCCGCGATCACCTTGTGGAACAAGATGGCCCAGGCTTCGGGTGGCAACTCGCCGCCGGAGTTCATGAGCACTCACCCGGCTTCGGACAGCCGCATCGCGTCGTTGCAGGCGGCGATTCCGAAGGTGATGCCGTTGTATGAGCAGGCGAAGAAGTAAGAGGTTGTAAGCCTGATCGCCGGCTTGCCGGCGATCTGGCCATCAGCAATACCCGATCAGGCTCAGCCTACCCAGCCACTCACCTTCATCGCCGAATACACCGCGACCAACGCCAGCACCACGAAGGCGCTCGCTGCCAGGCGGCGGATCAGGGTCAGAGGCAGTTTCTCGGCGGCGAAGTTGCCCGCCAGCACCACCGGCACGTTGGCAATCAGCATGCCCAGGGTGGTGCCGATAATCACCATGATCAGGTGCGGATACTGCGCCGCCAGCATCACCGTGGCGACCTGGGTCTTGTCGCCGATTTCCGCGATGAAGAACGCGATCAGCGTGGTCAGGAACGGCCCGAAGCGCCGCGCGGTGCTGGCTTCGTCATCGTCCATCTTGTCCGGAACCAGCGTCCACAAGGCGGTAGCGAGGAAGCTCGCGGCCAGAA
The DNA here is from genome assembly GCF_025466035.1 of Pseudomonas sp. 20P_3.2_Bac5. Classification (NCBI taxonomy): domain Bacteria; kingdom Pseudomonadati; phylum Pseudomonadota; class Gammaproteobacteria; order Pseudomonadales; family Pseudomonadaceae; genus Pseudomonas; species Pseudomonas sp. 20P_3.2_Bac5. Next base: position 12,718 of record NZ_JANLOA010000109.1, on the reverse strand, counting down.
TCCAGTGCAACGTCGCTTCGCTGAAGAAGCTGCCGAACCAGGCCCCGACGGCACCCGCAGCGGCGTGGTTGGCTAGGGTTGCGGCGACGATGCCGGCGATGATTGGCCAGGGCTTGCGAAAGCGTGCGGCGAGAATGAGGGCCAGCAACTGCGTCTTGTCGCCGATTTCAGCGAGCGCAACGATTGCGGTGGGGACGAGCAACGATTCCAGCATCAGGATTCCTACGGGGGCGGGTCGACACGGCTATGACACGTACAGCCTTCCCGCCCCGGGTAAGGTGTGCGTGTCATAGGTCTTGTCAAACCCTGGATCCGTCTATGCGGACCGTGGGTCGTGCGCGCCATGGTCTGTGGACCAAGTATGTTGACGTCGCACCAGGCGAGCAGGGCGCTCGCGGGAGACTACTCCCCTAGGACGGAGCGGATTCTGCCTTCGCAAAACCGTTTCGGCAAGCGAAGTTTTTACGACCGCAACGCCCGGTAGATTTTGAATCCCTGGCCTTGAGCACGCACTTCGCAGTTGCCCAGCGCGCCCTCGATAAGCGGCTGATAGCGCAGGAAGCTGTTGGCGACAAGCCGCATTTCGCCGCCTTTTTGCAGATGTTCGGCGGATTTTTTCAGCAGGTTTTCCGAGGCCTGGTAATTGGTGTGGACCCCGGTGTGGAACGGCGGATTACTCAGAATGACGTCCAGTCCGCGAGGTGCGGCGTCGATCCCGTCGCCGCTGATCACCTCGCCTTCCAGACCGTTGGCCGCCAGGGTCAGGCGGCTGCTGGCGACGGCGAAGGCGTCGACGTCGAGCAGGGTGACCCGGCTCTGTGGATAACGTCGTTTGATCGTCGCGCCCAGCACCCCGGCGCCGCAGCCGAAGTCCAGCACATGACCCGAGGGCAGACCGTCCAGATGCTCCAGCAACAGCGCAGTGCCGCGGTCCAGCCGGCCATGGCTGAACACGCCCGGCAGGCTGACGATCTGCAACGGGCCATCGGCCAGCGGCAGTTCGAAGCGTTCCGCGAGGCTTTCCAGCGGCTGCGCGACGGGCGGGTGTTCCACGGTCACCTGCCACAACTGGCAGTGGCGGGCGCTGTCGAGCTTGCGCGGTTTGCCGAAGGCGTGAAGTTGCTTGGCCGCCGCCTCGATGCCGCCGCGTTTTTCCCCGACCAGAAACAGCTCGCGGCCGCCCAGGCGCGAGGCGAGGGCGTTGAGCAGGTAGTTGGCCAGGTCACGGGACTTGGGCAGGAACAGCACGGCGCCGTCGAACGGCACCTCCGGCACGTCGACGCCGTAGTGGCTGCGTCCGCTGTAACGGGCGTCCAGCGTTGCCTGGTCGCCGGCATGCCAGGACCAGCCCAGTGCCTGGCTGAAGGTGCCCAGCAGGCTGTCGGCCGGCAACCCGGCGAGCAACAGCGGGCCTGTGAACAGATCGGCCTGACGAAGCAACACTTCACTGCGCGGGTCCATGGACGGCGGCTCCTGAAAAAAGTGGCGAAGTCTAACAGAACCCGCCTTGGCTTAGCTGACCACCCGCCGTGGGCTGCCACTCAGGAACGCACGAGCGTTTTCGCTCAACTGCTCGACGATCCGCTGCCGCGCTTCCACCGCGCCCCAGGCGCTGTGCGGGGTGACGATCAGGCGCGGGATGTCGGGCGCCAGCAGCGGGTTGCCGTTGACGGGCGGCTCGACCGAAAGCACGTCGGTCGCCGCACCGCCCAGATGGCCCGCGCGCAGGGTGTCGGCCAGCGCCTGTTCGTCGATCAGGCCGCCGCGGGCGGTGTTGACGATAAAGGCGCCGGGCTTGAGCAACGCCAGTTGCGCCGCGCCGATCATGTGGCGGGTGCTGTCGTTGAGCGGGCAGTGCAGGGTCAGGGCGTCGACCTGGGGCAGCAACTCGTCCAGGCTCAGGCGATCTTCACGCGGCGGGCGGCCGGGCAGTTGGCCGAGCAGGACGCGCATGCCGAAGGCCTCGGCCAGTCGCCCGACCGCGCTGCCCAGCTCGCCGTGGCCGAGCAGGCCGAGGGTCTTGCCTTCCAGCTCGACGATAGGGAAATCCAGCAGGCAGAACTGCTTGGCCTGGCCCCATTTGCCGGCGGCGACCGCCTGTTGGTAGTCCGGCAGGCGAGTGGCCAGTGCCAGCAGCAACGTCAGGGTGTGCTGGGCTACTGACGGCGTGCCGTAGCCCTGGCAGTTGCTGACCACAATGCCCTGGGCGCGGGCGGCCTGCAGGTCGACGTTGTTGGTGCCGGTGGCGGCCACCAGGATCAACTTCAGGTCCGGGCTGGCCTTGAGGGCGGCGGCGTCCAGCACCACCTTGTTGCTGATCACCACATCGGCACCGCGCAGGCGCTCGGCGACCTGCTCGGGGGCGGTGGCGGGGTGGACGTCGAAACTGTCGAAACAGTCGCGCAGACCGCTCAGGTCGAGATCACCGAGGTCCAGCGAGCTGTGATCGAGAAAGACGGCGTGGGTCATGAAGGGCTCCTGGATCGGTGGCGGATTAGAGAGGGGGAAAGCAGGTGTCGGTAATCTGCTGCAGATTGGCGTCGAACGCCTGCAATTCATCGAATTGCCGTTGCAGGTCGTCGATCCGCTGGCGCAGTTGCGTGCTCTTGCCGGCGATGGCCTGGCGGGCGCGCTCGAGGGAAATCTGTCCGTCGGCCATTAGAGCCTGCATCTCGCGGAGGGTAAAGCCGAGCCGCTGCGCGCATTTGATCAGCGCCAGCAGCTCTACGTCGTGCGGGTCATAGATGCGGTACTTGCCCTGGCGTTTCGCCGGGGGCAGCAGGCCGATGCTTTCGTAGTGGCGGATGCACTTGATGGTGGTGCCGGAGAGGCGGGCGGCTTCGCCGATGTACATCGAACATCCTTTCAATGCAGGGCCAGGGCGCGGACCTGCTGTAGCCAGGACTGGCGGCGCCGCGGCGTGGAGTGGAGAACCGGGCCGAACGTTAGCGTCTTTTCCGGGCGGATACCACAGAAGGCCAGGGTGGTGCGGCGCATCTGGTGCAGGGCGGGCGCGCCGTAGATCCAGCGAAAGTACCAGGGCGGAGTGTCCAGGGTCACCAGCAGGTGGGCGGTGCGCCCGGCCAGGAGTTTTTCCGGGAAGGGCGAGCCGCTTTTGTAGCGAAAGGCGAAACCCGGCAGCAGGGTCCGGTCGAGGAAGCCTTTGAGCAGCGCCGGCACGCCGCCCCACCAGACCGGGTAGACCAGCACCAGGCGTTGGGCCCAGGTGATGTGCTCTTGGGCTTCGAGCAGGTCGGGTTCCAGCGGCTGCTCCTGGCGGTAGCCCAGGCGCAGGATCGGGTCGAAAGCGAGGTCGCCCAGTTTGAGGAGGCGGACGTCGTGGCCGGCCTCGCGCGCAGCGTCGGAGTAGTGCTGGCCTAGGGTGGCGCAGAAACTGTCGGAGGCGGGGTGGCCGAGGATGATCAGGATGCGTTGGGTCATGTGTGGCGGGGCCCTTGGGAAAAGGGCGCAGGGTAGGGGTTGACCCTTGGGGGAGGGTCAAGCCTGTAGGGCACTGAAGACCACACCCAACTGTACCTGTTGTAACAAGTTATGAATCGTTAAGGTACGCCCCTCATTTTTACCAGGAGCCGCTTTTCATGTATTGGGCAGAATTTCTCACGGTCGCGCTGATTCACTTGCTGGCCGTCGCCAGCCCCGGCCCGGACTTCGCCGTGGTCGTGCGCGAAAGCGTGACCCACGGCCGCCGTGCCGGGACCTGGACCGCCTTCGGCGTGGGCACGGCGATCTTCCTGCATGTGGGCTATTCGCTGCTGGGCATCGGCCTGATCGTGTCGCAGTCGATCATGCTGTTCAACGCGCTGAAATGGGCTGCCGCCGCCTACCTCGTGTACATCGGCTTCAAGGCCCTGCGCGCCAAGCCGGCTGGCGCGGGCGGCGAGGCGATCCAGGTTTCCACCGTCGAACGCACACCGCGCGCGGCCTTCGTCGCCGGTTTCATGACCAATGGCCTGAACCCCAAGGCGACGCTGTTTTTCCTGTCGTTGTTCACCGTGGTCATCAACCCGCATACACCGCTGTTGGTCCAGGCCGGTTACGGCGTGTACCTGGCGCTGGCCACCGGCCTGTGGTTCTGCCTGGTGGCGATGCTGTTCAGCCAGGCCCGCGTGCGCGCCGGCTTTGCCCGCATGGGGCACTGGTTCGACCGCACCATGGGCGCTGTGCTGATCGCCCTCGGGATAAAGATCGCGTTCAGCGAAATACGCTGAACAGAGGCGGCCGGACGGTATGACCGTTCGGTCGAATGGCGGTCAAATCATTCCTTTGGCTGATTTGACCGCCGCTGGCCCGTTCTAGAGTAAGGACAGCTTTGTCCATGCCCCGTGCAACTCCAGAAAAGGGACTCCCATGTTGCAGACCCGTATCATCGCCCCCGCCGAGGGTGCGTATCAGTTTCCGCTGTTGATCAAGCGCCTGCTCATGTCTGGCAGCCGCTACGAGAAAACCCGCGAGATCGTCTACCGCGACCAGTTGCGCTACAGCTACCTGACCCTCAACGAGCGCATTGCGCGCCTGGCCAACGTGCTCACCGAAGCCGGGGTCAAGGCCGGCGATACCGTGGCAGTGATGGACTGGGACAGCCATCGCTACCTGGAGTGCATGTTCGCCATTCCGATGATCGGCGCGGTGGTGCACACCATCAACGTGCGCCTGTCGCCGGAGCAGATCCTCTACACCATGAACCACGCCGACGACCGCTTCGTGCTGGTCAACAGCGAGTTCGTCGGGCTCTACCAGGCGATTGCCGGGCAATTGACCACGGTGGAAAAAACCATCCTGCTCACCGATGGTCCCGAGAAAACCGCCGAGCTGCCTGGCCTGGTCGGCGAATACGAGCAACTGCTGGCCGCCGCCAGCCCGCACTACGACTTCCCGGATTTCGACGAAAATTCCGTCGCCACCACCTTCTACACCACCGGCACCACCGGTAACCCCAAGGGCGTCTACTTCACCCACCGCCAACTGGTGCTGCACACCATGGGGGTGGCCACTGTTACCGGTAGCATCGACAGCATCCGCCTGCTCGGCACCGACGACGTCTACATGCCCATCACGCCGATGTTCCACGTTCACGCCTGGGGCATTCCGTACGTCGCGACGATGCTCGGCCTCAAGCAGGTGTACCCGGGGCGTTACGATCCGGAACTGTTGGTCAAGTTGTGGCGCGACGAGAAAGTCAGTTTCTCCCACTGCGTACCGACCATCCTGCAGATGCTGCTCAACGCCAAGGGCGCGCAGAACGAGGACTTCGGCGGCTGGAAGATCATCATCGGCGGCAGCGCGCTGAACCGTGCGCTGTACGAGGCGGCCAAGGCCCGCGGCATCCAGTTGACCGCCGCCTACGGCATGTCCGAGACCTGCCCGCTGGTGGCCTGCGCCCACCTCAACGAAGAACTGCTGGCCGGCAGCGAGGACGAGTGCGTCACCTATCGGATCAAGGCCGGCGTGCCGGTGCCGCTGGTGGAAGCGGCGATCGTCGACGGCGACGGCAGATTCCTCCCGGCCGATGGCGAAGCCCAGGGCGAACTGGTCCTGCGTGCGCCGTGGCTGACCATGGGTTACTACCGCGAAGAGGCCAAGAGCGAGGAGCTGTGGGCCGGCGGCTGGCTGCACACCGGCGATGTGGCAACCCTCGACAGCATGGGCGTGATCGACATCCGCGACCGCATCAAGGACGTGATCAAGACCGGCGGCGAGTGGGTATCGTCACTCGACCTGGAAGACCTGATCAGCCGCCACCCGGCGGTCCGCGAAGTGGCCGTGGTGGGCATCGCCGATCCGCAGTGGGGCGAGCGGCCGTTCGCGCTGCTGGTGGTGCGGGAAGGAGCGAGCATCGATGCGCGGGTATTGAAGGAACACTTGAAGCCGTTTGTCGAGCTGGGCCACATCAACAAGTGGGCAATCCCCAGCCAGATCGCGCTTGTTACCGAAATTCCCAAGACCAGTGTCGGCAAGCTCGACAAGAAGCGTATCCGCATCGACATCGTCGAGTGGCAGGCCAGCAACAGCGCTTTTCTTTCCACCCTGTAAGCCGCACCGGCCCGCGTCTTGACTGACGCGGGCCGCATTCCAGAGGCCCCGCTGCCTTGTGAAATGGAAAATATCAGCCATTCTTGCCCAGCCAGCCTGTAGCTCACCCGCTCCGGCCCTGCCATGAGCGGGTGTGATGTGCAAATCACACTTTAGAGGGATCAAGCACTACTACCTGCTGGCTATAGTCGGGTCAGGGGATTTTGAGGAATGGGGAATGCGCATGCAGCGCACCGACATACGCCCTGCCAGTCTGGCGACCGATCGGCCTCCGTTTCATTGAAGGACTCACTGCCATAAAAATAAAGTACATGGAGTAGCGTCGATGACATCAGTAAATCTGTTCTGGCGCCGGGCGAAACTGCCCCTGGCCGTCAGCCTCGCTTCTACGCTTGCAAGTCCAGCATTCGCCGTCAGTTTCAACATCGGTGAGATCGAGGGGAGTTTCGACTCGTCGCTGTCGGTCGGTGCGAGCTGGTCCACCGCCAACCCGAACAAGAACCTGATCGGGGTGAACAACGGCGGCAAGGGTCTGTCGCAGACCTCCGACGACGGTCACCTGAACTTCAAGAAGGGCGAGACCTTCTCGAAGATCTTCAAGGGCATCCATGACCTCGAACTCAAGTACGGCGACACCGGCGTCTTCGTCCGGGGCAAGTACTGGTATGACTTCGAGTTGAAGGATGAGGGCCGCGAGTTCAAGGACATCAGCGACTCGAACCGCAAGGAAGGCGCAAAGTCCTCCGGCGCGCAGATTCTCGACGCATTCGTGTACCACAACTATTCCATCGCCGATCTGCCGGGTAGCGTTCGCCTCGGCAAGCAGGTGGTGAGCTGGGGTGAAAGTACCTTCATCGGCAGCGGTATCAACGCTATCAACCCGATTGACGTATCCGCGTTCCGCCGTCCTGGCTCGGAGATCAAGGAAGGCCTGATCCCGGTCAACATGTTCTACATCTCCCAGAGCCTGACCGACAACCTGTCGGCCGAAGCCTTCTACCAGCTCGAGTGGGACCAGACCGTGGTGGATAACTGCGGAACGTTCTTCTCGCAGCCGGACGTGATCGCGGATGGTTGCTCGGACAACTTGCGCGTACTGGCCAGCAACCGTGCGCTGACCCCGGTACAGCAGGCGACCTTCAGGGCCCTGGGCATCGACGTCAATGCCGAAGGCGTGAAGGTTGCTCGCGGCCCGGACCGTGATGCCCGCGACAGCGGCCAGTTCGGTGTAGCCCTGCGCTACATGTACGAGCCGTTGAACACCGAGTTCGGTCTGTACGCGATGAACTACCACAGCCGTGCGCCGATCTTCAGCGCCACCGGCGCGCCTCAGGCGGCCTACACGGCTGCGGCCGGCGCGGGCACCGCCGCACCGATCATCGTGGCGGGCAACTCGAAGTACTTCGTCGAGTATCCGGAAGATATCCGCCTCTACGGCCTGAGCTTCTCCACCACGCTGCCAACCGGTACCGCGTGGAGCGGTGAAGTCAGCTATCGCCCGAATGCTCCGGTGCAGCTCAATACCACTGACATTCTCTACGCGGGTGTCACCGCGCTGCCTCCGGCCTTCGGCCTGGGCAACGCTTCGTTGCTCAAAGGCACTCCAGGCCAAGACCTGCACGGCTATCGCCGCAAGGAAGTCACTCAGTTCCAAACCACCTTCACGCACTTCTTCGACCAGGTCATGGGCGCCAGCCGCCTGACGCTGGTGGGTGAAGTCGGTGTGACCGTGGTCGGCGGGCTGGAAAGCAGCAGCAAGGTCCGTTACGGCCGTGACCCGGTATACGGCCCAGGCCCTCTGCCAGCCACCGCGGGCCGCAATACCTGCGTGGTGCTCAACACCAGCACCATCGGTGGTGCCGCCAACGGTGCCTCGTCCGCCAACCTCGACCGCAATTGCGAAGACGACGGCTACACCACTCGCACCTCCTGGGGCTACCGCGGCCGCGCCATCTGGGACTACCCGGACGTGTTCGCCGGCGTGAACCTCAAACCGAGCGTGGCCTGGTCCCACGACGTGGAAGGCTACTCGCCTGGTCCTGGCGGCAACTTCGAGGAAGGTCGCAAGGCCGTCAGCCTCGGTCTGGATGCCGAATACCAGAACACCTACACCGCCAGCCTGTCGTACACCAACTTCTTCGACGGCAAGTACACCACCGTGGATGACCGCGACTTTGTCGCCCTCAGCTTCGGCGTGAACTTCTAAGCGCATTGATTCAGGAAGAAGAACATGACAATGAAAACCACCAAGACTTTGCTGAAAGCCGGCGTGCTGGGCCTGTCCCTGCTGGCGACCAGCGTAATGGCTGCCGTTTCCGCCGACGAAGCGGCCAAACTGGGCTCGACGCTGACCCCGATGGGCGCGGAAAAGGCCGGTAACGCCGACGGTTCCATCACGGCCTGGCAGCCGCTGTCGAAGACTGCCGGTACTGTCGACGCCAAGGGCTTCCTGTCCGACCCTTACGGCAGTGAAAAGCCCAAGTTCACCATCACCGCGCAGAACGTCGACCAGTACAAGGACAAGCTCTCGCCTGGCCAGGTCGCGATGTTCAAGCGCTACCCCGAGACCTTCAAGATCCCGGTGTACCCGACCCACCGCGGCTCTACCGTGCCGGACAGCGTTTTCGCCGCTATCAAGAAGAACGCCACCTCCACCACGCTGGTAGGGGGTGGCAACGGCCTGGAAAACTTCGATACCGCCGTGCCTTTCCCGATTCCGAAAAGCGGCGTCGAGGTGATCTGGAACCACATCACCCGCTACCGTGGCGGCAGCGTGACCCGCCTGGTGACCCAGGCCACGCCGCAGCCCAACGGCAGCTACAGCCTGGTGTACTTCCAGGACCAGTTCGTCTTCCGCGACAAGATGAAGGACTACAACCCGCAAGAGCCAGGCAACGTGCTGTTCTACTTCAAGCAGGAAGTGACTGCTCCGGCACGTCTGGCCGGTACCGTGCTGCTGGTCCACGAGACCCTCGACCAGGTCAAGGAACCGCGCAAGGCGTGGGTCTACAACGCTGGTCAGCGCCGTGTGCGCCAGGCGCCGCAGGTGTCCTATGACGGTCCGGGTACCGCTGCCGACGGTCTGCGGACTTCCGACAACCTGGACATGTTCAACGGTGCGCCAGACCGCTACGACTGGAAACTGGAAGGCAAGAAAGAGCTGTTCATCGCCTCCAACAGCTACAAGCTGGACTCGCCAACCCTGAAGTACGCCGACATCCTCAAGGCGGGCCATATCAATCAGGACCTGACCCGCTACGAGCTGCGCCGCGTCTGGCATGTGGTCGCGACCCTGAAACCGGGCCAGCGCCACATCTATGCCAAACGTGACTTCTACATCGACGAAGACACCTGGCAAGCGGCGGTGATCGACCAGTACGACGGTCGTGACCAGTTGTGGCGCGTCTCCGAGGCCCACTCCCAGGACTACTACAACGTGGAAGTGCCGTGGTACACCCTGGAAGCCATCTACGACCTGCAATCGGGCCGTTACCTGGCGCTGGGCATGAAGAACGAAGAGAAGAAGGCCTACGACTTCGGCTTCACCGCCAGCAAGGCTGACTTCCAGCCAGCCGCCCTGCGTCAGTCGGGCGTGCGTTAACGCTTCAAACCCTCCGTGTGATCCCCAGAACGCCCCGGCTTGCCGGGGCGTTTTGATTTCCGTCGCAGCCATCGACTATTTCCGCTGGCCCCGCCGTTTTTACCGCTAACCTGGTAGTCCGTTGCGCCCTGTCAATGTTGTCTCTGTTGCTTCTTGTTGTAGTCTTTTTTCCGTACTTGCGGCAATCGCCTTCAAATGTGCCGGTTAAACCGCTAGTCTGCGCCAATCCCTGTTGCCGAAGATTTCAACTAAAACGAGCCGGCCATGACCGATCTGTCCAGCACGCAAGGGTTCACCCAACAGACCGTGTCGGTTCTGGAAGGGCGTTTCTACCGGCCACCGCTGCCCGACGGGCATGTGCCGCGGGCACGCCTTTGCCAGCGTTTGCAGGCCGGGCTGGGTGGGCGTCTGTTGCTGGTCAATGCACCCGCAGGATTCGGCAAGAGTTCGTTGGCGGTGGAGTTCTGCCAAAGCCTGCCGCCGCATTGGCGCAGCCTGTGGCTGGGGCTGAGCCGACGTGACAATGATCCCGGGCGTTTTCTCGAACGCCTGCTCGAAGGTCTGCAACAGTACTGCCCGAGCCTCGGCGGCCAGGCACTGGGCCTGCTGAAAATGCGCCAGCGCCACCAGCCGTTCGCCTTCGAGGAATGGCTCGACGGCCTGCTCGATGAACTGGCCGAGCATTTGCTGAGCACGTCCCCGGTGCTGCTGGTGCTGGATGACTATCACCTGGCCCAAGGGCCCGTGCTGGACCGTTGCCTGCAATTCTTCCTCAATCACCTGCCGCCTGGCCTGGTGCTGCTGGTCACCAGCCGCCAGCGTCCCGACTGGCACCTCGCGCGGCTGCGGCTGTCGCGGCAATTGCTCGAACTCAACGAACAGGACCTGCGCCTGACCCCCGACGAATCCCTCGCCGTGCTCGGCCAGCACCCGTCGGTGCGCGGGCAGGCGCTGGACAACCTGATCCAGCGCAGCGACGGCTGGGTTGCCGGGCTGCGTTTCTGGCTGCTGGCGGCCACCGAGTCCGGTGCCGACAGCCCGTTGCCCCAGGCCTTGCACGGCGGCGAAGGGCTGATCCGCGATTACCTGCTGGAAGAAGTCATCGACTGCCTGCCGGCCGAGGTCCAGAGCTTCCTTAACGACACCGCCTGCCAGGAGCGTTTCTGCGCCGACCTGTGCGACGCCCTGCGGGAAAGCCACGACAGCGACGAAATCCTGCGTTACCTGCAATCCCACCAGGTCTTCCTCGTGCCGCTGGACGAGCACGGTTACTGGTTCCGCTATCACCACCTGTTCTCCGACCTGCTGCGCACCCGCCAGGCCAGCCTGCCGCTGTCGAGCCTGCACCTGCGCGCCTGTCGCTGGTTCCACGGCCAGGGTCTGCTGGACGAAGCCGTGGAGCAGGCGCTGCGGGCCGGGCACCTGGATGTGGCGGCCAACCTGGTGCAGAACCTCTCTGAAGAACAACTGCTGGCCGAACAGAACGTCGGCATGCTGCTGCGCTGGAAGATGGACCTGCCCGACAGCCTGCTGATCAGCACGCCGCGGCTGATCGTGCTGTACAGCTGGGCGCTGGGCCTGGCCTGCCAACTGGACGCCGCCGAGGAACTGGCCAGCCACCTCAGCCGCTTCCTGCCGGCGCCTTCGGCCACCGCGCAGAAGTCCATGCTCGCGCAGTGGCTGGCCTTGAGCGGAATCATCGCCCGCGGCCGGGGTGATCGCGAACGCACCCGCTCTTATTGCGAGCAGGCCCTGCAAAGCCTGCCGAACAAACGCTATGGGCAGCGCCTGATGTGCCTGTCGACGCTGTCCAACCTGGCCATCGCCGATGCCGATTTCTGGCGCGCGCGGGGCTGGAACCGCGAAGCCCTTGAGCTGGCGCAGCGGGTCGGCAATCCGTTGTTCGAGGCCCTGGCCCATTACGACCGGGCGCGGGTGCTGCATGCCCGCGGCGAGACGCTGCGTTCGATGGAGGAGGTGCGTCAGGGCCTGCAACGCCTGCACGGTCTGTCGGCGCAGCGGCTGTATGCGGTGCGCGCGCGGTTGATGCTTTACGAGGGTTACTTGCTGGTCAGTCGCCTGCAACCCGAAGCCGGGCGTAGTCGCCTGCGTGCCGGGTTGATCGAGGCGCGGGCCTGTCGCGATATCAGCGTGCTGATCGGCCATTGCGCCCTGGCGACCCTGGACGGTCGCGAAGGACGCTTCGCCGAAGCCTTTGCCGAGCTGGCCGAGGCCGAGCGCCTGATGCACATCTGGGACGTGCCGCCGATCTTCTATCTGGCGATGATTACCCTGGTCAAATGCGAACTCTGGCTGGCCCAGGGGCGCAACGACCTGGCCGAATCCTGGCTACTGCGCCTGAGCCAGACCTATGGCGGGCAACAAGCCGCGGCCGCGCCGGAGTTCCATCCGCTGCTGCCGTTGCACATCGAATTGCAGCAAGCCCTGCTGGAGCAGGCGCAGGGACGGCTGGCCCAGTCCGGGCAACGGCTGCAGGCGCTGGTCAGCCGTGGTCAGGCCAGCGGCGGGCAATTGCTCTGCGTTATCGCGCTGTGCCAGCAGGTGGGTTTGCTCTTGGCTCAGGGCGACCTGTCTGGTGCCCGCGAGCGTCTGGTGTCGAGCCTCGAATCCGCGCGGGGCGGGGTGTTGCAACCCTATCAGCGTCTGCTCAACGAACACCCCGACTGGCTGCGTGAACAACTCCAGACGCAACCGGCCAGCCCGGCCCAGGTCAGCCTGCTGGGCTTCTTGCCCAACCAGGAAGCCAACGGCAGCGGCGAAACCCTCAGCGTCCGCGAACAGGCGGTACTCAAGCTGATCGCCCAGGGCTGTTCCAACCAGGAAATCAGCGAGCAACTGTTCATCTCGCTGCATACCGTCAAGACTCACGCGAGCCACATCAACAGCAAACTCGGCGTCGAGCGCCGCACCCAGGCGGTGGCGCGGGCCAAGTCGCTCGGACTTTTGTAACAGGGTATATTCGGGTGAGTGGGCTGCTTTCATGACCCATCGCGGGCAACCTCGCTCCTAACCGAGGAACGTCCAATCAACCCAAAACCCCAAAAA
>NZ_JANLOA010000130.1:0-245151 GCF_025466035.1 Pseudomonas sp. 20P_3.2_Bac5 | reverse complement strand
ATCATCCTGATGGTTGGGCGTATCGAATCCAAGAGCCGGCATTACGATCGGCACTTCATCAGGATGAGGTAGATCTTCTTGCCACCCGGAGCAGGGAGGAACGAGTTGCGGTCGGTTCATACGACTCACCACTTTGCTCCCCCAGAAATCTTGTCTTCCTTCACGATCAGCCGGGCTACGCCGGACTCATCGTGTCTGTCCAGCCAATAAGGCACTTCGAACTTGATAGTTTGAGTATCGAGAGCCTCGAGTTCCATCGACCTATCGATCATGGCGCCGTCCTCGATTCCCGGTCCATATCCGTGGGCCACTTGACCTTGGGCGCCAATAGCAGCGCGATGTTGAAGCCCACATCGTTGTGGTCTTTCGGTGGGCCAGGTGGCGGGAGTGCGTCGGGGCCTTGCTGCATGTAGGTGCAGATGTAAGCCCAGGCGTGGGCGTCGGCGCCCATGGTGGTGAGAGGGAAGCGGTCGATGACCTCGTTGGTACCCGGCCTGACGATGGAGAGCACCACGCCACCCTTGATGACGACCCCATGCGAAGTCGCGCCGCGCTTTAGCCAGCGCTCGGCGCGGACCTGTGACCAGTCGTAGGCCACCGGCTCGACCCGCCAGCGTTCGAAGGGGTTCCACCAGCGGTAGTTGAAGTTGTAGGCGTAGAGGCGTTGTCGGGCGCGGTTGAAGCGCAGGGGCTGATCCCTGGGTGGGGCCAATTCAAATTTCATGCAGAACAGGAACGACCAAACGCCAACGAAACCACTAGAGAGGAACATGAACCACTCTTCGAATCCCGGCGTGCGATCAGTTGATAAATGGCTCCAAAACGAGTCTATCGTCAGAAAGCCTTGAGCCATTCCGAGCCAGATTAGCCATCCTCTTACTAGCGCCGACGCACGCGGCAGCTCAAGAAAGACATCATTCCGATGGTTGGGTGTATCGAATCCAAGAGCCGGCATTACGATCGGCACTTCATCAGGATGAGGCAGATCTTCTTGCCACCCGGAGCAGGGAGGAACGAGTTGCGGCCTGTTCATAAGACTCACTTCTTCGCTCCCCCAGAAATCTCATCTTCCTTCACGATTAGCCGGGCTACGCCGGACTCATCGGGCCTGTCCGGCCAATAAGGCACTTCGAACTTGATAGTTTGAGTATCGAGAACCTCGAGTTCCATCGACCTATCGATCATGGCGCCGTCCTCGATTCCCGATCCATATCCGTGGGCCACTTGACCTTGGGCGCCAACAGCAGCGCGATGTTGAAGTCCACATCGTTGTGGTCTCTCGGCAGGCCTGGGGGTGGCAGTGCGTCGGGGCCTTGCTGCATGTAGGTGCAGATGTAAGCCCAGGCATGGGCGTCGGCGCCCATGGTGGTGAGGGGAAAACGGTCGATGACCTCGTTGGTACCCGGCCTGACGATGGAGAGCACCACACCGCCCTTGATGACGACCCCATGCGGGGTTGCACCGCGCTTCAGCCAGCGCTCGGCCCGGACCTGTGACCAGTCATAGGCCACCGGCTCAACCCGACAGTGTTCGAAGGGGTTCCACCAGCGATAGTTGAAGTTGTAGGCGTAGAGGCGTTGGCGGACGCGGTTGAAGCGAAGGGGCTGATCTCTAGGAGGTGCCACATCGAACTTCCAGAAGATAAAGGTAGACCAGACTCCAATGAACAAAGTGGAAAGAAATATTATCCACTCCTCAAAACTCAGCGCTTGCCAGTCTGATAAAAAAAGCCAAAACAAAATTCCCAGGCCCACAGTGCAAACAGCGACGAACCAGATCATCAAACCTCTGATCAACGCAGATGCACGCGGTAGTTCCAGAAAGACATCATCTTGATGATTGGGTGTGTCGAACCCAAGCCCCGGAACTACGAGCGATGGCTCGTCAGGGGCTGGTAAATCCTCTTGCCAACCAGAACAGGGTGGAACGAGCTTAGGACTTTTCATACGAATCCTCACCACCGCCATCCAGCAATCTTGTCTTCCTTCACGATCAGCCGGGCTATACCCGATTCATCGCTCTTGTCGGGCCAGTAGGACACCTCAAGCGCCAAGGCGTGAAAATCAAGAACGCCCCGAAAGGCAATAGAGCCCATGATCTCGAGCATTTTTGACTCTGCATCGTAATTAATGGCTGGAGCCGTGGTATCGGGCTCGTAACCCGGCTGTTTCCAGAAAGCGGGAGCCGGCAAAGGATCATTCGTCCCTCCGGTGCGCCCGCCAGCGATCATTCCTCCTGATGTTTCCCCTGGCCGGTATGCCCACAACGCCCATTCGTAAGACGATGCGTCAGGGTCATACCCTGGCAAGGCGAACTTGTACTCAATGGCTCCAGCGGTCCCTACTACCTTGCTGCCCTGGCTGTCGGCGCGGTGAGTCACGTCAAGGTCTGCAGCCAGGCCCAGCAGTGCAGCGTTCAAGGCGCCAATCGACGTATCCATGTCATGCGAATTCTTCCAGCGACGGTGCTCTCTCGGCACCCCCCAAAGGCAATATCTCGCCCACAATTCCAGCGGCTTTGATTCTTGCCCTTTCGCCCATACCGCAAATCCATACGCAACAAAACCTAGTAGTACAGCGATCGCGAGCGGAACGAGCAGTACGCTTGCAGCCCCAATCGAACCCACGCCCCCAGCGATTGCTGAACTTATCGAGGCGACAGCTGCTATTGCATAAGCCTTTGTCGCCGCTTTATCGCCAACCGCATGCGTCCGCCCCGCCGCCAACGCGTACTGCAACCCCTCCATCACACTCGCCACCGACACAATCGCCCCGCCGAACTGCAGAATCCGCGATCCCAATCCAACCGGCTGCACCCTCCCCGCGGAGGTAACCAAGACCTCCAAATCAGGCCGCAATAGCTGGAGGATTCCACCGACAATTTCGACACTCGCCCCCATCACCCCAACCGACGCCGACATGACCGCAGCCACCGCCTCGTCATGCTCGTCGCCTATCGTCTTGAGCATGTTCTGGTAGCTTCTGCGCAGGGCATCCTGCTGGAAATACAGGCTGCCCAGGGCAAGCCCCAGATTGACGCCCCCGGTCCCGTCGAGTGTCACGGTGTTGCGCATGTTGCGCATGGCGTCTCCGGCCAGCAGGCGGGCAGCCTCGGCATTGACGCTCAGGTGGCGGGCGAAGTCCTGCATGCCGCCCTTCAGGGCGGAGCTATCGATGCTGACGCTACGCAGGGCATTGTCAACGCCATCGCCGAGACCCACCCGCAGCTTCTCCAGCCGGGCCTTGAGGTCCTCCGTGTTTTCCTTCGTCCATACGACGATATCGATCAGCTTGGCGTGATTGCTGGCCAGTGCCGGTGCAAAGTAGTTGCTCAGCAGCATGGCGCGCACCTTGCGCTCGGCCGGTTTGCGAAATTGCTTGTCGAGCTGCGCGATATAGCGCTCGGTGCCTTCGTAAAGCGCCTCGTTGAGCAGCGTCAGGTACTCGCCCACCTTGAGGGACACGGTGATCCGGGTAAGTTCGACACCGTGGTAGTGCAGCCAGGCTTCCTGGTGCAGATGAGTCAACAGCGCCCTGGCCTGCCCTGATAACTGCTCCCCCAGGGCATTGCTGGCAGTGGCGGCAGCCCCGAGCAGTAGGCTGACAGCGGCCTTCGTCGACACGCCCAAGGCCTTGTCGCCTTCCATGGCGCCAATCAAGGTCTTGCCACCATGGAAGACCCGGGTCTGCTCGTCCCCGGCCAGGTCGTGGGCGAATTGTTGCAAAGGTTTCCTGTCTTCGGTCAGCAGGGCCCTGTAAAGCAAGCTGCCTGGATTCTCCAGTTGTTGCTTCCACAGGCTCTGGGTGGCCCCTGACACTCCGTCAGCAATGCGCTCGGTGGGACCGCCGGCCTGACACATCGCCAACATGCGGATAAAGGCCTCGGTCGAGTCACTGCTCGTGATGCTGTAGTCGTGACGGGCCGCCAACTGGAACGCCGCACCGCCGTGCTGGCTCGCATAGGGTTCGGCGACGTCGTCGACGATTCTTTGCCAGGCCGCCAGTGTCTTGTTGTAGCGGTCCTCGAAGTCCTGGCGGGCTTTTTCGTCGTAGCGTTCGGCGAGCCGTTCGCGGGCATCGGTCATTGCTTCGGCGGTCCTGCGCGCTTTCTCCTTCTCCAGATCAAGAACCGGCAGCGGCGCCATGTAGAACTGGGGCCGGGAGTGATAGGCGAGGTTCTCCTCAACGGCCTCCCTGGCTTCCTTGATCGCCCTGGCCTCGGCCCTGCTGACGTTCAACTGGCGGATGCCGAGCAGGGCCAGGGAGGTGAAGTGCTCGAAACGCCGCTGCGATTCGGAGCACCATTCCTGCATGGCCTGGTAGCGGAACAGGCGCTGGGCGTTGAGTTCCTGCACCACGCCAACAGGGTCGGGCAGGACCAGGGCCAGCACCCCCTTGGCCAACTTGTATTCCTGAGTAACCGTGCGGACATGGCCTGCCAGGGCACGCAGTCGGTTATTGCGTGGGTAGAAACCGTGCACGCTGTGAAAATCACCCGCCATGGGCTGGGCGTATTCGAGCACCTGATGCATCTGCAGGTCGGCTTCGGTCATGGCGATCCCGACGCTGGCGGGGTCGTTGCGGGCGGTCTTGAGGTCAAGCTTGTAGAAGCGGTCCTCCAGCGCCATCCCATCGACCACGCCGCCGCGCAGGTAGCCATTCAGCACACTCTCGGGCCAGGGATCGTTGGCAATGGCGAGCCAGGCAGTGGAGTACTTGTTGGTGTCGATATTGAGGAAGGACCCCGGAATATCATGGTCCGCCGTGATGCAGGACTCGGGCAGGGGCCGAGGCTCTTCGCGGGGCATCTGGTACGGCGGGAACTGGCGCAACATGCCTTCGGGCGTGATCTTGTAGGCCTGCCACTCCCTGCCGTCGAGCATCACGTAGAGAAAGCCCTGGCGCAGAATGCGCGGCTGCTCCAGCCGCATGCGCACGGCCTTGACCTCAGAACCGCGGTTCAGCGGCAGCGCCTGGGTGTACCAGGGCTCCGGAGCATAGGCAGCGCGCAGGGGCAAGATCGGCAGGCCGCTGCGCTGGCAGACCCGGCAGATGCCAGGGTCCAGCGGGTTGGCTTCGTTGCAGGCAATGTCGATGCAGAGGCCGAAATCAAAACGGTTATCGGAATTCATGAGTAGTCCTTCGCGCGGGGCAAATCGGCAACGATGCGTCTCCAATGGGCTTCGCTGTAGCTGCTTGAAAAATGACTTTGCAAATCAAGCTTGCCGGCGCTCGCCTGGGCGATGAGGTGCTTGATATCCGGGTGCTGCGGCAGATGGGGATGCATGAGCACGCGGTACAGGCTGAGGGCGATCAGGTCGCGACTGTTGCGAAGCCCAAGCCTGTGGGCATCACGAATCAGCTGGAAAGCGTGCGCGGCGGCATAGGTCGGCAGGCCGGAAGAGCCCGTCCAGCGCCACGGGGCGAAGCGAGGAGGTTGTCGCAGGGCCTGGCGCCAAACGGCCAGGAACCGGTTGATCACAGGCGCCAGTTGCTGGCTTTCCCGGGCATCCTGGGGAAGCTCGGGAGCGCCAGGACTGTTGGTGCTGCGCACGATGGTATAGCCCTCCCAACTGAGCGGAAGAAGCCATAACCGGACCGGGCCCAGCAATTGGCCTGCCTGCACGCGCATCGTGGCAAACAACAGCTCCAGCCTCAGCGGCTCGAACCAGGGCGAGATTTGCCCGTCCTTGGCGGAGGCGGTACTGCATCGGGCCGCGATGTGGGTGGCGATGACATCAAGCGGCTGCGGGCTGAACAACCAGCCACAGATATATCGCTCGTTGTAGGCAAGATCCCGTGCGGCATAGTCGGCACTGAGCGTCAGATAGAGTTCTGGCACCGCCTCGCCCGGCATCGCCAGTTGAATCAGCGCGGGGCATCGATCCGGAGCATGGGCCAGGTCCGGCCGCAGCACGCGTGTAACGGCAGCGTCGCCCAGCGACTGGATCAGGGACGGCACGCTGAGCGGATGATCAAAGGCGCATTCGGCCAGCCCGTTCACCAGCAGATAGACATGGTCGTTCGGTGCGCGGTGCTGCTCGATAACCCCCATGACGGTTTCGCCTGTCATCAGCTTTGCTCCTCGCACTGCGTGCCCCGTGTTTGCGCGACCTCGCTTGCCAGCGTCAGGCTGTTACCGCCCCCTCCGCCTGTCTTGGTCGCCGGCCCGTTGAGCGTGAGCGCGATGCCATCCAGCGTGATACCCGCGCCATCGATACGCAGCGTGCCGCCGGGGCCCTTGATGACAAACGCGTCGGCAGCGTGGATTTCATACACCTTGGTGTGGTGCGTAATGCTCTGGCCGGCCTTCACCGTGACATCCCCTTGCACCTGCTGGTCCAGATGCCCGCCAATCTCCACCCGCTGATTCGCCGCGGTCTTGTCCAGGCGGTTATTGCCGACCTGTTCGGTACGGTCCTGGGCCGTGGTGATGGTGTGATGGCGGCCGATGCTCAGCTCGTCGTCCTGGCCGATCTGATGCCGCCGGTTCACGCCGATGACCACCTGTTCGTGATTGCCCACCGTGTCCTTGCGGTCGTGGGCGATGGTCAGGGTTTCGTCGTTTTCCACCTGCTCGCTGCGGTCATGCCCGACAAAAGTGGTTTCGTCGTTCTTGACGATGTTGTTCTGGTCCTTCTGCGCATGGATGAATACCTCTTCCTGCCCCGCCTCATCCTCGAAACGCAGCTCGTTGAAACCGTCGCCCTTGTGGGTCTGGCTCTTGAGGGTCATGCGCGTTTTGTGTGCCGGCAATTCGTAGGGCGGACGCTGCAGGGCATTGAAGCCCCGGCCGGTGATAACCGGTTGGTCCGGGTCACCGTCGAAGTTGCTGACGATCACTTCCTGGCCAATACGCGGTATCGCCATATGGCCCCAAAGCGCGCCGGCGATGTTCTGCGATACGCGGATCCAGCAGGAGCTGTGCTCGTCCTCGTTACCCTCGCGGTCCCACGGGAACTGCACCTTCACCCGGCCGAATTCGTCGCAGTAGATTTCCTCGCCCGGTGGACCGACTACTTTCGCCGGCTGCGGGCCGTCAATACGTGGTTTGGGCAATGCCTCTGCACGCCATTCCGCATCGTCCGGCACCAGGGTGGCGGTGCAGGTGTAATGGGTGCCCTCGGCAGCATCAGCGCTGTCTTCACCCTGGCTGACGTACTGCTTGCCGCGATGCTCCAGGCGTATCGGGCGCCAGCCGCGATTGAGGTCTTCGCGCGGGTGGCCAACGAGGTCGAAGTAGATGCCCGGCACCAGCCGCGCATCGTCGCCCTCGGCGATGACCTGGCAGGCATCGCCACGCAATCCACGCAGACGGTCGCGGGTGAAGGCTTCGCCCGATTCTCCCTTGTAACGGCCGGGATAGTCGTAACGCTCGTAGCTTTTGGCCTGGTGCGCCAGGTCGGTGGCTTCGCGCCGGGTTTGCTGGTTGTACAACGGGTTCTTGAAGCTGTAGTCGCGCTGGGTCTGGCGGGCGCTGCGCACGTTTTCAGTGTAGGTAAAGTTGTGCAGCGCCGGGCCCGGCCGGTCGCCGCCGGGTTTGGGGTTGTATTCGACCGGCGGGCCGGGCTGTTTGCCGAAGATCCACAGGCGGTCGCAATGGACCAGGCGGTGGCCTTCGGCGCTGTGCAGGAAACCGTAGAAAAAGCCTTCCTCGCGCATGATGCGTTCGACGAAGTGGTAGTCGGTGTCGCCGGCCTGCACGCAGTATTCCCGCGTTTCATGAGCGTTGGTGATGCGCTGTTCGTAGTCCAGATTGAGGGCGTGTTTCTTGAGCATCGCGGTGGCGATGTCGGGCACGGTGAGGGTCTGGAAAATGCGCCAGTCCGAGGCCAGTCGCAGGCGGGCCAGACGCGGCTCAACGATGGCGCGATAGCGGGTGCGGCGAAAGCCTGTCGCGCCTTGCTGGAACGAACTGACCGAGCCGTGCACATAGCGCACGGGCTGGCCGCCTTGCCAGAGGGTGAGCAGGGCCGGACGGTCGAGGACCTGGCCGAAGTCGACGGCGGGGTTGGCGCAGCTCAGGTCGACTTCGAGGCGGAAGGTTTCGGAGAGGCCTTCAGTGAGGTGGAATTCGACGACCTCGAAGTCGTCGGGGCCGGTGGTGAAGGTGAAGCGCAGGTCGGATTGGGCGGGCATGCAGTGCTCCCTGTAACTACGCGCCCAACGCCAGATTCAGCGCCGGATCACATGTGGACAGGTTCCACCATGAGCAGGACCACACAGGTGGTGGCCGCTGGGCATGGGATCCTTGAGGAAGAAATTCCGCGAGGATCCTGAATGCTGGTCAGCGGCGGGTATATAGGAAAATTCCCGATTGAATGGATGAAATGGCTGCGCTTTGGAAAAGCGAGCTGTGTTGCGGGTCAGTCGGGGATGGCTGCCGGCTCGAACGCATTGGGGCGACGCGCCAACAGCACCAGGCCCAACGCGCCGATGGCCATGAACCACGGCAACGCATGACCGCTGACCCACTGGCTGCCCGCCCCCGCGGCCAGCGGCCCGATCAGGCAACCGATGCCCCAGAGTTGCGCCACATGGGCGTTGGCGCGCACCAGCGCGTCGTCGCGGAAGCGCTCTCCGATCAGGATCAGCGACAGGGTGAACAAGCCGCCGGCGCTGGCGCCGAACAACACCCACACCGGCCAGATCAGCGGCGTCTGCAACAGCAGCGGAATGGCGATGCTGGACAACGCCAGGGTCAACGCGCAGCCACTGAACAGGGTGCGCCGGGAGATGCGGTCGGCCAGCGCGCCGATCGGCAGTTGCAGCACGGCGTCGCCCACCACCACGGTGCTGACCATGAACAGCGCGACCTCGGCGGTGAAACCCTGTTGCAGGCAGTACACCGGCAACAGCGTCAGAATCATCGCCTCGAACGCGGCGAACAGGGCGATGGCCCAGGCGATCACCGGCAGGTTGCGGCAGAAGCCGAACAGGTCGCGGAACGTTACCGCGCCGGCCTCGGTACTCGGCGCGCCACTACGCCCGAACAGCAACAGCGGCGACACCAGCAGCAGGCCGACGCCGATCCAGAAGCCCAGGTCATTCTCAGAGCCGACCACGCCAAGCAGCAGCGGCCCGGCGAGCTGGCTCAAGGCATAACTGCTGCCGTACAGCGCCACCAGGCGCCCGCGCCATTGCTCCACCACCAACTGGTTGATCCAGCTTTCGCCGAGAATGAACACGATGGTCAGCACCACGCCGATCAGCAGGCGCAGCACCAGCCACACCGGATAGCTGGGCAACAGCCCCAGCGCACCGATCGACAGCGCGCCGGCCCACAGGCACAAGCGCATCAGCCCCGGCGTGCCGAAGTAGGCCGCCAACCGGCTGGACAGGCTGGCACCCAGCAGCACACCAATGGCCGGCATCGCCGCCATCACGCCGATGGCGAAGCTGCCGTAGCCCCAGCTTTCCAGGCGCAAGGACACCAGCGGCATGCTGACGCCCAGCGCCAGGCCGACGCTGAGCACCGCCGCCAACACGGCGAAGTAAGTCCCCCAACGCATTTCACCCTCCTCGTAGATTTTCAGACGGCACAGACGACACAGCCGGGCCTGCTTTGCGGCAGGCCCGGCTGTGCGACCGGATCGGACGGGCGCGGCTCAAGGCCGCGCCTGTGCTGTTACAGCTTGATCCAGGTGGCTTTCAGCTCGGTGTACTTTTCCAGCGCGTGCAGCGACTTGTCGCGGCCGTTGCCCGACTGCTTGAAGCCACCGAACGGCGCGGTCATGTCGCCACCGTCGTACTGGTTGACCCAGACGCTGCCGGCGCGCAGCGCCTTGGCGGTCTGGTGGGCCTTGGTGATGTTCGCGGTCCACACACCGGCGGCAAGGCCGTACTGGGTGTCGTTGGCGATGGCGATGGCTTCCTCGACGGTGTCGAAGGTGATGACCGACAGCACTGGGCCGAAGATCTCTTCCTTGGCGATACGCATGGCGTTGTTCACGCCATCGAAGATGGTCGGCTCGACATAAGTGCCGCCGGTTTCTTCAAGGATGCGCTTGCCGCCCGCCACCAGCTTGGCGCCGTCGGCGTGGGCCGATTCGATGTAGCCGAGCACGGTGTTCATCTGCTGGGTGTCCACCAGCGCGCCGACGGTAGTCGCCGGGTCCAGTGGGTTGCCCGGTTTCCAGGCCTTCAGCGCTTCCAGCACCATCGGCAGGAACTGGTCCTTGATCGAACGCTCCACCAGCAGGCGCGAGCCGGCGGTGCAGACTTCGCCCTGGTTGAATGCGATGGCGCTGGCGGCAGCTTCAGCAGCAGCTTTCAGGTCCGGGGCGTCAGCGAAGACGATGTTCGGGCTCTTGCCGCCGGCTTCCATCCAGACGCGCTTCATGTTCGATTCGCCAGCGTAAATCATCAGTTGCTTGGCGATCTTGGTCGAACCGGTGAACACCAGGGTATCGACGTCCATGTGCAGGGCCAGGGCCTTGCCGACGGTGTGACCGAAGCCTGGCAGCACGTTCAGCACGCCAGCCGGGATACCGGCATCTACCGCCAGTTGTGCGATGCGGATGGCAGTCAGCGGGGATTTTTCGGACGGCTTGAGGATCACCGAGTTACCGGTGGCCAGGGCCGGGCCGAGTTTCCAGCAGGCCATCAGCAGCGGGAAGTTCCACGGCACGATGGCGGCGACAACGCCCACGGGCTCACGGGTCACCAGGCCAAGCTGGTCATGCGCGGTCGGCGCGACTTCGTCGTATACCTTGTCGATGGCTTCGCCGTTCCAGGCCAGCGCGTTGGCGGCGGCCGGGATGTCGATGGTCGACGAATCGCCGATCGGCTTGCCCATGTCCAGGGTTTCCAGCAGCGCCAGCTCTTCCACGTTCTGCTTGAGCAGGTTGGCGAAGCGGATCAGGGTGGCCTTGCGCTTGGCCGGCGCCATGCGCGACCAGGCACCGGAGTTGAAGGTGGCGCGGGCGTTTTCCACGGCGCGCTGGGCATCGGCTTCATCGCAGCTGGCGATGTGCGCCAGGAGGCGTCCGTCGACCGGGCTGGAGCACTCGAACGTCGCGTTCGAGACAGCGGCGGTGTATTCACCATTGATGAAAGCACGGCCTTCGATCTTCAGTTGCTGGGCACGTTGTTCCCAGTCCGCACGCGTCAGGGTGGTCATACCAAACTCCTCCTGTTGTAGAGATGCAGCGCGGCACGTGAGGTCGGCGACGCTGTCAGAAAATTCTGCTGGAGCGGTCATCGCTCTACAGCATTCGACACCCTAAACTACTGACACACGAATTATCAATATATTTGACACTTTGCCGATAAATGCTTAGTGATGTTCAATTTATTTAACAATAAGGCGAGCCGCTTCATGAATATCCAGCAGATTGTCGATTTTTCCCACGCACTGACCGAAGTCGAACGCTACCGCCCCGCCGCCGAAAAGGTGCTCAAGGGCGATCCCGAGCAGGCGGTCTACAACCATTACGCCAGCCCGTGTGGCCAATTTGCTGCTGGCGTGTGGGAAGGTGCGGAGGGGCAATGGACCGTCAACTACACCGAACACGAATACTGCGAAATCGTTTATGGCGTCTCGGTCCTGCGCGACGAACAGGGCCAGGCCAAGACGCTGCGGGCCGGTGATCGCTTCGTGATTCCCGCCGGCTTCAAAGGCACCTGGGAAGTGCTCGAGCCGTGCCGCAAGATCTACGTGATGTTCGAGCAGAAATAGATAACTACCGCCGGGCGCAACCGGGACGGGAGGAGCATGGCGCGGTCCATTTCGGACATTGACCCTACAAGGAAGACGCGCCATGACCAATGAAGAAGTGCTGGTAGTGCTCAACGATCTGATCGGCACCGCCTACGCCAAGAGCACCAAGGCACAGATCGGCGAACTGACCGGCCGCACTCGCATCGTTGCCCCGGGAGAAGCGACCACCCTGGACTACGATCTCGGCCGTATCCATATCATCACCGGTGGCAACGGCCTGATCGAAGGTTTCAATTTCGGTTGAGCGCCCTGAAATGAAAAACGCCCGGCACTGCGCCGGGCGTTTTTTTGCTGACCATAAAAAAAGCCCGTATCCGGGGATACGGGCTTTTTCTGAAAACCAGACCAATTACTTGATCTTGGCTTCCTTGTACGTCACGTGCTTACGGACGACCGGATCGTATTTCTTGATCTCGATCTTGTCCGGAGTAGTGCGTTTGTTCTTGTCGGTGGTGTAGAAGTGGCCAGTACCAGCGCTCGACACCAAACGGATCAATTCACGCATGACTTTCTCCCTTAAACCTTGATGCCGTTACGGCGAATTTCGACCAGAACGACGTCAATGCCGCGCTTGTCGATGATACGCATGCCCTTGGCGGAAACGCGCAGACGCACGAAACGCTTCTCGGACTCGACCCAGAAGCGATGATGCTGCAGGTTCGGCAGGAAACGACGACGGGTTTTGTTGTTTGCGTGGGAAATATTGTTCCCGGTTACTGGACCCTTACCAGTAACTTGACAGACTCTCGACATGCCTCAGCCCTCTAAAACCACATGCCCAACCCGGCATGGGTTGGCCGCTTAATCTCTCAGTCTTTGGCGCCAGGCGCCGTGATTCTTCGGGGTCTTACCGGCTACACCCGAGGATGCTACACACCGGGCCCCTAGAAAAGAGCGCTGCTTTATACCAGAAACACCAGAGCACAACAACACAAGATGTGAATTGCCCTCCCCGCTCCCGGGCCCGTCCTGCAAGGTACAGGGCCTGCGGGGCAGACAACCGCTCGTCGCGAAACTGCTGAAAAATCAGTTGGCGTTTGTAATCCAGCGCACTAGGGTAGGACTTTTCCAAACTGCACAGGCAGATGGGCCATCGTTCAGCCTGAGGAATTCCTATGCGTCCCGCCGTTCTACCCCTGTTGTTCGCCGCCCTGCTCGGCCCCGCCGCGGCACAGGCCGCCGCCCTCAGCGTGTGCACCGAGGCCAGTCCGGAAGGATTCGATGTGGTCCAGTACAACGCGCTGACCACCACCAACGCCTCCGCCGACGTGCTGATGAACCGCCTGGTGGAGTTCGATGCGGCCGCCGGCAAGGTCGTGCCGAGCCTGGCCGAAAGCTGGACCGTCTCCCCCGATGGCCTGGTCTACGAGTTCAAGCTGCGCCCGGAAGTGAAATTCCACACCACCGCGTACTTCAAGCCCAGCCGCAGCCTGAACGCCGACGACGTGCTGTTCAGCTTCCAGCGCATGCTCTACCCCGCGCACTCGTGGCACAAGATCGCCCAGAGTGGTTTTCCTCACGCCCAGTCCCTGCAACTGCCTGACCTGATCAAGCAGGTCGAGGCACCGGACCCGCTGAGCGTGCGCTTCACCCTGAGCCACCCGGACGCGACCTTCCTCGCCACCCTGAGCATGGGCTTCGCCTCGATCTACCCGGCCGAATACGCCGATCAGCTGCTCAAGGCCGGTACCCCGGAGAAGCTCAACAGCCAGCCGATCGGCACCGGGCCCTTCGTCTTCACCCGTTTCCAGAAAGACGCCAGCATCCGCTACAAGGCCAACCCGGACTATTTCGCCGGCAAGCCCACCGTCGACCCGCTGATCTTCGCTATCACCCCGGACGCCAACGTGCGCCTGCAAAAACTGCGGCGCAACGAATGCCAGATCGCCCTCTCGCCCAAGCCGCTGGACATCGCCGCGGCGGCTGGCGATGCGACCCTGAAGGTCGAAAAAACCGAAGCCTTCATGACCGCCTTCGTCGCCATCAACAGCCAGCATCCGCCGCTGGACAAGCCCGAAGTACGCCAGGCAATCAACCTCGCCTTCGACAAGGACAGCTACCTCAAGGCCGTGTTCGAAGGCACCGCCGTGGCCGCCAACGGGCCCTTCCCGCCCAATACCTGGAGCTACGATAAAACGCTGCCCGGCTACCCGACGGACCTCGCCAAAGCCCAGGAGCTGTTGAAGAAAGCCGGCCTGCCCGACGGCTTCAGCACCACCATCTGGACCCGCCCGTCGGGCAGCCTGCTCAACCCCAACCCGAGCCTGGGCGCGCAATTGCTGCAGGCGGACCTGGCGAAGATCGGCATCAAGGCCGAGATCCGCGTGATCGAGTGGGGCGAGCTGATTCGGCGGGCCAAGGCCGGCGAACATGATTTGCTGTTCATGGGCTGGGCCGGTGACAACGGCGACCCGGACAACTTCCTCAGCCCGCAATTCTCCTGCGCGGCAGTCACGTCCGGGACCAACTTTGCCCGCTATTGCGACCCGCGCCTGGATCAGTTGATCAGTGCCGGCAAGACCACCAGCGACCAGAGCGTGCGCAGCCGGCTTTACCAGCAGGCCCAGGCGCAGATCCAGCAACAGGCGCTGTGGCTGCCGCTGGCGCACCCCACCGCCGCGGTGCTGATGCGCAGCGGCGTGGAAGGCTACAAGGTCAGCCCGTTCGGTCGTCAGGACTTTTCCGGGGTCAAGGTGGATCGTTGAAGAAGCAGCCGTGCTCGCGCATCGACAACGGCTCGCCGTCGCCGATGATGAAGTGGTCGAGCACGCGCACATCGATCATTTCCAGCGCTTCCTTGAGCCGATGGGTCAGGCGAATGTCGGCCTGACTCGGCTCGGGGTTCCCGGAAGGATGGTTGTGACACAGGATCAATGCCGCCGCATTGCGCGCCAAAGCCCGCTTGAGCACCTGCCGCGGATAGACGTTGGCGCTGTCGATCGAGCCTTGAAACAGTGCCTCGAAACCCAGCGGACGGTGCTTGGTATCGAGAAAAAGGCAGCCGAACACCTCATGCTGCTCGTGCCTCAATTGCGCCTGGAGATAGGCCCGAACCCCCGCCGGGTTTTCCAGTGCCGAACTGCGACTGAGGTGCTCGCCCAGATGACGCCGCGCCATTTCCATCACCGCCTGTAACTGGGCGTACTTGGCCGGCCCCAGCCCCAGTTGCTTGTTGAAGCACGGTTGGTCCGCCTCCAGCAAACCCCGCAGCCCGCCGAAGCGGTTCAACAGGTCCCGGGCCAGGTCCACCGCACTGCGTCCCCGCACTCCCGTCCGCAGAAAAATAGCCAGCAACTCCGCATCGGAGAGGCTAGCCGCGCCTTGTCCCAACAGCTTTTCCCGTGGTCGTTCCAACACGGGCCAGTCCCTGATACTCATGACAATTTCCCTCTGTCTGCCCGTTACTGCTCCCGGCGCTCTTGCAGGGAGCAGCCCTGTGCTATCTTAGCGGCCACTTTTTGCGCAGCGATCCGGCCTGGGGAGGCGTTGGCGTTGCGCGCAAACCCTCATCGGAAAAAGGCAGGCCTATGCAGCGGCTGTATCGGAAACGCATCGTTCTCGGCGTCGGCGGCGGCATCGCCGCCTACAAGAGCGCCGAGCTGGTTCGCCGACTTCTGGAACACGGCGCCCAGGTGCGCGTGGTCATGACCCGTGGCGGTGCTGAATTCATCACCCCCCTGACCATGCAAGCCCTCTCCGGGCACCCCGTGCACATGGACCTATTGGATCCCGCTGCCGAAGCGGCGATGGGCCACATCGAACTGGCCAAGTGGGCCGATCTGGTGCTGATTGCACCAGCCACCGCCGATCTCATCGCTCGCCTGGCCCAAGGCGTGGCCGACGATCTGCTGACCACCCTGGTGCTGGCCACCGACGCCACGGTCGCCGTGGCCCCGGCCATGAACCAGGCCATGTGGCGCGACCCGGCCACCCAGGCCAACCTCGAAACCCTGCAAAGCCGCTCGATCCAGGTCTTCGGCCCGGCCTCGGGCAGCCAGGCCTGCGGCGACGTCGGCCTGGGCCGCATGCTCGAGGCCAGCGACCTGGCCTGGTCCGCCGCCGAGTGCTTCCAGCGCCAGTCGCTGACCGGCAAGCACGTGCTGATCACCGCCGGCCCGACCCAGGAAAACATCGACCCGGTGCGCTACATCACCAACCACAGCTCCGGCAAGATGGGCTTCGCCCTCGCCGAGGCCGCGGCGGAAGCCGGCGCGCGGGTCACCCTGGTCACCGGCCCGGTGCACCTGCCGACGCCAGACCGGGTCACCCGGATCGATGTGGTCAGCGCCCGCGACATGCTCGCGGCCTGCGAAGCGGCGATCCCGTGCGACCTGTTCATCGCTTCGGCGGCGGTCGCCGACTACCGTCCGGAAGTCGTCGCCCCGCAAAAACTCAAGAAAGACCCTACGACCGGTGACGGCCTGCTGCTGCAGATGGTGCGCAACCCGGACATCCTGGCCACTATCGCCACCCGTCCGGACCGTCCGTTCAGCGTTGGCTTCGCCGCCGAGACCGAACACCTGCTCGATTACGCCGCACGCAAGCTCAAGGACAAGAACCTCGACCTGATCGTCGCCAATGACGTGGCCAACCCCAGCATTGGCTTCAACAGCGAGGAAAACGCCTGCAGCGTGATCGACCGGCAGCTCCATGAAACCCTGTTCGCGCAGACCAGCAAGGGCAAGATCGCCCGCCAACTGGTCGCCTTCATCGCCGAACGCCTCAACCAGGTTTGACCCAAATGCACGCTCTGCAAGCCAAGATTCTCGATCCACGCATCGGCGGCGAATTCCCGCTGCCGCAGTACGCCACCCCAGGCTCGGCCGGTCTCGACCTGCGCGCCATGCTCAAGGAAGACACCGTCCTGGAGCCGGGCCAGACCCTGCTGATTCCCACCGGCCTGTCGATTTACATCGGCGACCCGGGCCTGGCGGCGCTGATCCTGCCGCGCTCGGGCCTCGGCCACAAACACGGCATCGTGCTGGGGAACCTGGTCGGGCTGATCGATTCCGACTACCAGGGCGAGCTGATGGTCTCCTGCTGGAACCGCGGCCAGAACGCCTTCACCATCACCGTCGGCGAGCGCATCGCGCAACTGGTCCTGGTGCCGGTGGTACAGGCTCATTTCGACATCGTCGAGGCCTTCGACGAGAGCCAACGCGGTGCTGGCGGCTTCGGTCACTCCGGTAGCCAATGATCCCCTGATCGCCCCCGGATCCATGCCGGGGGCGAACTCTCCGGCAAAATGGCCGTCCAAGCGTTCCACACGCCCGAAAGCCATCGAGACTGGAGTTCCGTGATGAACGATATGGCCCAACTGATCCCCGCACTGCCTGACAGCATTTTCCGCGCCTACGATATCCGTGGTGTCGTGGGAGATACCCTGCACGCCGAAACGGCTTATTGGATTGGACGCGCCATCGGTGCACAGAGCCTGGCCCAGGGCGAACCGAACGTGTCGGTTGGTCGCGACGGCCGCCTGTCCGGACCGATGCTGGTGGAACGGCTGATCCAGGGGCTGGTCGACGCCGGTTGCCAGGTCAGCGATGTCGGCCTGGTGCCGACACCCGCGCTGTACTACGCCGCCAACGTGCTCGCCGGCAAATCCGGCGTGATGCTCACCGGCAGCCACAACCCGCCGAACTACAACGGTTTCAAGATCGTCATCGCCGGCGACACCCTGGCCAACGAACAGATCCAGGCGCTGCTGACCCGGCTGAAAACCAACGACCTGAGCCGCGGTGAAGGCAAGGTCGAGAAAGTCGACATTCTCCCGCGCTACCACCAGCAGATCGTCGGCGACATCAAGCTCGCCAAGCGCCTGAAAGTGGTGGTGGACTGCGGTAACGGCGCCGCTGGCGTCAACGCCCCGCAACTGATCGAAGCACTTGGCTGCGACGTCATCCCGCTGTTCTGCGAGGTCGACGGCAATTTCCCCAACCATCACCCGGACCCGGGCAAGCCGGAAAACCTGGTAGACCTGATTGCCAAGGTCAAGGAAACCGGCGCCGACCTCGGCCTGGCCTTCGATGGCGACGGCGACCGCGTCGGCGTGGTGACCAATACCGGCAGCATCGTCTACCCGGACCGCCTGCTGATGCTCTTCGCCCAGGACGTGCTGGCCCGCAACCCCGGCGCCGAAATCATCTTCGACGTCAAATGCACCCGCCGCCTGACCCCGCTGATCGCCGAATACGGCGGCCGCTCGCGGATGTGGAAGACCGGCCACTCGCTGATCAAGAAGAAAATGAAGGAAACCGGCGCACTGCTCGCCGGTGAGATGAGCGGACACATCTTCATCAAGGAACGCTGGTTCGGTTTCGACGACGGCATCTACAGTGCCGCGCGTTTGCTGGAGATCCTCAGCAAGTCCGCACTGGACGCCGAAACCCTGTTCGCCGGCTTCCCGAATGATATTTCCACACCGGAAATCAACATTGATGTGACCGACGAGAGTAAATTCGCCATCATTGATGCACTGCAACGCGACGCCGACTGGGGCAAAGCCGACCTGACCACCATCGACGGTGTGCGAGTCGATTATCCCCACGGCTGGGGCCTGGTCCGCGCGTCCAATACCACACCGGTACTGGTGCTGCGTTTCGAGGCCGACAACGAAGCCGAACTGCAGCGAATCAAGGCTGTTTTCCACGCGCAACTCAAGCGCGTTGCCCCTGACCTGCAACTACCGTTCTGACCGAACCACTTGTTCCAATTGGAGCCCTGCATGACCCTCGATCGCGATGCCGCTACCCATGTCGCCCAGGTACTGTCCGAAGCGCTGCCTTACATCCGACGCTTTGTCGGCAAGACCCTGGTGATCAAGTACGGCGGCAACGCGATGGAAAGCGAGGAGCTGAAAACCGGCTTCGCGCGCGACGTGGTCCTGATGAAGGCCGTCGGCATCAACCCGGTGGTCGTCCACGGTGGTGGCCCGCAGATCGGTGACCTGCTCAAGCGCCTGTCGATCGAAAGCCGTTTCGTCGATGGCATGCGCGTCACCGACGCCCAGACCATGGACGTGGTGGAGATGGTTCTCGGCGGCCAGGTGAACAAGGACATCGTCAACCTGATCAACCGTCACGGCGGCAGTGCCATCGGCCTGACCGGCAAGGACGCTGAGCTGATCCGTGCGAAAAAGCTCACCGTCACCCGTCAGACCCCGGAGATGACCACGCCGGAAATCATCGACATCGGCCACGTCGGCGAAGTCGTTGGCGTCAACACCGACCTGCTGAACATGCTGGTCAAGGGTGACTTCATCCCGGTCATCGCGCCCATCGGCGTAGGCCCGAACGGCGAGTCCTACAACATCAACGCCGACCTGGTTGCCGGCAAGGTCGCCGAGGCTCTGAAAGCCGAGAAGCTGATGCTGCTGACCAACATCGCCGGCCTGATGGACAAGCAAGGCACCGTGTTGACCGGCCTGAGCACCGAGCAGGTCGATAGCCTGATCGCCGACGGCACCATCTACGGCGGCATGCTGCCGAAGATCCGTTGCGCACTGGAAGCGGTCCAGGGCGGCGTGCACAGCTCGCACATCATCGACGGCCGCGTACCGAACGCCGTTCTGCTGGAAATCTTCACCGACAGCGGCGTGGGCACCCTGATCACCAACCGCAAGCCGCGTCAGTAATACCTTTCAATGAGAAGCCCGCTACCAGGCGGGCTTTTTCATGATCGCTTGAACCGTTTTCTGTGTTTATTTGGGAGAAACAGCGTGAAATATGCTTCACATGGACTCGTGCTGGCAGCCGCCATCGCTTTCGGGTCGTTGGCAGGTTGTGCAACAGAAACATCCAGAGCGGTCGCCGTGCAGCAGGTCGAAAGCGTCAGCCGCCCCTACAGCGGTGTGCGTGCGCCTATCGCGGTCGGCAAGT
Source organism: Pseudomonas sp. 20P_3.2_Bac5 (assembly GCF_025466035.1). Lineage (NCBI taxonomy): Bacteria > Pseudomonadati > Pseudomonadota > Gammaproteobacteria > Pseudomonadales > Pseudomonadaceae > Pseudomonas > Pseudomonas sp. 20P_3.2_Bac5. The sequence goes on along the minus strand of NZ_JANLOA010000130.1, from coordinate 225,550 downwards.
TCGACAACCGCTCCAGCTACATGCGCGGCATCTTCTCCGACGGCATCGACCGTCTCGGCGGTCAGGCGAAGACCATCCTCATCACCCACCTGCAGCAGACCAATCGCTTCAACGTGCTGGACCGCGACAACATGGGCGAAATCCAGCAAGAAGCGGCCATCAAGGGCCAGGCCCAGCGTCTGAAAGGTGCGGATTACGTGGTGACCGGTGATGTGACCGAATTCGGTCGCAAGGAAGTCGGCGACCATCAGCTCTTCGGCATCCTCGGTCGCGGCAAGACCCAGATCGCCTACGCCAAGGTTGCGCTGAACATCGTCAACATCAGCACCTCCGAAGTGGTCTATTCCAGCCAGGGCGCGGGCGAGTACGCCCTGTCCAACCGCGAAATCATCGGTTTCGGCGGTACTGCCAGCTACGACTCGACCCTCAATGGCAAGGTGCTCGACCTGGCCATGCGCGAAGCCGTGAACAAGCTGGTCGACGCCGTGGAAAGCGGCGCCTGGAAACCTGTCACCCCTTAAAGACTCTACGCACAAGGACGAACCGTAATGAGTACGGCAACCCTGAGCTGGCGCGCAGTCGCCGGCGTTCTGCTGGGCAGCATCCTGCTGTCCGGCTGCACCGGGCCAAAAACCCTGTACCAGTGGGAAAGCTACCAACCGCAGGTCTATCAGTACTTCAAGGGCGAATCGAAAGAAGCCCAGGTCGAAGCACTGGAAGGTGATCTGCAGAAAATCCGCGCCAAGAACGGCGCCGTTCCTCCGGGCTACCACGCCCAGCTTGGCCTGCTGTATTCGAGCCTCGGCAAGGATGATCAGATGGTCCAGCAGTTCCAGACGGAGAAAGCGCTGTTCCCTGAATCGGCGGCCTACATGGACTTTCTGCTGAAAAACGCACGCCAGGGAGTGGCCAAACAATGATCCAGCATCTGTTCAAACTGGCGGCGAGCGCCTGCATCCTCGCGCTGTTCGCCGGCTGCGCTCACCAGCAAAAGAGCGTCGATTACTCGGAATACAAGCAGGCCAACCCGCGCTCGATTCTCATCCTGCCGCCGCTGAACGAGTCGCCGGATGTGAAGGCGACCTACAGCATGCTGTCGAACGTGACCTATCCGCTGGCCGAAGCCGGGTATTACGTGCTGCCGGTGGCGCTGGTCGATGAAACCTTCCGCCAGAACGGCATGACCACGCCCAGCGACATCCACCAGTTGCCCACCAACAAGCTGCACGACATCTTCGGTGCGGACGCGGCGCTGTATGTCACCGTGAGCGACTATGGCACGCGTTACATGGTCATCAGCAGCGCAACCATCGTGACGGCCAAGGCCAGCCTGGTCGACCTGCGCAGCGGCAAGACCCTGTGGACCGGTGCGGCCACGGCGTCCAGCCAGGAGAATCAGAACAACAGCGGAGGCGGGATTATCGGCCTGCTGATCACCGCTGCGGTCAATCAGATCATCAGCAGCGTGCAGGACGATGCCGGCTACCCGATTGCCGGGATCACCGGTGCACGTCTGCTGACCCCGTACAAGAACGGCGGCATCCTCTACGGACCCCGCTCGCCGAACTACGGAAAAGACTGAGCCAAATGAAAACGGGCCGCTTGAAGCGGCCCGTTTTCATTTCAGACGCCGAATTGGGCGCGGTAGGCTTCCACCGCCGGCAGGTGCTGCTTGAGCGCCGGATCGTCGGCGAGGAACTCAAGGACCTGGGTCAGGGAAACGATGCTGACCACCGGAATGCCGAAGTCGCGCTCCACTTCCTGGATCGCCGACAGCTCGCCGTTGCCGCGCTCCTGGCGGTTCAACGCGATCAACACGCCAGCGGCCTTGGCCTGCTGGCCCTGGATGATCTGCATGACTTCGCGGATCGCGGTGCCGGCGGTGATCACATCGTCGATGATCAGCACCTCGCCGGTCAGCGCCGCGCCCACCAGGCTACCGCCTTCGCCGTGGTCCTTGGCTTCCTTGCGGTTGAAGCACCATGGCACGTCAAGCTGGTGCTGCTCGGCCAGGGCCACTGCGGTCGCCGCGGCAAGGGGAATACCCTTGTAGGCCGGGCCGAACAGGACATCGAACGGAATCTTGCTGTCGACGATCGCCGCCGCATAGAAACGTCCGAGCTGGGCCAGGGCCGAGCCACTGTTGAACAAGCCGGCATTGAAGAAATACGGGCTGGTACGACCCGACTTGAGAGTGAACTCACCGAAGCGCAGAACCCCGCGATCGATGGCAAAACGAATGAAGTCGCGCTGATACGGCTGCATGAAGAGTCCCGGATTACCACGGATTTAGCTAATTGAGTAGAGCTCGGGTATCATACACGCACGTGATTTTTGGGGCCATTTATGCGGATCATCAGTGTGAACGTTAATGGCATTCAGGCTGCGGTCGAGCGTGGTTTGCTCAGCTGGCTGCAAGCTCAGAATGCCGACGTCATCTGCCTTCAGGATACCCGCGCCTCGGCCTTTGAACTCGACGACCCGGCTTTTCAGCTAGATGGCTACTTCCTTTATGCCTGCGACGCAGAAGTACCCGCCCAAGGCGGCGTGGCACTTTATTCGCGGTTGCAGCCCAAGGCAGTCATCAGCGGCCTGGGCTTCGAGACAGCCGACCGCTACGGACGTTACCTGCAGGCCGATTTCGACAAAGTCAGTATTGCAACCCTGTTGCTGCCTTCCGGGCAGAACGGCGATGAAGACCTGAACCAGAAGTTCAAGTTGATGGACGACTTCGCCAAGTACCTGGACAAGCAACGTCGTAAACGCCGCGAATACATCTATTGCGGCTCGCTGTACGTGGCGCAGCAGAAGCTCGACATCAAGAACTGGCGCGACAGTCAGCAGTCGCCAGGCTTCCTCGCCCCGGAACGCGCGTGGATGGACGAGATCGTCGGCAACATGGGCTATGTCGATGCCCTGCGCGAAGTCAGCCGCGAAGGCGACCAGTACAGCTGGTGGCCAGATAACGAACAAGCCGAGATGCTCAACCTGGGCTATCGCTTCGACTACCAGTTGCTGACCCCCGGCCTGCGCCGCTTCGTACGAAGCGCACGCCTGCCGCGCCAGCCGCGCTTCTCGCAACACGCGCCGCTGATCGTGGACTACGACTGGACGCTGACGATCTGATCGTCAGCCACAAAAAAGCCGACCCTTGGGTCGGCTTTTTTATTGAGCGATGGCTCAGTCAGCCAGCGACACCTTTTGCAGCTCGAACAGATCGGCCATGCCTTTCTGCGCCAGCTCCAGCATGGCGTTGAGTTCCTGCGGCTGGAACGGCGCGCCTTCGGCGGTGCCCTGGACTTCGATGAAGCCGCCAGCGCTGGTCATGACCACGTTCAGGTCGGTTTCGGCAGCGGAGTCTTCGAGGTAATCCAGATCCAGCACCGGCTCGCCCTGGTACATGCCCACCGAAACGGCAGCGATCATGTGCTTGAGCGGGTCGCCGCCTTTCAGGCCGCCACGTTTCTTGACCACACGCAGCGCATCGACCAGGGCAACCATGGCGCCGGTGATGGACGCGGTGCGGGTGCCGCCGTCGGCCTGGATCACGTCGCAGTCGACGTACAGGGTGATGTCGCCCAGTTTGCTCATGTCCAGCGCGGCGCGCAGCGAGCGACCGATCAGGCGCTGGATTTCGAGGGTGCGGCCACCCTGTTTGCCACGGCTGGCTTCGCGCTGGTTACGCTCACCGGTGGAGCGCGGCAGCATGCCGTACTCGGCGGTCAGCCAGCCTTGCCCCTGGCCTTTCAGGAAGCGTGGAACACCATTTTCGACGCTGACCGTGCAGACGACTTTGGTGTCGCCAAACTCAACCAGTACCGACCCTTCGGCGTGCTTGGTGTAGTTGCGGGTGATGCGGATCGAGCGGAGCTGATCGGCAGCGCGACCACTTGGACGTTTCATAGGGGATACCTGTACTGGGTTCGAATCTGCCGAGCATTATAGAGCGCCAGGCCGCGACTGGACATGCCTGAGCGCGAAAGGCCCGCCCGCCGCCCGTCGCACGGCTCAAACCCCGCGCACATCGGGCTTCGACAGGTTTTTGTCGGCGTTCAGCGCAGTGTTTGTCACATCCGTTTATGGGAGCCGGCAGCGCACTGCGTTACAATCCTGCGCCTTTGCAGCCTGTCGGCTTTCCCTTCATCTATCTGCGAGGTACTTCCCATGGTGCACAGCATGACCGCCTTTGCTCGTGTCGAACGAGCCGGGACCCAAGGCACCCTGATATGGGAACTGCGCTCGGTCAACCATCGCTACCTTGAGCCGCACCTGCGCCTGCCGGAAGCCTTCCGCGATCTTGAAGGCGCCGTACGCGAGTCGCTGCGCCAGGGGATTTCCCGCGGCAAGGTCGAGTGCACCCTGCGCTTCAACGAAGAAAACGCCGGCAAGCCGTTGCAGGTGGACCGTGAGCGCGCCGCACAACTGGTGGCCGCCGCCGAGACCGTGGCCAGCCTGATCAAGCAGCCGGCACCGCTCAATCCCCTGGAAGTGCTGGCCTGGCCCGGCGTGCTGGTCGCCGATGCCAACGACCCGCAAGCCTTGAACGTCGAAGCCATCGAGCTGTTCGACGCGGCGCTCCAGGAGCTGAAAAATGGCCGTAACCGCGAAGGCGCGGAACTGGCCCGGCTGATCAACGAGCGCCTGGACAACATGAGCCAGGAAGTCACCACCCTGCGCGCGCTGGTGCCGCAGATGCTCGCCGCCCAGCGGCAGAAGATCCTCGACCGCTTCAGCGACATGCAGGCCGAACTCGACCCGCAACGCCTGGAGCAGGAAATGGTCTTGCTGGCACAGAAAAGCGATGTTGCCGAAGAACTCGACCGCCTCAGCACGCACGTCACCGAAGTGCGTCGGGTGCTCAAGTCCGGCGGTGCAGCGGGCCGGCGCCTGGACTTCCTGATGCAGGAGCTCAATCGCGAAGCCAACACCTTGGGCTCCAAAGCCTTCGACCCACGCAGCACCCAATCGGCGGTCAACCTCAAGGTTCTGATCGAGCAGATGCGTGAACAAGTACAGAACATCGAGTAAGGCCACCCCCATCATGAAACACAGCAGCGGCACCCTGTACATCATTTCGGCCCCGTCCGGCGCGGGCAAGACCAGCCTGGTCAAGGCCCTGACCGACGACCTGAACCACATCCGCGTGTCGGTTTCCCACACCACGCGGGCCATGCGTCCGGGCGAGCACAACGGGGTGAACTACCACTTCGTCGACCGCGCCGAGTTCGACCGCCTGAACGCTCAGGGCGACTTCCTCGAGCAGGCCGAAGTCTTCGGCAACTGCTACGGCACCTCGCGCAGCGCGCTGCAGCAGACCCTCGATGAAGGCCATGACCTGATTCTGGAAATCGATTGGCAAGGTGCGCAACAGGTGCGCGACCAGATGCCGGGCACTCGCTCGATTTTCATCCTGCCGCCGAGCCAGCAGGCGCTGCGCCAGCGCCTGACAAACCGTGGCCAGGACAGTGACGAAATCATCGAAGGTCGGATGCGCGAAGCGGTCAGCGAGATGAAGCACTACGACGAATACGAGTACGTCATCATCAATGACGACTTCGCCACGGCGCTGGAAGACTTGAAAGCGGTGTTCCGCGCCAATCGCCTGCAGCGCGAAAGCCAGCAACAACGCCACGGCGAGCTGCTCAAGCAACTGCTGGCTTGAGCCCTCGCCGTCCCGGCCGCCTCAGCGGCGGCTCGGGATGGTTGCGTGACGGCGCAGCGTCATGCCAAGGAAGAACGCCGGCGCGCGCAGACGCGAGAGCAGCATCAGGACGATGCCCAGCAGCAGGATGATCATCGCGATCACGAACACCAGCCCCAACCCGCCCACATGCGAACCGCTGCCGAACGACGGCGAGGCGCTGTCGATTGCGGTCTGAACGAAGATCACCGAAAGAATCCCGCCGCCCAGCAACGGGCACACGCCTCTCATCATGAAGTGCCGCGCGCTGTCCATCAGGCTGTGGCGGAAGTACCAGACACAGGCGAACGCCGTCAGCGAATAGTAGAAGCAGATCATCATGCCCAAGGCTGTGATGGTGTCCGCCAGCACGTTTTCGCTCAAGGTGCGCATGGTCACGTAGAACACACCGGCGGCGATGCCGGCGCAGATGGTGGCATAACGCGGAGTCTGCGAGCGCGGGCAGATGCGCGCGAAGCGCTCTGGCACGGCGCCGTAGTAGCCCATGGCGAGCAGAGTGCGGGCCGGGGAGACGAAGGTCGATTGCAGCGACGCGGCGGTACTCGCCAGCACGGCGATGGACATCAGGATTGCCAGCGGGCCCATGACTGGACCTGCGAGGTGAGCGAAGACGTTTTCCTGGATCCGTGGATTGCCCAGGCCCAGCCCTACTTCGCTGATACCGGCGAATTGCAGCGTGGCGATAGCGGTGACCAGGTACAGGCCAAGGATCAGCAGTACGGTCAGGGTCGCGGCGCGGCCAGGCACTTCATCGCTGCCCACCGACTCTTCGCTCATGGTCAGGCACACGTCCCAACCCCAGAAGATGAAGATCGACAGCGACAGGCCGGCGGTAAAGGCCGAGAAGGACTCGACGCCGAACGGGTTGAACCAGTCCATCTGGAAGTTCATCGGCGGTTGCTCGGGGGTCGAGCCGCCGAACGCCGCGATGGCGAAACCTATCAGCACCAACAATTGCAGCGCCACCAGGCCGTACTGCACCGCCATGGTCGTGCCGATGCCGCGACAGCAGATCCACACCGCCATGGCGATGAACACGCAACAGGTGATGACGTTGATCAGCAGGTTGTCGCTGAGCGCAGCCACCTCGTGGCTGCCAGTGAGTTGCCCGAGGAAGAGATAGAAGAAGTCCACCGCCACACCGGCCAGGTTGGACAGCACGATGGTCGTCGCCGTGACCAGGCCCCAGCCGCCGATCCAGCCGATCATCGGGCCAAAGGCGCGAGCCGACCAGGTAAAGGAGGTGCCGCTGTCCGGTTCGGCCGCGTTCAGCTCGCGATAGCCGAGGGCTACCAGCAGCATCGGCAGGAAGCCGACGATGAACACCGCCGGCAAGTGCGCGCCGACTTCGCGGACCGTTGGACCCAGCGCGCCGGTGAGGGTGTACACCGGGGCGATGGTGGAAATGCCGAGCACGATACTGGCGAGCAGTCCGAGCCGGCCCTTGGCCAGCCCCTTGGATGCTCCGGATGTGCCGGCGCTTGCGCGAGCCTGCCCCGCCGTACTCGGGGTCAGGCTTGCCTGGAAATCGCTCATGAGTAGTTGCCGTCGCTATTGGTATTGTTTTTCAGGGCATCAATTGATGCCCGCACTCAATGAATCTGCCGGATCGGCCTGGGCGCAAACGTCGCTCCCGAGGCGTTACAGGCTCGCCTCGCGGTAGCGCTGACCACCGGCGTAGGCATTACAGGCTGCACGGAACGCCTGAAAAAGACGCAACGAAACCGGGTTTTCGGCATAACGCCATTCCGGATGCCACTGCACTCCGACCACAAAGCCGGGCGCATCCTCCATGGAAACTGCTTCGATCAACCCGTCCGGGGCCAATGCCTCGACACGCAAGCCCTCAGCCAGGCGGTCGATGCCCTGGCTGTGGAGCGAGTTGACCATGAACTGCTGCGGTAACCCCAGTCGCTCGAATTTCCCATCGGGTTCGACCGTCACCAGGTGACGCGGGCTGTACTGTTCTTCGAGCGGGGCGTCCTGCGGCTCGCGGTGGTCCAGATAGCCGGGCAGCTCCTGGACACGCTGGTGCAAGCTTCCGCCCAGGGCCACATTGAGCTCCTGGAAACCACGGCAAATGCAGAACACCGGCACGCCGGCGGCAATCGCCGCCTGCAGCAACGGCAGGGTCAGCCGGTCACGAAACACGTCGTGCCGGGTGCCTTCGACGCTGGGGGCGCCATTGTAATGATGCGGCTCGACATTTGAAGGCGAGCCGGTAAAAAGAATGCCGTCGAGGCGTTCCAGCAGGCGCTGCGGGTCCAGCGCCTCGGTGAGCGCCGGCAGGATCAGCGGCACGCCGGCAAACGCGGCGGCCTCGACGTATTTGTCGCCCACGGTGTGGGAGGCAGTGTTGCCCAGCATCTGACGGCATGCAGTGACGCCGATCAAAGGCGTCTTGCGCAAATCCTGCTTCATCGATCCAGCCTCCCTTAGAGCTTGATCCAGGTCGCCTTGAGTTCGGTGTATTTGTCGAACGCGTGCAGCGACTTGTCGCGGCCGTTGCCCGACTGCTTGAACCCGCCAAACGGCGCAGTCATGTCGCCGCCGTCGTACTGGTTGATCCAGACGCTGCCGGCGCGCAGGGCGCGAGCGCTGCGATGGGCCTTGGAAAGGTCCGAGGTCCACACCGCCGCGGCCAGGCCGAACGGCGAGTCGTTGGCGATGGCGATCGCTTCTTCGGCGCTGTCGAAGGTGATGACCGACAGCACTGGACCGAAGATTTCCTCGCGGGCGATGCGCATGGCGTTGTTCACGCCATCGAAGATCGCCGGCTCGACGTAGACGCCGCAGGTGTCTTCAAGCACACGGCGGCCACCGGTGACCAGGGTCGCGCCATCGGCCTTGCCGGCCTCGACGTAGCCCAGCACGGTGTCCAGCTGGGTGGCGTCGACCAGCGCACCGACGCGGGTTTCCGGCTCCAGCGCATGGCCTGGTTTCCAGGCCTTGAGCGCCTCCACCACCATCGGCAGGAACTGCTCCTTGATCGAGCGCTCCACCAGCAGGCGCGAACCGGCGATGCAGACCTCGCCCTGGTTGAACGCGATAGCGCTGGCGGCGGCTTCAGCCGCGGCCTGCAGGTCCGGCGCGTCGGCGAAGACGATGTTCGGGCTCTTGCCGCCGGCCTCCAGCCAGACGCGTTTCATGTTCGATTCGCCGGCATACACCATCAGTTGCTTGGCGATGCGGGTCGAACCGGTGAACACCAGAGTGTCGACGTCCATGTGCAAGGCCAGGGCCTTGCCGACGGTGTGGCCGAAACCTGGCAGCACATTGAGCACACCGGCCGGAAGGCCGGCTTCCACCGCCAGTTGGGCGATGCGGATGGCGGTCAGCGGAGATTTTTCCGACGGCTTGAGGATCACCGAGTTGCCGGTGGCCAGGGCCGGGCCGAGTTTCCAGCAGGCCATCATCAGCGGGAAGTTCCAGGGCACGATGGCGGCAACCACACCCACCGCCTCGCGGGTCACCAGGCCAAGCTGGTCAGGCGCGGTCGGCGCGACTTCGTCGTAGATCTTGTCGATCGCCTCGGCGTTCCAGCGGATGGCGTTGGCCGCCGCGGGAATGTCGATGCTCAGCGAGTCGGCGATCGGCTTGCCCATGTCCAGGGTTTCCAGCAACGCCAGCTCGCGGGCGTTGGCCAGCAGCAGGTCGGCGAAGGCGATCAGCACGCGCTTGCGCTGGGCCGGCGCCTGCTGCGCCCAGACGCCGCTGTCGAAACTGCGGCGCGCGGCAGCGACTGCCAGCTCGGCGTCGGCGGCATCGCAACTGGCGACGGCGGCCAGGGCACGGCCGTCCACCGGGCTGATGCAGTCGAAGGTCTCGCCAGAGGCGCTTTCGAGGTATTCACCGTCGATGAAGGCGCGCCCCTCGATGCGCAGTTGCTGGAAGAGGGTTTCCCATTGTTCGCGGGTCGGAATTGTCATTGTTCTGTTCTCCGGGCATCACACGGTATGCAGGTACCAGTTGTATTCGAGGTCGGAAATCGACACCTCGAACTCCGCCAGTTCGCTTTCCTTGCAGGCGACGAAAATATCGATGTAGTCGGGGCTGATGTACTGGTTCAGGACTTCGCTGTCGTCCAGTTCGCGCAGGGCATCGCGCAGGTTGTTCGGCAGGCTCTGTTCCAGTTGCTCGTAGGAATTGCCTTCGATGGGCGCGCCCGGTTCGATCTTGTTGGTCAGCCCGTGGTGAATACCGGCGAGGATCGCCGACATCATCAGGTAAGGGTTGGCGTCGGCGCCGGCCACGCGGTGCTCGATGCGTACGGCGTCGGCGCTGCCGGTCGGTACACGGACGGCCACGGTGCGGTTGTCCAGGCCCCAGCTCGGCGCGTTGGGCACATAGAACTGCGCGCCGAAGCGGCGGTAGGAGTTGATGTTCGGGCAGAGGAAGGCCATCGACGCCGGCATGGTTTCCAGCACGCCGCCGATGGCGTGGCGCAGGGCGTCGTTCTGCTCGGGGTCTTCGCTGGTGAAGATGTTCTTGCCGGTGGCCTTGTCCAGCAGCGAAATGTGCACGTGCAGGCCATTACCGGCCTGGCCCGGGTAGGGCTTGGCCATGAACGTGGAGTCCATTTCATGGTCGTAGGCGACGTTCTTGATCACCCGCTTGAGCAGCAGCGCGTAGTCACAAGCTTTCAGCGGATCGGCGACGTGATGCAGGTTCACTTCGAACTGCGCCGGGGCGCTTTCCTTGACGATCGCGTCGGCCGGGATGTCCTGTTCCTTGGCGGCTTCGAGAATGTCCTGCAGGCAATCGACGTATTCGTCGAGGTCGTCGATCAGGTAGACCTGGGTCGATTGCGGACGCTTGCCGGAAATCGGCGAACGCGGCGGTTGCGGGCGACCGTTCAGGTTGTCCTGGTCGATCAGGTAGAACTCCAGCTCGAACGCGGCGCAGATGGTCAGGCCCAGGGCGTCGAACTTCTCGATAACGCCACGCAGCACTTCGCGCGGGTCGGCGAAGAACGGCTTGCCGTCCATCTCGTGCATGGTCATCAGCAACTGCGCGGTAGGACGCTTCTGCCAGGGCTCGAAGCTCAGGGTGCCGGGGATCGGGTAGCAGATGCGGTCGGCGTCGCCGATATCCAGGCCCAGGCCGGTGCTTTCCACCGTTGAGCCATTGATGTCCAGGGCGAACAGCGACGCGGGCAGGTTGATACCCTTTTCGTAGACTTTGACCAGGCTCGCCCTCTCGACGCGCTTGCCGCGCACCACTCCGTTCATATCGGCGATCAGCAGATCGACGTACTGCACCTCAGGGTGGGCCTTTAGAAATTCGGCCATTTCGTCAACGGGGATGGCGCACGGAGAGACCGACGTCATGGCTAGGCATCCTTTAGAGTTTTTATTGGGGCAGCGATGTAGGGGGGTAATGCGGGTATTCGGGGCGGCGATGGCTGGCTTTTATTCTCGGGATTTCCATCGTGGGGAACGGCTGGCGCGTCATCTATCGGACGAGCGTTCCAGGTTCTGCGGCATCACGCCTTGCTAGACGGCCACCGTCGCACTATAGAATGGCCCCCACGCAACAGACATTGGCATTTTGGCAAGCAAAGAGTGCATCGATGCAATATCAGATCAGCCATGCCGACCTCTCCCTGGTTCTCGCCCTGGTCCGCGGACGCTCCCTGGCCAAGGCGGCAGAACTGCTCAAGGTCGACGTTTCCACGGTGTTCCGCTCGATCCGGCGGATGGAGGCCGCGCTCGGCACCGCGTTGTTCGTTAAAAGCCGCAAGGGCTACATCCCCACCGGCACCGCCCAGGCCCTGGCCGAACAGGCCGAGCGCGCCGAGCAGGCGCTGGACGCCGCACGCGTGGCGCTGGCCCATGGCGAACAGGTGGTCAGCGGCACTGTGCGCCTGACCTGCACCGACGCGGTATTGCACAGCCTGCTGCTGCCGGCGCTGGCCGAGTTCATGCCGGCGTACCCGGCACTGTCGCTGGAGCTGGCGACGTCCAACACCTTCGCCAACCTCAGCCGCCGCGACGCTGACCTGGCCTTGCGCCTGACCAACTCGCCGCCCGAGCATCTTGTAGGACGCTGCCTGGGTTCGGCTTCTTATGTAGTGTGCGGTCGCGAGGAATTTCGCAGCCGCTTGACCGAAGCGCCCGCCAGCGTGCCGTGGATCTCGCCGGACGATTCCATGCAGGATCACCCCACGGTGGTCTGGCGCAGCGAAAAACTGCCCGGCGTAATGCCGCGCTACCGCTGCAGCGGCATTTCGTCCATCGCCCAGTTGGTCAGCGCCGGCCTCGGTGTGGCCGCGCTGCCGGACTATATGGCGCACACCCTGCCGGGGGTCGAGCAACTGAGCGAAGCGCTGCCCGGTTGCGATACCCAATTGTGGCTGCTGACCCGCCCGGATTGCCGGGCATTGCGCTCGGTCCAGGCACTGTTCGACGAACTGACCCCGCGTTTGCGCAATGCGTTGATCTGACAGGTCGCGCAAGACAGTTGTAATAGACGCTTACAAGTAGGTATCGTCGGCATATCCGGGGCTCGAACCGAAATCAGCGCTTCCCTAACGGCTGGTGATTTTTTAAACTATCGAGTCCGCTCGCCCATTTGGGCAGAACACCGCATTCGCTATTTGAGGAACACCATGGCCCGCGTAACCGTTGAAGATTGTCTAGACCACGTGGATAACCGCTTTGAGCTGGTCATGCTGTCCACCAAGCGTGCCCGCCAACTGGCCACCGGCGGCAAAGAGCCGAAAGTGGCGTGGGAAAACGACAAGCCTACCGTCGTTGCCCTGCGCGAAATCGCCGAAGGCTTCATTACCAATGAGTTTCTCGCCGCAGAAGATATCGTCACTGAAGACCCGGTCTTCACTGCGTTCGACGAAGAGGCCAACGAGGCCGTCTAAGTCTATGCCTGGTCGACGTTGTGCGGCGCGGGTCCCTTATCCTCGGCAGGAGGTCGTATCTTGCCGAGCATAGATGCCCTCGCCGATCGTCTGTCGACCTACCTCGGGCCCGACCAGGTCAACCTGGTCCGCCGAGCCTATTTCTACGCTGAACAGGCCCACGACGGTCAACGCCGCCGCAGCGGCGAGGCGTACGTCACGCATCCGCTGGCCGTCGCCAGCATCCTCGCCGACATGCACATGGACCATCAGAGCCTGATGGCGGCCATGCTGCACGACGTGATCGAAGACACCGGCATCGCCAAGGAAGCCCTCAGTTCACAGTTTGGCGAAACCGTCGCGGAACTGGTCGATGGCGTCAGCAAGCTGACCCAGATGAACTTCGAGACCAAGGCCGAGGCCCAGGCGGAAAACTTCCAGAAGATGGCCATGGCCATGGCCCGGGATATCCGGGTGATTCTGGTCAAGCTGGCCGACCGCCTGCACAACATGCGCACCCTTGAAGTGCTGTCTGGCGAAAAACGCCGGCGCATCGCCAAGGAAACCCTGGAAATCTACGCCCCCATCGCCAACCGCCTCGGCATGCACAGCGTGCGCATCGAATTCGAGGACCTGGGTTTCAAGGCGATGTACCCGATGCGCTCGGCGCGCATCTACCAGGCTGTCAAACGCGCCCGCGGCAACCGCAAGGAAATCGTCAACAAGATCGAAGAGTCGCTCAGCCACGCCCTGGCGGTGGACGGCATGGAAGGCGAAGTCAGCGGTCGGCAAAAACACATCTATGGCATCTACAAGAAGATGCGCGGCAAGCGTCGCGCCTTCAACGAGATCATGGATGTCTACGCGTTTCGCATCATCGTCGACAAGGTCGACACCTGCTACCGCGTGCTCGGTGCTGTGCACAATCTGTACAAGCCCCTGCCCGGCCGCTTCAAGGACTACATCGCAATCCCCAAGGCCAACGGCTACCAGTCGCTGCATACCACGCTGTTCGGCATGCACGGGGTCCCCATCGAAATCCAGATCCGCACCCGCGAGATGGAAGAGATGGCCAACAACGGCATCGCCGCCCATTGGCTGTACAAGTCCAGCGACGACGAACAGCCCAAGGGCACCCACGCCCGCGCACGGCAGTGGGTCAAAGGCGTGCTGGAAATGCAGCAACGCGCCGGCAACTCCCTCGAATTCATCGAGAGCGTGAAGATCGACCTGTTCCCGGACGAGGTCTACGTCTTCACGCCCAAGGGCCGCATCATGGAGCTGCCGAAAGGCTCCACTGCGGTCGACTTCGCCTACGCGGTACACACCGACGTCGGCAACAGCTGCATCGCCTGCCGGATCAACCGCCGCCTCGCGCCGCTGTCCGAACCGCTGCAGAGCGGCTCGACGGTCGAAATCGTCAGCGCCCCGGGCGCACGACCGAATCCGGCGTGGCTGAACTTCGTGGTCACCGGCAAGGCCCGCACGCACATCCGCCACGCCCTCAAGCTACAGCGCCGTTCCGAGTCCATCAATCTGGGCGAACGCCTGCTGAACAAGGTGCTCAACGGCTTCGACAGCGCCCTGGACAAGATTCCGCCAGAGCGCGTCCAGGCCATGCTCGCCGAGTACCGCCTGGAACTGATCGAAGACCTGCTCGAAGACATCGGCCTGGGCAACCGCATGGCCTACGTCGTGGCCCGACGCCTGCTCTCCAGCGAAGGCGAGCAGCTGCCAAGCCCGGAAAGCCCGCTGGCCATCCGCGGTACCGAAGGTCTGGTGCTGAGCTACGCCAAATGCTGTACGCCGATTCCGGGCGACCCCATTGTCGGCCACCTCTCGGCCGGAAAAGGCATGGTGGTGCACCTCGAAGGCTGCCGCAATATCAGTGAAATCCGCCATAACCCGGAAAAATGCATCCAGCTTTCCTGGGCCAAGGACGTCACCGGCGAGTTCAACGTCGAACTGCGCGTCGAGCTGGAACACCAGCGCGGCCTGATCGCCCTGCTCGCCAGCAGCGTCAACGCTGCCGACGGCAACATCGAGAAAATCAGCATGGACGAGCGTGATGGCCGCATCAGCGTCGTCCAGCTTGTGGTCAGCGTGCACGACCGCGTACACCTGGCCCGCGTGATCAAGAAACTGCGCGCACTGGCGGGGGTCATCCGCATCACCCGCATGCGCGCGTAGCCCTTCCCGTGCAAGGAGTCACCATGAGCAAGACCGTCATCACCAGCGACAAGGCCCCGGCAGCCATTGGCACCTACTCCCAGGCGATCAAGGCCGGCAATACCGTCTACATGTCGGGCCAGATTCCGCTCGATCCGAAAACCATGGAACTGGTCGAAGGCTTCGAAGCCCAGACCGTCCAGGTGTTCGAAAACCTCAAGGCCGTGGCCGAGGCTGCTGGCGGTTCCTTCAAGGACATCGTCAAGCTGAACATCTTCCTGACCGACCTGAGCCACTTCGCCAAGGTCAACGAAGTCATGGGCCGCTACTTCGAGCAGCCGTACCCGGCTCGCGCGGCCATCGGCGTTGCCGCCCTGCCACGCGGCTCGCAGGTCGAGATGGACGCGATCCTGGTTCTCGAGTAATACCCTGCGGCGAGCCTGAGGGTTCGCCGCTTTTCCTCCCCTGAAGGACCCCGTAATGCGCAACGCGCTTGCCCTTTCGCTGCTTGCCGCACTGCTCGGCGGCTGCGCGAGCCACAAACCTGAAGACTACAACGGTGTCTGGATCAACCAGAACGCCATCGATGCTGCGTCCAAAGGCACTGGCCTGCGCTACGCACTCGAGCGCCACGGACCGAACTTCGAATGGAAGGTCAACGTCGCCGCCGGACAAGCCAGCTACAGCAACGGCTTCGAGCTGGTGGAAGGCCGCCTGAAGGCCATCGATGAAGACCACTGGCAAGTAGAACTCGACGGGGATCAGGTGGAAAACCTCGAACTGGATGGCAAGGAACTGGTGCAGGCCACCAGCGACTGGGCACCGGAACAGCGTTTCCAGCGCAGCAGCAACACCATCAACCCCGATATTCCCCCAGGCGCCGCCTTCGAGCAGGCCCTGTATGGCGCCTACCTGAAAGGCAACTGGAAAATCCTCGAAGGCCCTGGCCAGGGCGGCACCGTGCGCTTTCGCGACAACGGCGCCCTCGACGGCCTGCCCAATCTGGACCGCTACGCCCTTTGCCTGGCGGGTGATTGCGCCAGCATGACCGGCAAGTTCGACAGCCTGTGGCTCGAGCGCAACCAGCAGGGCAATCCGTGGATCTTCAAGCGCGACGGCAAGCAGATGGAAATCTTCCAGTCCATCAACGACTCCCAGCCCGACGAAATGCCATCGCTGCGCCCCGGCGCTCGCCGCTGGCTGCTGGAACAGAAATAACGGACGGGCGCGTCAGCCGCGCCCTTCAAGAATCGCCGCATAGCCTTCGCGATAACTCGCAAATGTGGGCGTCCAGCCAAGCGCCCGAGCCCGGGCGTTGCTGCAGCGCTTGCTACCGGTACGGCGCACGCGCTGCTCCTCGGACCACTCGGTAACCCCCATGTACTCGCGCAACCAGGCCACCACCTCGGCCAGCGGCGCGGGCGCATCGTCCACGCCGATGTAGCAATCCTCCAGCGCCCGCCCGTCCCGATCCGCCTGCAGCAGGAACGCCAGCAGGCCGGCGGCATCCTCGGCATGGATGCGGTTGCCGTACAGCGGCGGCTCCTCGGTAACCCGATACCCTTGGCGCACCTGGCTGAGCAGCCATTCGCGGCCCGGCCCGTAGATCCCGGTCAGGCGCACCACGCTGGCCGGCACGCCGCTCTCCAAGGCAAGGCGCTCCGCCTCCAGCATCACCCGCCCGGAATACTCGCGTGGCGCGGTTTCCGCGGTTTCATCGATCCACTCGCCGTCCTGCTGGGCGAAAACGCTGCTGCTGGAAACGAATAGCAGCCGACGCGGCTTCTGCCCCCGCTCGGCCAGCCAGCCCAACACATTGCGCAGCCCTTCGACATATGCCGAGCGATAGCCCGCTTCGTCATGCTGGCTAGCGGCCACGCTGTAGACCAGATAATCAGGCGCCACCACCGGCCAATCAGCCGGGCATTGACCTTGTTCGAGATCGGCTTTGATGCCCGTGACCCCCTCCGGCAAAGCGCCAGTATTCCTGCGCAAGCCGCTGACCGCCCAGCCAGAAGCCAGCAATTGCCTGGCCAGGCGCCCGCCCACATCGCCACAGCCGACGATCAGAACTGAAGGTAAAGACATGCCAAAACTCCCATAACCAAAGACCGAACTATTTCGCCAAAATCGATAGGCGGCTAGCCATCGCTGTAAAAAAAGCTACTTTATTACTTCTGCTAACAAGAATTACTTGCAATAATGGCCGCCCCTTTTTTCTGTTCTCGGCCTGTTTCGAGGCCTTGAAGACCATTCACGCATCCTCTTCATCAGGTCCGGCCAGCATGACACGCATCCAACCTTCCGCTTCGCCAACCACGTCGCGCGCCTTGCGCGCCATCGCAGCGCTGATGCTCAGCCTGACGCTGGCACCTGCCGCGATGGCAGAAGAACCTGCCGCAGCCACCGCCACTCCAGCAGCAGCGGTCGCACCTGCGACGCCAGCCGCAGAAGGCACCGCTGCCGCACACGGCGCAGAGCACGCAGCCGCTACTCCGGCAGACCCGGCCGCCGCGCCAGTCGAAGCGTCGGTGGAAGGTCCCCTGAATGCCGACGGCGAACCGCTCGCCGACGACCCAACCCTGGGCCTGGGCCACGACCTGTCGCCATGGGGCATGTACCAGAACGCTGACGTCATCGTCAAAACCGTCATGATCGGCCTGGCCATCGCCTCGATCATCACCTGGACCATCTGGATCGCCAAAGGCTTCGAGCTGCTGGGGGCCAAGCGCCGCCTGCGTCGCGAAATCGGCCTGCTGAAGAAATCGGTCAGCCTCAAGGACGCCAGCGACAATACCAATGTCCCCGGCACCCTGTCGCACACGCTGGTCCATGACGCGCTGGAAGAAATGCACCTGTCGGCCAACGCCCGCGAGAAAGAAGGCATCAAGGAACGCGTCAGCTTCCGCCTCGAACGCCTGGTTGCCGCCAGCGGCCGCAACATGAGCAGCGGCACCGGCGTACTGGCTACCATCGGTTCCACCGCACCGTTCGTCGGTCTGTTCGGTACCGTCTGGGGCATCATGAACAGCTTCATCGGCATCGCCAAAACCCAGACCACCAACCTCGCCGTCGTTGCCCCGGGTATCGCCGAAGCACTGCTGGCCACCGCGCTGGGTCTGGTTGCCGCGATCCCGGCGGTTGTCATCTACAACGTCTTCGCCCGCTCCATCGCCGGCTACAAGGCTCAGGTGTCCGACGCCTCCGCACAGGTACTGCTGCTGGTCAGCCGTGACCTGGACCACCAGCCTGGCGAGCGTTCCGCGCAGCCGCACATGGTGAAAGTGGGGTAAACCATGGGCCTGCATCTTAACGAGGGCGGCGACGATCTCGCCGAAAACCACGAAATCAACGTTACGCCGTTCATCGACGTAATGCTGGTTCTGCTGATCATCTTCATGGTGGCAGCGCCGCTGGCGACGGTCGACATCAAGGTCGACCTCCCAGCCTCGACCGCGAAGCCCGCGCCGAGACCGGAAAAGCCTGTGTTCCTGAGCGTCAAGGCTGACCAGAAGCTTTACCTCGGTGAAGACCTGGTCCAGCAACCGAGCCAGCTGGGGCCGATGCTGGATGCCAAGACCAAGGGTGACAAGGAAACCACGATCTTCTTCCAGGCCGACAAAGGCGTGGACTATGGCGATCTGATGGAAGTCATGAACACATTGCGCGCCGCCGGCTACCTCAAGGTCGGTCTGGTCGGGCTTGAGACGGCAGCCAAGAAATGATCGAGACCCGGTACAAGCTGGGGCGTTACGGGGGTAGCCTGTTACTCGTGCTGGCAGTGCATGCCATCGCAATCGTGTTGGCGCTGAACTGGTCGGCACCGCAGGCCATCGAACTGCCGCCCGCAGCAATGATGATCGAAATGGCTCCGATGCCAGAGCCGGCGCCGCCACCACCGCCCAAGGTCGTGACGCCGCCGCAACCGCCCGCACCGGTAGAAGAACCGCCGTTGCCGAAGCTGGTTGAAGCACCGAAGCCGAAAATCGCTATTCCGAAACCTGCCAAACCCAAGGCCAAGCCCCAGCCGCCAAAGCCGGAGCAAAAGCCTGATCCGCAGGAGAAACCGGTCGAGCAGGACGTCGTCGATACCCCGCCGAGCAATGCGCCGGCGCAAAAATCGGCGGCACCGGCACCGAGCATCGCCAGCAACAGCAACGCCTTGCCGACCTGGCAGAGCGACTTGCTGCGTCACCTGGGCAAGTTCAAACGCTACCCGGAAGACGCTCGCCGTCGCGGCCTGCAGGGCATCAACCGGTTGCGCTTCGTGGTCGATGGCGAGGGCCGGATCCTGTCCTACTCGCTGGCCGGAGGTTCGGGCAGTGCCGCGCTGGACCGCGCGACCCTGGAGATGATCCGCAAGGCACAGCCAGTGCCGGCGCCACCCAAGGAGCTGCTCAACAACGGCAGCATCGAAGTGGTTGCACCGTTCGTCTACTCGCTGGACAAGCGCTAAGGCTGGAAAAAAGACGGCGACCCTCGGGTCGCCGTCTTCCTTCATGAAGCCTGGATCATTGTTTCTGTCGCCCCGATGCAAGTCTGATAACGTGCTTCTATCGGTTGCAGCCGCTATGCTGGGGCCGCTACTTCATGGACGCATGTTATGACCCTCACAGAATTACGCTACATCGTCACTCTCGCTCAGGAACAGCATTTCGGCCACGCCGCCGAACGCTGCCACGTCAGCCAGCCGACCTTGTCGGTGGGCGTGAAAAAGCTTGAGGACGAGTTGGGCGTACTGATTTTCGAGCGCAGCAAAAGCGCGGTGCGCCTGACCCCGGTCGGCGAAAGCATCGTCGCCCAGGCGCAGAAAGTCCTCGAACAGGCCCAGGGCATCCGCGAACTGGCCCAGGCTGGCAAGAACCAGCTGACCGCGCCGCTCAAGGTCGGAGCCATCTACACCGTCGGCCCGTACCTGTTCCCCCACCTGATTCCACAACTGCACCGGGTCGCCCCGCAGATGCCGTTGTACATCGAAGAAAACTTCACCCACGTGCTGCGCGACAAACTGCGCAACGGCGAACTGGACGCGGTGATCATCGCCCTGCCGTTCAATGAAGCCGACGTGCTGACGCTGCCGCTCTATGACGAGCCGTTCTATGTGCTGATGCCCAGCGGCCACCCCTGGACCCAGCAAGAGACCATCGACGCCAACCTGCTCAACGACAAGAGCCTGCTGCTGCTGGGCGAAGGTCACTGCTTCCGCGACCAGGTGCTCGAGGCCTGCCCGACCCTGGCCAAGGGCAGTGACGGCGCCAAGCACACCACGGTGGAATCCAGCTCGCTGGAAACCATCCGTCACATGGTCGCCTCTGGCCTCGGTATCTCGATCCTGCCGTTGTCGGCGGTGCACAGCCATCACTACGCGCCTGGCGTGATCGAAGTCCGCCCGTTGAGCCCGCCCGTGCCGTTCCGCACCGTGGCCATCGCCTGGCGGGCCAGTTTCCCGCGGCCGAAGGCCATTGAGATCCTCGCTGATTCGATCCGTCTGTGCTCGGTGGCCAAGCCACCCGCGGACCAATAGGTTTTCGCCATGACCGAGTTGTCCCAGGTGTCGGTCACCGCATTGAAAGGCGTCGGCGAAGCCATGGCCGAGAAGCTCGCCAAGGTCGGCCTGGAAAACCTCCAGGACGTGCTGTTCCATCTGCCCCTGCGCTATCAGGACCGCACCCGCGTGGTGCCCATCGGTGCGCTGCGTCCTGGCCAGGATGCGGTCATCGAAGGCGTGGTCAGCGGCGCCGACGTGGTGATGGGCAAACGCCGCAGCCTGGTCGTGCGCCTCGGTGATGGCAGCGGCGTGCTGAGCCTGCGCTTCTATCACTTCAGCAACGCCCAGAAAGACGGCCTCAAGCGCGGCACCCACCTGCGCTGCTACGGCGAAGCCCGGCCCGGCGCCTCGGGGCTGGAAATCTACCACCCCGAGTACCGCGCCCTTACCGGCGACGAGCCGGCGCCGGTGGACCAGACCCTGACCCCGATATACCCGACCACCGAAGGCCTCACTCAACAGCGCCTGCGCCAGTTGAGCCAGCAGAGCCTGGCCATGCTCGGCCCGCGCAGCCTGCCGGACTGGCTGCCCGAGGAACTGGCCCGCGACTACCAGCTCGGCCCGCTGGACCAGGCCATTCGCTACCTGCACCAGCCGCCCGCCGATGCCGATGTCGATGAGCTCGCCGAAGGCCAGCATTGGGCCCAGCATCGCCTGGCCTTCGAAGAACTGCTCACCCACCAGCTTTCACAGCAACGCCTGCGGGAAAGCCTGCGGGCCCTGCGCGCGCCGGTGCTGCCCAAGGCCAAGCGGCTGCCGGCGCAGTTCCTCGCCAACCTGGGCTTCCCGCCGACCGGCGCGCAGCAGCGGGTCGGCAATGAAATCGCTTACGACCTGAGCCAGCCCGAGCCCATGTTGCGCCTGGTCCAGGGCGATGTTGGCGCGGGCAAGACCGTGGTCGCCGCCCTCGCCGCGCTACAGGCGCTGGAAGCCGGCTACCAGGTGGCGCTGATGGCACCCACCGAGATTCTCGCCGAACAGCACTACATCACCTTCAAACGCTGGCTCGAACCGCTGGGTATCGAAGTCGCGTGGCTGGCCGGCAAGCTCAAGGGTAAGGCCCGCACCGCGTCGCTGGAGCAGATCGCCAGCGGCACGCCCATGGTGGTTGGCACCCATGCGCTGTTCCAGGAAGAGGTGAAATTCCACAACCTCGCCCTGGCGATCATCGACGAACAGCACCGCTTCGGCGTCCAGCAGCGCCTGGCCTTGCGCCAGAAAGGCGTGGGCGGCCGTTTCTGCCCGCACCAGTTGATCATGACCGCGACCCCAATCCCGCGGACCCTCGCCATGAGCGCCTACGCCGACCTCGACACCTCGATCCTCGACGAACTGCCGCCCGGGCGTACCCCGGTCAACACCGTGCTGGTCACCGACAGCCGGCGCTTCGAAGTGGTCGAACGGGTGCGTGCCGCCTGCGCCGAAGGGCGCCAGGCGTACTGGGTGTGCACCTTGATTGAAGAATCCGAAGAGCTGACCTGCCAGGCCGCCGAAACCACCTTCGAGGAGCTTTCCAGCGCCTTGGGCGAGCTGCATGTGGGGCTGATTCACGGGCGCATGAAGCCTGCGGAAAAGGCCGCGATCATGGCCGAGTTCAAGGAAGGCCGCCTGCAACTGCTGGTGGCCACCACCGTAATCGAGGTCGGCGTGGATGTGCCGAACGCCAGCCTGATGATCATCGAAAACCCCGAGCGCCTGGGCCTGGCCCAGTTGCACCAATTGCGTGGCCGTGTCGGCCGCGGCAGCGCCGTGAGTCACTGCGTGCTGCTGTATCATCCGCCACTGTCGCAGATCGGCCGCGAACGCTTGGGGATCATGCGCGAAACCAACGACGGCTTCGTCATCGCCGAAAAGGACCTGGAACTGCGCGGCCCGGGCGAAATGCTCGGCACGCGCCAGACCGGCCTGCTGCAGTTCAAGGTCGCCGACCTGATGCGCGATGCCGACCTGCTGCCCGCCGTTCGCGACGCCGCCCAGGCGCTGTTGGCGCGCTGGCCCGATCACGTCAGCCCGCTGCTCGAACGCTGGCTGCGTCACGGCCAACAATATGGCCAGGTGTGACGTGATCCACGCAATTGGATCCAGCCACCCGGCCAAGCTGGGTATACTCTGCCTCTGTAAAAAATTTGGATACAGACCATGATTGAAGTTGCCCTCGATACAGCAACCCCACAGGTTCCGTCTGTTATCCGGCTGCTGCTCGACAAGCTCGGCGTCGCCTATCGCGAAGTGCCCGAACAACCGCAGTTGCCGCCCGAAGCCCGTGTTATGGCCGTCCTGCTGGACGACTCGGTCGGCGCGCTGATGGTGCTGTTCCCGCAGAGCCAGTTGCTCGACCTCAGCCGTCTCACCGAACTGACCGGGCGCAAGCTGGCCGCGGTGCCGCTGGAGCGTCTGCAACAGATGCTCGACAAGCACGGGCTGAAGATCCTGCCGGCCATACCCGCGCTGACCAGTTCGCCGTGCCTGTACGAAGAAAGCGTGCTGCAGCCGGAGCGTCTGTTGGTGCAGTCGGGTGAAGCAGGCCTGCTGCTGGAAATCGAGCGCGATGACTTCAAGAAGATGCTCAGCAAGGCCAGCGCCGGCAAGTTCGGCGAGCTGCTGAGCCAGATCCGTCCGAACCTCGACCGGCCCGCTGACGACAGCGAGGAAATCACCCAGGCCGTTCAGGTTTTCACCGCGCGTCGAATCCAGCAGCGCCTGGAAGCGACCATCGAAATCCCGCCGCTGGCCGAAACCGCGCAGAAAATCATCAAGCTGCGGGTAGACCCCAACGCCACCATTGATGACATCACCGGTGTGGTCGAAACCGACCCGGCGCTGGCGGCCCAGGTGGTCAGTTGGGCGGCCTCGCCCTACTACGCCTCACCCGGCAAGATCCGCTCGGTGGAAGACGCCATCGTCCGCGTGCTCGGCTTCGATCTGGTGATCAACCTGGCGCTGGGCCTGGCGCTGGGCAAGACCCTCAGCCTGCCGAAGGATCATCCGCAACAGACCACGCCGTACTGGCAGCAATCGATCTACACCGCTGCGGTGATCGAGGGTCTGACGCGCGCAATGCCGCGGGCTGAACGCCCGGAAGCGGGGCTGACCTATCTGGCGGGGCTGCTGCACAACTTCGGCTACCTGCTGCTGGCCCACGTGTTCCCGCCGCATTTCTCGCTGATCTGCCGACACCTGGAGGTCAACCCGCACCTGTGCCACAGCTATGTCGAGCAACATCTGCTGGGCATCAGCCGCGAGCAGATCGGCGCCTGGCTGATGCGTTTCTGGGACATGCCGGAAGAGCTCGCCACCGCCCTGCGCTTCCAGCACGACCCGCATTACGCCGGCGACTACTCGGCCTTCCCCAATCTGGTGTGCCTGTCGGTGCGCCTGCTGCGCGCTCGCGGTATCGGCTCCGGGCCAGACGAGCCTATTCCGGACGAGCTGCTGGAACGCCTGAGCATCACTCGCGAGAAGGCTGAAGACGTGGTCCACAAGGTGCTGGAAGCCGAAACCATGCTGCGCGAACTGGCCTCGCAGTTCAGCCAGCACTGAGTCCGGCTGTAGCGGCTGTCACGAAAAAGCCTGGCCCCTTGGGGTCAGGCTTTCTTTTTGGGCTTCAGGTACTTCATCAGGCCCTGGAACCACATCACCAGGGCCGGGTTGCCCTTGATCTGAATGGTCTTGTCCTGGATCCCCTGCATGAACGCCAGTTGCTTGTTCTTCGCCTGAAGGGTCTCGAAGCCGAACACGGCGTCCTTGAAGGCGATGGCGAAGGCCGGGGTCGGATGGGTGCCGCCGCTGCTGCTGATGCGATTGTCTTTGACGACGAAGTGGCGGGCGACCTTGCCGTCCAGCGTCTGTAGCTGGAACACCAGATCCTTGCCCTGCAACTGCTGCTGGAAAGCCGGATTCTTGCGGCTGGCCCGGGACATCAGCAGCCCCAAGGCCCAAAGGAGAAAGCGGAACTTCATGAATGCGCCTCGGCGAAAAAGTGACTGGCGCGCGCAGTTTATCCTTTTAGTGAACGAATGCTACTGGTCGACCTGCTTTTGCTGCAGCGATCACCCCAAGCAAAACGGGCATCCCTTGGGATGCCCGTTCTCACTGCATTCGATGAATCACGCTCTCAAGGATTGACGCTGTCCTTGAGGAACTTGCCTGGCTTGAACGCCACGGTATTGCTGGCCTTGATTTTCACCGGCTCGCCGGTTTGCGGGTTTTTGCCGGTGCGGGCACCGCGGTGACGCTTCTCGAACGTACCAAAGCCTACCAGGGTCACTCCGTCCCCTCCGTGCAGGGCGTTGGTGATTTCTTCGAGCACGGCATTCAGGACACGGTTGGCCTGCTCTTTGGTGAGATCGGCCTTTTCAGCGATGGCTGCGGCGAGTTCGGGTTTACGCATGGTGAAGCCCCTTTGACGGAATTTTTTGTTGTTATGCCGTGCCGCCCAACAGGCAGCGCCCAAGGCACCGCAGGCTCTAAACTGCGGCAGACGGGAGTGAGGATGGCACGCCACCAAGGGCCGCGCCAGTCTCTGCGCGGCCATTGTGGCGGCAATGGAGGGGTAAATCCGACAGAACGCCTGTTATTTACGCCATCAGGGGCGGAAGCTGGCGATTCAGTGCCAGCTTCTCCATCACCGCAGTACCCGTAAGGGCATAGCCGAGCAGTTGGCCCGCAGCATCGTGGCAGAGCACTTTCAGGTCGGCGCCCTGCCCTTCGACTGTCCACTGCCCCTCTTGCCCTAGCGGCGGCGGCGACGCCACCAGCGGGCAGGCCGGGGTTTTCACCGTGATCGGCATCGGTCCATAGCTGACCGCAGTCGGGTTGCCGGCCAGCGTCTGCGACAACGCCCGCGCCCCGCCCATCAACGGCATCACGTAGAGCAGGTTGATCCCGTCCACTTCGGCGCAATCGCCCAATGCGTAGATATTGGCATGGGACGTGCGCAGGTGGCGGTCAACGACCACCCCGCGATTGGTCCTCAAACCGGCTGCCGAGGCCAGGTCGGTGCGGGGTTTCAGGCCGACCGCAGAAACCACCAGATCGCAGGCGATCACGGAGCCGTCCGACAGATGCGCCTCAAGCCCGTCCGCCACCCGCTGCAAGCGGTTCAGCACCGGCCCGAGGTGGAAGCGCACGCCCAGCCCTTCAAGCCCGGCCTGGACCGCTGCCGCGGTGGCCGGATGCAACAGGGTCGGCATGACCTGCTCGCACGGCGCCACCAGCTCAACCTCGAAGCCGCCCAGGCTCATGTCATTGGCGAACTCGCAGCCGATCAGGCCAGCCCCGAGGATCAATACGCGGCGCTTGCCCGCCGCCGCCGCGCGGAAACGCGCGTAGTCCTCCAGGTCATTGATCGGGAACACCAGATCGGCAGCATCGCCCTCAAGCGGTACGCGCACGGTTTCTGCGCCCCAGGCCAGCACCAGGTCGCGGTAGCGCACCTGCTCTTCGCCGATCCACAGGCGCTTGTGACCGGGATCGATGCCGCTGATGCGGGTGTGGGTGCGGATCTCGGCCTTCAACTGCTCAGCCATGGCGCCCGGCTCGGCCATGCACAGGCCGTCGGCGTCCTTGTTCTTGGCAAAACCGGTCGAGAGCATCGGCTTCGAATAGGAGCGGCCATCGTCCGCGGTAATCAGCAATAACGGCGTCTCGCCGTCGAGCTTGCGAAATTCGCGGGCGAGGTTGTAACCCGCCAGTCCGGTGCCGATTATCACGACGGGATCGGTCATGCCTTGCGTGTCCTTCAAAAAGGGTGAAAAAAGATCAGCCGATGGCGATCATCTCGAAATCCATCTTGCCGACGCCGCAGTCCGGGCACAGCCAGTCTGCCGGAACGTCTTCCCAACGGGTGCCGGGCGCGATGCCGTCATCCGGCCAGCCCTCGGCCTCGTCGTAAATCAGGCCGCACACCACACATTGCCACTTCTTCATCGTTGATCTCCTTACATTCAGGCCAGGCGCGATCGTTATGCGTCGATCGTCAGCAGGGCTTTGTACTGAGGCTGGCCAGGCGATGCAAGTTGCCAGGGGCAAACATGCTAAGCTCGCCGCCTCTCTGGCCTGTAACCGCTGATCTACCGTGCCATACGAATCCTCGCAATTTCCGGCTGCGCAATGGACGCAGCACACACCGCAGCTCGCCGCGAAAACGCCTGCGCTGATCCTGGACTGGCTGTTCGACCAGGGCTCCCTGACCCGCCGTTTGACCCGCCTCTCTGCTGACCATTTCTCCGTGACGCCCCTTTATGAAGGCTGGCAGACCCTGCGCACCGACGAATGCCAGGCCCTTGGCCTGGCGCCGGGCAGCGAAGGCTGGGTACGCGAGGTTTACCTGCGCGGCCATGGCGAACCCTGGGTGTTCGCCCGCAGCGTTGCCGGCCGCGAGGCCTTGCTCAACGATGGCCTTGATCTGGAAGCGCTGGGCAGCCGGTCACTGGGCGAGTTGCTGTTCTGTGATCGCGGCTTCGCCCGTCAGGCGATCGAAGTCTGCCACTACCCGCCGGATTGGCTGCCGCCCGAGCAGAACAGCGAAGGTCTGTGGGGCCGCCGTTCGCGTTTCGACCGTGGCGCGCTGGGCCTGCTGGTGGCGGAGGTGTTTCTTCCCGCGCTGTGGCACGCCACCGAAGCTTTCCAGGAGGTCCGCTGATGTACCTGAGCCTGCTCAAGTCGCTCAATCGCCTGCATCCCCGTGCGTGGGATTTCATCCAACTGAGCCGTATGGACAAGCCGATCGGCATCTACCTGCTGCTCTGGCCGACCTTGTCGGCGGTCTGGATTGCCGGCAAAGGCTCGCCGACCCTGGCCAATGTGCTGATCTTCCTGTTCGGCGTGGTGCTGATGCGCGCCGCCGGCTGCGCCATCAACGACTTCGCCGACCGCAAGGTGGACGGGCACGTCAAACGCACCGCCGAGCGGCCACTGGCCAGCGGCAAGATCAGCGGCCGGGAAGCCCTGGCGTTGTTCGCGCTGTTGGTGGGCCTGAGTTTCCTGCTGGTGCTGTGCACCAATGCCACCACTGTGTACCTGTCGTTCGGCGCGGTGGCGCTGGCCGCCTGCTACCCGTTCATGAAGCGCTACACCTACTACCCGCAGGTGGTTCTGGGGGCGGCGTATTCGTGGGGTATTCCGATGGCCTTCACCGCGGCGAACGGCGAGCTGCCGGCGATCGCCTGGCTGCTGTACATCGCCAACCTGCTGTGGACGGTGGGGTATGACACCTACTACGCGATGGTCGATCGCGACGACGACCTGAGGATCGGGGTGAAATCCACCGCGATCCTGTTCGGCGAAGCCGACCGCATCATCATTCTGTCGCTGCAGGTCGGGTCGCTGCTGTGCCTGCTGCTGGCCGGCAACCAATTCGACCTGGGCGGCTGGTTCCATCTCGGCTTGCTGGGCGCGGCGGTGTGCTTCGCCTGGGAGTTCTGGTCAACCCGCAGCCTCGCGCGGGACGCCTGCTTCAAGGCGTTCCTGCACAACCATTGGGCGGGTTTGATCATCTTCGTCAGCATCGTGATCGACTACGCGACCCGCTGACTCGAACGCAGTGCTACCGGGTCGATCGCAATCGCCGGCAAGCCGGCTCCCACAGTGGCTGATTCAAGCCTCTGTGGGAGCTACGGTTCAGGGCTTGGCGACGTGCCAGACGTCCTTCATGCCATCACCGGTCATGTCTCCGCCCTTCTTGTCCTTGACGAAGGTGTACAGTGGTTTGCCGTCGTAGGCCCACTGCATGCTGCCGTCGGCACGCTTGATCTGCGTCCATTTGCCTTCGGCCTTCTCACCGGCCTTGGCCGCCAGGGGTGGCCAGTTCTTCGCGCATTCGTCGTTGCACATGGACTTGCCGCCAGCATCCTTGTCGAAGGTGTAGAGCGTCATGCCGTTGTGATCCACCAGCATGCCGTCCTTCTCCATGGCATGGTCGGCCAGAGCCATCCCCGGTAAGGCGAGAGCTGCGCAGAGCGTCATCCAGTTCAGCGTATGTCGTGTCATTGGATTCACCGTTAAATCTCGGGAGTGGGATTTACAGCCTAGCTCAGTAACGAAATGTTGCTGCAACGGCCCCCGACCTGTCACACGACTGCAATAATTCCGTTATCTAATGCGGGCCAAGACACCAGAAGCTGGGAGAGGTTTGAGCATGGTTGGCAGGAACATTCTGATCGTTGACGACGAAGCGCCAATTCGCGAAATGATCGCCGTTGCATTGGAAATGGCTGGCTATGACTGCCTCGAGGCCGAAAATTCGCAACAGGCCCACGCCATCATCGTGGACCGCAAGCCGGACCTGATCCTGCTGGACTGGATGCTGCCGGGCACCTCGGGCATCGAGCTGGCCCGCCGCCTCAAGCGCGACGAGCTGACCAGCGACGTACCGATCATCATGCTCACCGCCAAGGGTGAGGAAGACAACAAGATCCAGGGCCTGGAAGTCGGCGCCGACGACTACATCACCAAGCCGTTCTCGCCGCGCGAGCTGGTCGCCCGCCTCAAGGCCGTCCTGCGCCGTGCCGGCCCGAGCGATGGCGAAGCACCGATCGAAGTCGGCGGCCTGCTGCTCGACCCCATCAGCCACCGCGTGACCATCGACGGCAAACCCGCCGAGATGGGCCCCACCGAATACCGCCTGCTGCAATTCTTCATGACCCACCAGGAGCGTGCCTACACCCGCGGGCAACTGCTCGACCAGGTCTGGGGCGGCAACGTCTATGTCGAGGAACGTACCGTCGACGTGCACATCCGGCGCCTGCGCAAGGCGCTGGGTGAAGCCTACGAAAATCTGGTACAAACCGTTCGCGGCACCGGATACAGGTTTTCAACCAAGGGTTGAAAGCCGTTTCAAGCTTGCGCTTGATCCAGTCTCAAGAAGAGCAAAAAGCAAAACGCGATCCGCTTCACTCTTGCAGCGTGTAGCTGCAACGTGAGGCTGATCCCCAAGGATCCCGAATTGAACCAGAACTGGCACGGCACCCTCATTCGCCACATGCTGCTGCTGATTACCGTCTGCCTGCTTGTCGGGCTGATCAGCGGCCACTATGGCTGGAGCCTCGCGCTCGGCCTGGCTGTCTACCTGGGCTGGACCCTGAAACAGATGCTGCGGCTGCACCAGTGGCTGCAAGAGCACAGATCCGATGAAGCACCACCGGACGGCTACGGCCTGTGGGGCGAGATCTTCGACAGCATCTATCACCTGCAGCGCCGCGACCAACGGGTCCGCGGGCGCCTGCAAGCAGTGATCGACCGCGTCCAGGAGTCCACCGCCGCGCTGCGAGATGCGGTGATCATGCTCGACAGCGAAGGCAATCTGGAGTGGTGGAACCGCGCAGCCGAAACCCTGCTGGGCCTCAAGACCCCGCAAGACAGCGGCCAGCCGGTGACCAATCTGGTCCGCCATCCACGCTTCAAGGAGTATTTCGAGCAGGAAAACTACCTGGAGCCGCTGGAAATCCCGTCGCCGATCAGCGACCGCCTGCGCATTCAGTTGCACATCACCCGCTACGGCAACAACGAGCACCTGATGCTGGTGCGCGACGTCACCCGTATCCACCAGCTCGAACAGATGCGCAAGGATTTCGTCGCCAACGTATCCCACGAATTGCGCACACCGCTGACCGTGATTGCCGGCTACCTGGAAACCCTGCTGGACAACGTGGAAGACGTGAATCCACGCTGGACGCGGGCGCTGCAGCAAATGCAGCAACAGGGCGGACGCATGCAGACGCTGCTCAACGACCTGCTGCTGCTGGCCAAGCTGGAAGCCACCGATTATCCGTCGGACAACCTTCCGGTCGCAGTCGACACCCTGCTGCACTCCATCAAGGGCGACGCCCAGGCACTGTCTGGCCAGCGCAACCAGCGCATCACCCTGGAAGCCGAGCCCGGCCTGCGCCTGAAAGGCAGCGAGGCGGAACTGCGCAGCGCCTTCTCCAACCTGGTGTTCAACGCCGTGAAGTACACCCCGGACGAGGGCAATATCCGCATCCGCTGGTGGGGCGACGAACACGGCGCGCACCTGAGCGTGCAAGACTCGGGCATCGGTATCGACGCCAAGCACCTGCCGCGCCTCACCGAGCGTTTCTACCGGGTCGATTCCAGCCGCGCCTCCAATACCGGTGGCACCGGCCTGGGCCTGGCGATCGTCAAGCACGTGCTGCTGCGCCATCGCGGTCGCCTGGAAATCAGCAGCGTTCCGGGCCATGGCAGCACCTTTACCTGCCACTTCGCCGGCGTTCAGATCGCCGCCCGCAAGGTTCAGTGATCCAGCGCACTTTGCATTTGGGTTTTCAGCCGCTACATTGGCGGACGGGTGCCAGCATGAGCTGGCATCTTTTTTCCTCCTATTTCAAGAAGACGGACCCCGTAAAACTCCATCATGGACCCTTCCCCTAGTATCAGCCTCGCCTCACTCTTCGCCGATTTCGGCATGATTCTTTTCGCTCTCTTGCTGGTTCTGCTCAACGGCTTTTTCGTAGCCGCCGAGTTCGCCATGGTCAAACTGCGCTCGACCCGGGTCGAGGCAATCGCCGAACAGAATGGCTGGCGCGGACATATTCTGCGCACCGTACACAGCCAACTGGACGCCTACCTGTCCGCCTGCCAACTGGGTATCACCCTGGCATCGCTGGGCCTTGGCTGGGTCGGAGAACCGGCGTTCGCCCACCTGCTCGAACCGCTGCTGGCCGCCATCGGCGTGCAGTCGCCGGAGATCATCAAGGGCGTTTCGTTCTTCAGCGCCTTCTTCGTGATTTCCTACCTGCACATCGTGGTCGGTGAGCTGGCGCCCAAGTCCTGGGCGATCCGCAAGCCAGAGCTGCTGTCGCTGTGGACCGCCGTGCCGCTGTACCTATTCTACTGGGCCATGTACCCGGCCATTTACCTGCTCAACGCCAGCGCCAACGCCATCCTGCGTATCGCCG
The DNA here is from genome assembly GCF_025466035.1 of Pseudomonas sp. 20P_3.2_Bac5. Taxonomy (NCBI): domain Bacteria; kingdom Pseudomonadati; phylum Pseudomonadota; class Gammaproteobacteria; order Pseudomonadales; family Pseudomonadaceae; genus Pseudomonas; species Pseudomonas sp. 20P_3.2_Bac5. The sequence continues at coordinate 194,366 of NZ_JANLOA010000130.1, read as the reverse complement.
GCCAAGGCGAGCCCGGCCCGCACCACGAGCATCACTACAGCCGTGACGAACTGAAACTGATCCTGCACTCGAGCCGTGGCCAGGACCCCAGCGACCAAGGCATGCGCGTGCTGGCCTCGGCGGTGGAAATGGGCGAGCTGGAAGTGGTCGACTGGGCCAACTCCCGGGAAGACATGATCAGCCTCGACGTCAATGCGCCGCTGAAAGAGATCCTGGCGATGTTCCGCCGGCACAAGTTCAGCCGTTACCCGGTGTACGACGCCGAGCGCGGCGAGTTCGTCGGCCTGCTGCACATCAAGGACCTGCTGCTGGAACTGGCGGCGCTGGACCACGTTCCAGAATCCTTCGACCTGGCCGAACTGACCCGCCCGCTGGAACGCGTCTCCCGGCACATGCCGCTGTCGCAGTTGCTGGAGCAGTTCCGCAAAGGCGGCGCGCACTTCGCGCTGGTCGAGGAGGCCGACGGCAAAGTCATCGGCTACCTGACCATGGAAGACGTGCTGGAAGTGCTGGTCGGCGATATCCAGGACGAACACCGCAAGGCCGAACGCGGCATCCTCGCCTACCAGCCGGGCAAGTTGCTGGTGCGCGGTGACACGCCGCTGTTCAAGGTCGAGCGCCTGCTTGGCCTGGACCTCGACCACATTGAGGCGGAAACCCTCGCTGGCCTGGTCTACGAGACCCTCAAGCGCGTCCCCGAAGAGGAAGAAGTGCTGGAAGTCGAAGGCCTGCGCATCATCATCAAGAAGATGAAAGGGCCGAAGATCGTCCTGGCCAAGGTGCTCAAGCTCGATTGAGCACCGTCACGGGTTGCCGGCGGTGAAGTTCGGCAACCCACCCACGGGCTGGTTGAACTGGTAGGGAATCGACTCCACCGCCAGCCCGACATTGCGCTGCACCACGAAATGCAGGTGCGGCGCGGTGCTCCTGCCGGTATTCCCCGACCGCGCCAGCGGCGTGCCATACGCCACCTGCTGCCCTTCCCGCACCACCACCGAACCGCGCATCAGGTGCAGGTACACGCCCATGGTGCCGTCGCTGTGCAGAACCCTCACGAAATTGCCGGACGGCTGCGTCCCGCGACCGCTTTGCCGGTTCTCCACCTTGACCACCACGCCAGGACGCGCGGCGATGATCGGCGTGCCCTCGGGCATGGCGATGTCCATGGCGTAGCGGCCTTTGGGCCCGAAATGGCTGAAGCGGCCGTTAGGGCCCTGGGTCAGGCGAAACGGCCCGCCACGCCAGGGCAAGGGGTAGCGATAGGCCCGCGGCCGCTGCACGGGGTCGCCGAGGGCCGTACGAAATTTCTCGCGGTAAGTTACCGGTTTGCCCGGTTGCAAGGCACTGACGCTGGTCAGCGCTACCGTGGCCCGTGGCGGCACCACCCGCCGTACTACCCGCGGCCCGACGTCCCTCGCATTGCCCAGGCGCTCCAGGCGCAACTCGACTTCGACGGGCGCGAACAACTCGTTGTACACGGAGAAATGCACACCGCCGGCATGCGGCGTGGCTTGAAGGTGCACCTGACTGTCCAGTTGCTCGACCATCTGGTCCCGAAAGATGAAAGGCCGCGCACCAGGCTGGGGCCGATCAGAGTAGGAAACAACACCGTAAGGGTCGGTGCTTTTATAGATGGTCATGGCCAGAGCCGGCCCGGCAGATAGCAGCAAGGCGCAGAACAGCAGCAGGCGGGATGGCATGACTAATGGCCTTCTGACAGTTGTGCTTTGTCGAAGCCTAGCAGCCGGTTTTTGTCGCAGAAGGCGGGGACTGTTTCAGGAAGGTTCAAGCCGATCAGCGGTGGCAATTTGCCGCCAGACGGCGCGTCGGCGAGCCACTGGGCAGCTTCGCTCGACGCAGGTCGGGGTGAACGGTGATCAGGCGCTCGGAATGTATTGCTTCTGGGCCGTACCGCGGGCGATCAGGCGAGACAGGTAGTCGAGCTTCTGCGCATCCTGGTCGACGAAACGGAAGATCAGTTGCAACCAGTCGCTGTCGGGCTTGGGCTCAAGTGCCGCGACCGAATGCAGGTAGCCGTTGAGCCGGGCGATCTCCGAGGTTTCGCCTTGCTCCAGGTCCAGCACGGCGCCTTCCAGCACCTGCGGCAGGGCATCGCTGCGGCGTACCACCAGAGAAGCTTCCTTGAGGGTCAGTGCCTTGATGATGCAGGGCTGATTGCCGCTGGACAGGCGCAGCTGGCCTTGGCCACGTCCGGCCGGCACGGCAGGCTTGGCCGGCTCAGGCGCGGGAGCGCTGACCTGTGGCTGGGCGGCTGGCGCCGCGACCGGTGCACTGGCCTTGGCCTGCTCAGGCTTGCCGCTGGTCAGGGCCGACAGCGAGTCATTGGCAAAACCGCTGGAGGAGCGTGCATTACCGCCGGCCATGCTCGCCTCGAGCTTGCCAACCCTGGCCAGGGCCTTTTTTACTTTGGTCAGCAACTGCTCGTTGGTGAACGGCTTGCCGACATAGTCGGAAACGCCGGCCTGGATGGCCTGAACCACGTTTTCCTTGTCGCCGCGGCTGGTCACCATGATGAACGGCAGGGTCTTCATCGAGTCCTGCTGGCGGCACCAGGTCAGGAGTTCGAGGCCGGACATCTCCGGCATTTCCCAGTCGCACAGAATCAGGTCGAACACCTCCCGGGCCATCAGGGTCTGGGCTTTGCGCCCGTTGACCGCATCTTCAATGACCATGCCCGGAAAATAGTTGCGCAGGCATTTCTTCACCAGATCGCGGATAAACGGCGCGTCATCCACCACCAAAACACTGACTTTACTCATCGCCACTCCTTCCTGATCCCGACTAGCATAACGTTGACTGATGGCCATTGGCCAAAACTTCGGTCACGCCGGGACATAACGCATTCGTTCGCGGGTGCCTTCTATTGCGCTGCCGCAAACGAAAACGCCCGGCCGGAGCCAGGCGTTAGTTCTCGGGGCAGTCTTATTTATCGTCAGATTCGCCCGAAACATTAGCTTTTTCAGTGCCCTGAACTTCTTCCCTCATGCGCGCCAGGCCCAGGTGACGGACGTCGGTACCGCGCACCAGGTAAATCACCAGCTCAGAGATGTTGCGCGCGTGGTCGCCGATACGCTCCAGCGAACGCAGGGCCCAGATCACGCTCAGCACCCGCGAGATGGAACGCGGGTCTTCCATCATGTAGGTGACCAGTTCGCGCAGCGCGGTCTTGTATTCGCGGTCGATGGTCTTGTCGTATTGAGCAACCGACAGGGCCAGTTCGGCGTCGAAGCGGGCGAAGGCGTCCAGTGCATCGCGGACCATGTTGCGCACCTGGTCGCCGATATGGCGAACCTCGACGTAACCGCGCGGCGATTCGCCTTCCTCACAGAGCTGGATGGCGCGGCGAGCGATCTTGGTCGACTCGTCACCGATGCGCTCCAGGTCGATCACCGACTTGGAAATGCTGATGATCAGGCGCAGGTCCGACGCGGCCGGCTGGCGACGGGCAAGAATGCGCACGCATTCCTCGTCGATGTTGCGTTCCATCTGGTTGATTTGCTCGTCAACCTCGCGCACCTGCTGGGCCAGGCCGGAGTCGGCCTCGATCAGCGCGGTGACCGCGTCGTTGACCTGCTTCTCGACCAGGCCGCCCATGGCCAGAAGGTGGCTGCGCACCTCTTCGAGCTCGGCGTTGAACTGCTGGGAGATGTGATGGGTGAGGCTGTCTTTGTCGATCATGCTTTCGCTCCGCGAATAAGCTGCCAGCTTCAAGCCGCAAGCTTCAAGTCGTTCGTGTAATCCCTGAGTTCACCTTGTTGCCGCTCGTGGCTCGCAGCGTGAAGCTGTCGCGCCCCGCGCGACTAGCCGTAGCGACCGGTGATGTAGTCTTCGGTCTGCTTCTTCGCCGGGTTGGTGAACAGGGTATCGGTATCACCGAATTCGACCAGTTTGCCCATGTACATGAACGCGGTGTAGTCCGAAACCCGGGCCGCCTGCTGCATGTTGTGGGTCACGATGACGATGGTGTACTTGGACTTCAGCTCATAGATCAGCTCTTCGACCTTCAGGGTGGAGATCGGGTCCAGTGCCGAGCAAGGCTCGTCGAGCAGCAGGACTTCCGGTTCCACGGCGATGGTACGGGCGATCACCAGACGCTGCTGCTGACCACCGGACAGGCCGAGGGCCGAGTCGTGCAGGCGGTCTTTCACTTCTTCCCACAGCGCCGCGCCTTTCAGTGCCCATTCGACGGCTTCGTCGAGCACGCGCTTCTTGTTGATGCCCTGGATGCGCAGGCCGTAGACCACGTTTTCATAGATGGTCTTGGGGAACGGGTTCGGCTTCTGGAACACCATGCCGACGCGACGGCGCAGCTCGGCGACGTCTTCGCCCTTGCGGTAGATGTTGTTACCGTAGAGGTTGATCGCGCCCTCGACGCGGCAGCCGTCGACCAGATCGTTCATCCGGTTGAAGGTCCGCAGCAGGGTGGATTTACCGCAGCCGGACGGGCCAATGAAGGCGGTCACGCGCTGTTTGGGGATGTTCATGCTGACGTCGAACAGGGCTTGTTTCTCGCCGTAGAACAGGCTCAGGCCGGGCACTTCGATGGCCACGGTTTCTTCCGCCAGACGCAGGCTCTGTTTGTCGCGACCCAAGGCCGACATATCGATGCCGTGGGTGTGGGGTTCATGCTGCATGGTCAGACTCCATACGCTATCAATTTCGTTTCATCGAACCGCCCGGCACACGGCGCGGGCGGCACTTGCAAAAAGACGGTGACGATCAGTGATCCAGCGCTTTGTACTTCTCGCGCAGGTGGTTACGGATCCAGACCGCCGACAGGTTCAGCGTGGCGATGACCAGCACCAGCAGCAGCGCGGTGGCGTACACCAGCGGACGCGCGGCCTCGACGTTCGGGCTCTGGAAGCCGACGTCATAGATGTGGAAGCCCAGGTGCATGATCTTCTGGTCCAGGTGCAGGTACGGGTAGTTGCCGTCCACCGGCAGCGACGGCGCCAGTTTCACCACACCCACCAGCATCAGCGGCGCCACTTCACCGGCGGCACGGGCCACCGCGAGGATCATGCCGGTCATCATCGCCGGGCTGGCCATCGGCAGGACGATCTTCCACAGCGTCTCGGCCTTGGTTGCGCCGAGGGCCAGAGAGCCTTCACGCACGGTCCGCGGGATCCGCGCCAGACCTTCTTCGGTGGCAACGATCACCACCGGTACCGCCAGCAGTGCCAGGGTCAGCGAAGCCCAGAGCAGGCCCGGCGTACCGAGGGTTGGCGCCGGCAGCGATTCGGGGAAGAACAGCCGGTCAAGCGAGCCACCCAGCACGTAGACGAAGAAGCCCAGGCCGAACACGCCGTAGACGATCGCCGGAACACCGGCCAGGTTGTTCACCGCGATGCGGATCAGCCGGGTGATGGGTCCCTGACGAGCGTATTCACGCAGGTAGACCGCTGCCAGCACGCCGAATGGCGTCACGATCACGGCCATGATCAGAGTCATCATCACCGTACCGAAAATGGCCGGGAAGATACCGCCTTCAGTGTTGGCTTCACGCGGGTCGTCGCTGAGGAATTCCCAGACCTTGGCGAAGTACACGCCCAGCTTGGTGAACAGGCCCATGCCGTTCGGCTGGTAGGCGTGCACCACCTTGCTCAGGTTGATCTCGACTTCACGGCCGTTGCCGTCACGCGCTACCAGGCTGTCGCGAGCGAAATCCTGGTGCAGGGTGCCCAGACGCTCTTCGATGGCCTTGTAACGGTTGTTCAGCTCGGCACGCTCGGACTCGATGTCGGCCTGGGCGGCGGCGTCCAGCTTGCCTTCCAGCTCCAGCTTGCGGCCGTGAAGGCGCAGGCGCTCAAGGCCGTGGTTGATGGCACCGATGTCTTTCTTCTCAAGACTTTGCAGGTCGCGGGCCAGCTTCTCCGAGCGGGCCAGACGGTTCTGCAGTTCGGTCCAGGCAGCCTGGCCTTCGCCGACCACCTTGCCGTTTTCCTTGACGCTGACCAGGTAGCCGTAGAAGTTGCCCCACTCGCGGCGTTCCAGGGCGATCATCTCGGCGGGACGCTGTTCGTCGGTCAGCCATTCACCCACAACCCAGGTGAAGTCGCTGCCGTTGAGGTCACGGTTACCGACCTTGATCAGTTCGCGGGTCATGAATTCCGGGCCGACGTCAGGTACCGGCAAGCCGGCACCTTTCAGACGGGCACGTGGTACTTCTTCCTTTTGCACCACTTCGCCCACTACCACGTGCGCGGGCTGGCCCGGCACGGTGTAGTTGGCCTGGACCAGGTCGGCGGGCCAGAAATGGCCCAGACCACGTACAGCGATGACCGAGAGCAGACCGATGGTCATGATGACCGCGATGGCCACCGAGCCACCGCTTATCCAGACACCGGGGGCGCCGCTCTTGAACCAGCTTTTGAGGGAATCCTTTTTCACGGATCTCTACCTTCCTATCAAAGCGACGAGTATTTCTTGCGCAGACGCTGGCGAATCAGCTCGGCCAAGGTGTTCATCACGAACGTGAACATCAGCAGCACCAGCGCGGCAAGGAACAGGACGCGGTAGTGGCTGCCGCCGACTTCCGATTCGGGCATTTCCACGGCGACGTTGGCTGCCAGGGTGCGCATACCTTCGAACAGGTTCAGCTCCATGACCGGGGTGTTGCCGGTGGCCATCAGCACGATCATGGTTTCGCCTACCGCACGACCCATACCGATCATCAGTGCCGAGAAGATACCCGGGCTGGCGGTCAGGATGACTACGCGGGTCAGGGTCTGCCACGGCGTGGCGCCCAGCGCCAGCGAACCCAGGGTCAGGCTGCGCGGCACGCTGAATACGGCGTCCTCGGCGATCGAGTAGATGTTCGGGATAACCGCGAAGCCCATGGCGATACCCACTACCAGGGCGTTGCGCTGGTCGTAGGTGATGCCCAGGTCGTTGGTGATCCACAGGCGCATGTCACCGCCGAAGAACCAGGTCTCCAGGAACGGACTCATGTACAGGGCGAACCAGCCGGTGAAGAGGATTACCGGGATCAGGATGGCAGCTTCCCAACCGTCCGGTACTCGCAGGCGGATCGACTCGGGCAGGCGGCTCCAGGAGAAGCCGGCGACCAGGATACCCAGCGGCAGCAGCATCAGCAGACTGAACACGCCCGGCAAGTGGCCTTCAAGGTACGGCGCGAGGAACAGACCCGCGAAGAAGCCGAGAATCACCGTCGGCATCGCCTCCATCAACTCGATCACCGGCTTGACCTTGCGGCGCATGCCCGGTGCCATGAAGTAGGCGGTGTAGATCGCTGCGGCGATGGCCAGCGGTGCAGCCAGGATCATCGCGTAGAACGCGGCCTTGAGCGTACCGAAGGTCAGCGGCGAGAGGCTCAGCTTGGGTTCGAAGTCGGTGTTCGAGGCGGTCGACTGCCAGACATACTTCGGCTCGTCGTAGTTCTCGTACCAGACCTTGCTCCACAGCGCGCTCCAGGAAACTTCCGGGTGCGGGTTCTTCAAGGTCAGCGGCAGCAGCTTGCCACCTTCTTCGATGATCACGCGGTTGGCCCGCGGCGACAGTGCCAGCACGCCAGCGCCTTCAGCGGCCGGCTCGACCAGCAGGGTGCGGTGCGCGGTGCTGTGGAACACACCCAGCTTGCCGTTGGCGTCCAGGGCGATGAAGCCCTTGCGGCGCTCTTCGGCGTCGATCTGCACGATCGGCGCGTTGTCCATCTTGAAGTCGCGGATGCGTTTGAAACGCTGCTCGCCGTCTGGATCGCGCGCCATGAACCACTGGCTCAGACCGCCTTTGGAGTCTCCGAGAATCAGCGAGATACCACCGACCAACTGGGTGCTGGCGGTGATTTCGGCATTACCGTCTTCAAGCAGCTTGTAGCGACCGTTGAGGCTCTTCTCACGCAGGCTGAACACGTCGGCCTGAGCGCGACCATTAATGACGTAGAGCCACTGCTGGCGTGGATCGATGAAGATCGCCTTCACCGGCTCGGTCATCTGCGGCAGCTCGATACGGCTCTGCTCGCTGGTGACTTCGCCCGTCATCATGTTTTCTGTACGGCTGAGCGACAGCACCTGCAGGTGAGCGCCTGCGGAACCGGCCAGCAACAGCGTGTCGCCGTTGTGGTTCAGGCTCACGTGTTCAACGGCACGGCCCTGGTCGTCCAGCGCGACAGGCTCCTGGCCATACGGGAAGTCGACGGCAGGGGTGATGGTTTTCTTGTTGTCCGGGTAGGTGATCTTGTAGCTGTGGCTGAAGACCATCACCTGACCATTGGACAGGCCCAGCACGATCAGCGGGCTGCCCGGCTGGTCGGAACCGATCGAGGTCACCTGCACGCCTGCCGGCAGTGGCAGGTCGACGCGTTTGAGCTCGGCACCGGTCTTGGTGTCGAAGAACAGCGCCTGGCCCTTGTCGGAGACACGCATCCCCACCAGGTTCTGCTCTTCCAGGGCGATCATCAGCGGTTTGCCGGCGTCCTGTTGCAGCCAGGTCGGCTCCAGCGCTTTCTTGCTGGTCAGCGTCGCACCCTGGAACAGCGGCACGACCACGTAGGCCAGATAGAAGAAAATCAGGGTGATTGCCGCCAGCACGGCAAGCCCGCCCACCAGGACATACCAGCGGGTGAGGCGATCCTTGAAGGCGCGCAGGCGACGTTTGCGTTGCAACTCGGGCGTATTGAAATCAATCCGCACGGGGGGAGAATTTTGGGTCATGGTGGAGTTGGCCAGATCATTCATGCGCACACCCTAGCGGTCCCGTATGACAAAAACATTACAGTGCAGTGACGCAAAAAAGCCCGCCGCGCAGAGGTCCTGGCAGCGGACTGACAATTTGCGGCAGGGCTCGGCATCCTCCGAACCCTGCCTGAGTCACACTCAGTTCTTCGCGACGCCCGCGGTCTGGCTCAGACCGAGGTCAGCCAAGGCTTTCTCAGCCACTTTGGCTGGCAGCGGGATGTAGCCGTCTTTCACCACGACCTGCTGGCCTGCCTGGGACAGAACCAGCTTCACGAACTCGGCTTCCAGCGGGGCCAGAGGCTTGTTCGGGGCCTTGTTGACGTAGACGTACAGGAAGCGGGACAGCGGGTAGGTGCCGTTCAGGGCATTGGCTTCGTTGTCTTCAACGAACTCGCCGCCTTCTTTCTTGGCCAGGGCGACGGTCTTGACGCTAGCGGTCTTGTAGCCGATACCCGAGTAACCGATGCCGTTCAGCGAGGAGCTGATCGACTGAACGACCGAAGCGGAGCCTGGTTGTTCGTTGACGTTCGGCTTGAAGTCGCCTTTGCACAGGGCTTCTTCCTTGAAGTAGCCGTAGGTGCCGGATACCGAGTTACGGCCGAACAGCTGAACTGGCTTGTTGGCTAGGTCACCGGTCACGCCCAGGTCGCCCCAGGTTTTGACGTCGGCTTTGCCGCCGCACAGACGGGTCGACGAGAAGATCGCGTCAACCTGAGCCATGGTCAGGCCTTTGATCGGGTTGTCCTTGTGGACGAACACAGCCAGGGCGTCAACGGCGACCGGGATAGCGGTCGGCTTGTAGCCGTACTTCTGCTCGAAAGCCTGCAGCTCGACGTCCTTCATCTTGCGGCTCATCGGGCCCAGGTTAGCGGTGCCTTCGGTCAGCGCGGGTGGCGCGGTGGAGGAGCCGGCGGCCTGAATCTGAATGTTTACGTTCGGATATTCCTTCTTGTACGCCTCGGCCCACAGCGTCATCAGGTTGGCGAGGGTATCGGAACCAACGCTGGAGAGGTTGCCCGACACACCGGTGGTCTTGGTGTAGGTCGGAATAGCTGGGTCAACAGCGGCAACCGCATTGGCGGTGGCAACGCCAGCGGCGACAAAGGTCAGGGCCGCCATCAAACGCTTCAGTTTCATGCCTTGCTCCTAGCAGGAATTCGGGGGTGAGATGGATCGGGCCCAAGTATCTGCAGGCCGTGTGACTACTCTATGAATCGATTGTGACAATTAGATGAAAGGCCATCACCCCAATCGGGTGATGGCCTTTTCAGAATGTTGCGAAGGGCGAGCTAGAGGGGGTTCAGCGCTTGGTTGCCAACAAATAAAGCCCGACCAGCAGACCAATGGTGCAGATACCGGCGACATACAGCGCCGGGGCCATGGGGCTGAACTTGAGCAGCGCGGTCACGGCCATCGGGGTCAGGCCGCCGAAGATGGCGTAGGCGACGTTGTAGGAAAACGATAGGCCGCTGAAGCGCACCACCGGCGGGAAGGCGCGGACCATTACGAACGGCACCGCACCGACGATGCCTACGCACAAGCCGGTCAGGGCGTACATCGGGAACAGCAGGTCTTTGTGGTCGGCGAGGGTGTGGTAGAAGGTCCACGAGGTGATCAACAAGGCCAGGCTCCCCGCGACGAAGATGCGGCCCGCGCCGAAACGGTCGACCAGCTTGCCGGCGCCGATACAGCCGAGGGTCAGGAAGACGATCGCCAGGCTGTTGGCCTGCAAGGCCACGGTCGGGGTGAAGCCGTAGACGGTCTGCAGGATGGTTGGGGTCATAAGAATCACGACGATGATGCCGGCCGACAGCAGCCAGGTCAGCAGCATCGACAGCACGATGGCTCCGCGGTGGTCACGCAGCACCGCGCGCAGCGGCACTTCCTCGGCCAGCGCCTTGCGCTGCTGAAGTTCGGCGAACACCGGGGTTTCGTGCAGCCAACGGCGCAGGTACACCGAGAACAGGCCGAACACGCCGCCGAGCAGGAACGGGATCCGCCAAGCGTAATCGGCCACTTCCGTCGGGGTGTAGACGGTGTTGATGAGCGTGGCGACCAGCGAGCCAAGCAGGATGCCCGCCGTCAGGCCGGCCGTCAGGGTGCCGCAGGCGAAACCGGTATTGCGCGCCGGCACATGCTCGGAGACGAACACCCAGGCGCCGGGGACTTCACCACCAATCGCCGCGCCCTGAATCACCCGCATCAGCAACAGCAGAATGGGCGCCGCCATGCCGATCTGCGCGTAGGTTGGCAGCAGGCCCATGATCAGGGTCGGCACCGCCATCAGGAAGATGCTCAGGGTGAACATCTTCTTGCGCCCGAGCAGGTCGCCGAAGTGGGCCATGACGATGCCGCCCAGCGGCCGCGCCAGATAGCCCGCGGCGAAGATGCCGAAGGTCTGCATCAGGCGCAGCCATTCGGGCATGTCCGGTGGGAAGAACAACTTGCCGACCACCGTGGCGAAGAACACGAAGATGATGAAGTCGTAGAATTCCAGCGCACCGCCCAGGGCGGAAAGCGACAGGGTCTTGTAGTCACTGCGGGTCAGCGGCCGGGCGGGCTGCTCGATACTGGAGGGCACGGAGGTCATTGAGGCTTCTCTTATTGGCGGTTCAGACCTGATAGCACGGTTGTAACAGGCCTGAAATGAACTCAGCACGATAACAAATTGTCCGAAAGCGACACAGATCTACATATTCCCCGCAGATAATGGTGACCGCATGGTCGTCGGTGCTTGCGAGGCTCTATATACTGGCCCCTCGTAGAAACAGGTTGCGCCCAAGGTGGGATATTGTGCGAAAACGCTGCCAAGTATGCTTGGTCGGTTTCGCAGAGTTTCCCTTCGCCGCCCTTCGAAGCGTAAGCAGCGTGGTATGAGTCTGCTGAATCGTTTTTCGCGGCATCCGATACTGCGTCAACCAACGAAGCGACACGGGTCAGAGGCACCCCCGGCATGATTGAACTCGAACAAGAAGATCCCATCCCGCAAGGCGACCTGGCCTTGCAGATCACCGCACTCCCGCGGGAAACCAACGGTTTCGGCGATATTTTCGGCGGCTGGCTGGTAGCCCAGATGGACCTCGCCGGCACGGCCATGGCCAGCCGCGTCGCCGGCGGTCGCGTCGCTACCGTCGCCATCGACCGCATGGCATTCCTGGTGCCGGTTGCCGTTGGTGCGCAATTGTCCTTCTATACCCAGACCCTGGAAATCGGCCGCAGCTCGATCCAGATGATGGTCGAAGTGTGGAGCGATGATCCGCTGTCCAGCGAATGGCGCAAGGTCACCGAGGCGGTCTTCGTGTTCGTCGCCATCGACGGCAGCGGCCGCACCCGTTCGGTCCCACCTCGTCGCTGACCCGGGTGCGCGGTAAACTCGTCGATCTGTGAAAGGTCAAAGACCTTACGGCACCTCAACGAGATCAGCGCATGTCCACACCCAAGGTCGAATCGGAACAACACGGCGAACTCAATTGCTGGCGCATCACCAGCGACAGCGCCGAGCTGCTGGTGGCCCAGCAGGGCGCGCAGGTGCTGAGTTATCAGCGTCTGGGCGAACCGCCTCTGCTCTGGCTCAGCGATCAGGCCCTGTTCACGCGCGGCAAGTCGGTGCGCGCTGGCGTGCCGGTGTGCTGGCCGTGGTTCGGCAACCTGCAGCGCAATCCCGAAGCGGTCCGCAACCAGTTCAACGGCAGCGATGCGCCGGCCCACGGCCTGGCACGCGGGCGCGACTGGCAATTGCTTGGCATCGACAGCAGCGGCGACAGCGTGCAACTGGCGTTCACCCTGCCGGAAAGCCAGGGCGACCTGCCCGGCTGGCCCCATCAGGTCGAACTCACCCTGTCCATCGTGATGGATGAGCAACTGACGCTGAACCTTACCAGCACCAACCTGGGCAACGACCACGTCACCCTCAGCCAGGCGCTGCACAGTTATTTCGCCGTCAGCGATGTGCGTTCGGTCCGGGTGGAAGGTGTGAATGGTCTGAGCTACATCGAGACCCTGGCCGACTGGGAGCAACGCAGCCAACCTGCGGACCTGACCTTCAGCGGCGAGACAGACCGTATCTACCTCAACACCCCTTCCCTTCTGAGCATCGTCGATCCGGCGTGGAACCGGCGTATCCGCCTGAGCTGCTCCGGCTCGCGCTCGGCGGTGATCTGGAACCCGTGGACCGAGCGCGCCGCGCAGCTCGCGGACATGGCCGACGACGGCTGGCAGCGCATGCTCTGCATCGAGACCGCGAACGTCTGGGACGATCTGGTGGAACTGGCACCCGGCGCCAGCCATACCCTGGGTCTGAGCATCGCCAGCGAAACTCTCTGACAACCCGCGGACCCGTGTCTTACAGGTCCGCGTCCTCCACCACGCGTACCTTTCCGGCGTCCATGGCGTAGGCGGCGTCGGCCAGGTCATTGTTGACCTTTTCGACTTTCAAGGTGCCGCTGACCCACAGCGGGGTGTAGATGTCGTCCAGCTTCACGCCCTTGGGATAGCGCACCAGCACCAATTGATTCGGTGGCGGCGGCGGGACATGGATGCAGGCGCCCGGATAGGGGACGAGGAAGAACAGCGTGCTGTTGCCCTTGGCATCGGACTCCAGCGGCACCGGGTAACCGCCAATACGGATCGACTTGCCGTTCATCGCCGCGACGGTCTTCGTCGAGTACATCACCGCGGGCAGGCCCTTGCTCTGCTTCAAGCCACCTTTATCGGTGAAGGTGCCTTGAGCTTCAGGTGAGTCGTGGTCGATTTCTGGCATCTCTTCCAGCGCTTTCTGATCCGACTTCGGCATCAGTTCCAGCCAATCGGTTTCAGGCAGTTCGGCCCGGGCGAGAGTGCTGCACAGCAGCAGCGGAATGAGGAATAACGCACGCATGAAAAATGCTCGGCAACCGTCGGAGAAGTTGCCGAGCATTCTATCCCGCCATCAGCTTTTTTTGATGAATCCGTAGATCACCAGAAGAATGATCGCGCCCACCAGTGCCCCCAGGAAACCGGCCGCCTGGCCTGCCTGGTAAATCCCCAGCGCCTGGCCACCGTAGGTCGCGGCCAACGAGCCGGCGATACCGAGGAGGATGGTCATGATCCAGCCCATGCTGTCGTCGCCGGGCTTGAGAAAGCGCGCCAGCAAGCCAACGATGAGGCCGATGAAGATGGTTCCGATGATTCCCATGGCATTCCCTCTGATGTGAGTGCACTGCCAAAGCCTAGTCAGCGCTTTGGCGTCCTGCCATCAGAGGGGTGCCGAACGGAGAGGTTCAGTTCAACCCGCGATCAGCGCTTCGACCTGCTGGATCTTCTGCTCCAGGGTGGCCATGTCGGCGCAGCGCAGGGTGGCGTGGCCGACCTTGCGTCCGACCTTGAACGCCTTGCCGTAGTGGTGCAGGTGGCAGTCGTCAATGGCAACCACTTTATCCACAGACGGCACTTCGCCGATGAAGTTGAGCATGGCGCTTTCGCCGACCTTGCCGGTCGGGCCCAGCGGCAGGCCGGCAACGGCACGCAAGTGGTTCTCGAACTGGCTGCACTCGGCGCCTTCGATGGTCCAGTGCCCGGAGTTGTGGACCCGCGGCGCGATTTCGTTGGCTTTCAGGCCGCCATCGACTTCAAAGAATTCGAAGGCCAGAACGCCGACGTAATCGAGCTGCTCAAGCACGCGGCTCGCATAGTCTTCGGCCAGGGACTGCAGCGGGTGATCGCTGCTGGCCACCGACAGGCGCAGGATGCCGCTTTCGTGGGTGTTGTGGACCAGCGGGTAGAAGCGGGTTTCGCCATCCCGTGCACGCACGGCGACCAGCGAAACTTCACCGGTGAACGGTACGAAACCTTCCAGCAGGCACGGCACGCTGCCCAGCTCGGCGAACGTGCCGATCACGTCGGCTGGCGTGCGCAGCACTTTCTGGCCCTTGCCGTCGTAACCCAGGGTGCGGGTTTTCAATACGGCTGGCAGACCGATGCTGGCCACGGCGTTTTCCAGGTCGGCTTGCGACTGGATATCGGCGAAGGCCGGGGTCGGGATGCCCAGGTCCTTGAACATGCTCTTCTCGAACCAGCGGTCGCGAGCGATGCGCAGGGCTTCGGCGCTCGGGTAGACCGGCACGAATTGCGACAGGAACGCCACGGTCTCGGCCGGAACGCTTTCGAACTCGAAGGTCACCAGATCGACTTCATCGGCCAGTTGGCGCAGATGATCCTGGTCGCCGTAGTCGGCACGCAGGTGCTCGCCCAGTGGCGCGGCGCAGGCGTCTGGCGCCGGGTCGAGGAAGGCGAAGTTCATGCCCAGCGGAGTGCCCGCCAGAGCCAGCATGCGGCCGAGCTGGCCGCCACCGATTACACCGATTTTCATGCGTGTGACCTCAGGCCTGGCGTGGATCTGGGTTGTCCAGAACGCTGTCTGTCTGTTCTGCGCGGAACTGCTTGAGCACGGCGTGGAACTGCGGGTGCTTGGCCCCCAGGATGCTCGCCGAGAGCAGTGCTGCGTTGATCGCGCCAGCCTTGCCGATTGCCAGGGTCGCCACCGGAATGCCGGCGGGCATCTGAACGATCGACAGCAGCGAATCGACACCGGACAGCATCGACGACTGCACCGGTACGCCCAGCACGGGCAGGTGAGTCTTGGCGGCGCACATGCCTGGCAAGTGGGCAGCGCCACCCGCTCCGGCGATGATCACCTCGATGCCACGGCCTTCGGCCTCTTCAGCGTACTGGAACAGCAGGTCCGGAGTGCGGTGGGCGGAAACCACCTTCACTTCGTAGGGAATGCCGAGTTTTTCCAGCATATCGGCGGTGTGGCTAAGGGTGGACCAATCGGACTTGGAGCCCATGATCACGCCAACCAGTGCACTCATCGTCGAGCCTCTCCTGTAAGCGTCTTCCGACGCACCAAAAGCAACGAGCCACGCGGGAAGACCGGCGTGGCTCGTCATACGGATTCTGAATCGACCGACTGGTCGAAGGCGCGGGATTATAGCGCAATGAGGAGCAAAGCGCCCAGCCCTGTCGCGATGTCCGGCCATTGCCCCGCTGCTGGGCTTCCAGATGCTCTGGCCCCGGAGGCTGGCGGTACGGTGGGTCACCGCACATCAACGTCACGGATGACCTCATGCACAACTCGCTGTTTCCCGCCCTGCCACTGGCAATCACCCTGACGCTCAACGCGCCGCTCGCCAGTGCCGAAGCCACCCCAACGCTGACGATCTGGGTCTTTCCCCACGATGAGCTGTCTGAACTTTCAGACGAACAGCTACAAAAAGACTACTTCGAGGCCTGGATGGACGAGATACGCCTGATCGCTCGCCTCCCGGTCGCCCTGCGCTTCACGCGGCGTATTCCCGGCCTGACCGACATCACGTACCAAGGGCTGGACGCCTCCGCCACGCTGTCGGAATGGGCCGACGCTGCCTCGGTCTGGCGGCGCCAACAGCCCAGCCCGGAAGACGTCACCGACAACAAGTACCTGCTGCTGACCCGCAATGAACTGGAACGCCATGGCAACGACAGCATTTTTGGCATGGCCTACCAGACGGGCCATTCCGCGATTGCCTCGCTGGGCACCTACGCCACGGTGGGGCATGAACTGGGCCATACGCTGAGCGCCACCCACGAGCAGTCCTATGTCAGCTTCAATGGCTGGTTCTGCGAAACCTATATGTTCCCCAACCGATTTGGCCTTCGCTCGAACTGTTATCGCTACTCCGATGAGAACCGGGAGAACATCGCCAATTACCTGAAACGGCTGCGCTGATGACGGTTCAAGGCTGCTCTTGCGTGCCGGACTCAAGCTTGCGCCAGAGCAGCCGCACATTGGCCTTGCGCACCAGCGCGCAGCGATAAAGACGTATCTCCAGTGGCACATGCCACTGGGGCCCGCCACAGATCACCAGTTCGCCACGCTCCAGCTCCGCCCGCGCCGACAGGCTCGGCACCCAGGCGATGCCCAGGCCTTCCAGCGCCATGCCCTTGAGGCTGTCGGCCATCGCGGTTTCATAGATGGTGGTAAAGCGCAGGTTGCGCTGGCGCAACAGCAGGTTCACCGAGCGGCCGAGAAACGCCCCGGCGCTGTACGCCAGCAGCGGCACGCTGGCCTCGCCTTCGAGATCGAACAGCGGCTTGCCGTCCGGGCCCGCCGCACACACCGGCAGCATCTCGGTGTTGCCCAAGTGCAGCGAAGGGAAAATTTCCGCATCCATCTGCAAGGCCGCGTCGGGGTCGTAGAACGCCAGCATCAGGTCACAACCGCCCTCGCGCAGGGCATGGACAGCATCGCCGACGTTGGTGGCCACCAGGCGGGTCGCAATGTTCAGCCCGTCATTGCGCAACTGGGCGATCCAGCGCGGGAAAAATCCGAGCGCCAGGGAATGCGCCGCAGACACCTGGATCACCTCGCCCTGCCCGCCTTCAAGGTGGTGCAAATGGCGGAGAACTTCGCTCAACTGGTCCACAACAGTGCGGGCGGTGACGAGAAACAACTGCCCGGCAGCCGTCAGCTCGATCGGCGTGCGCGAGCGGTTGACCAACGTCAGACCCAGCGCCGCCTCCAGGCTGCGAATACGGCGGCTGAACGCCGGCTGCGTGACAAAGCGGCGCTCAGCGGCCTGGGAAAAACTGCGGGTGGCGGCCAGGGCACTGAAGTCTTCCAGCCACTTGCTTTCAACGTTCATCAAAACTCTCCAAACCGCGCACCAAAATGGCACACGCTCGAACCAGGAAGAACGTCACATCAGACGTTATGCCGTTTGTGCATAGGTTAGCGTGCAACAGCATTGGCCGCAAAACAGCTTCCGCTCCTACGATTAGCGCCATTCCGGCATGTGCCGGGTTAATTCGAGATGATATCCATCATGTCCGCTGCTGCATCGTTCCGCGTCGAGAAAGACCTGCTTGGTACCCTGGAAGTCCCTGCTGATGCCTACTACGGCATCCAGACCCTGCGCGCTGCCAACAACTTCCACCTCTCCGGTGTTCCGCTGTCGCACTATCCGAAGCTGGTCGTGGGCCTGGCCATGGTCAAGCAAGCCGCAGCCGACGCCAACCGTGAGCTGGGTCATCTGAGCGATGCCAAACATGCCGCCATCAGCGAGGCCTGCGCCCGCCTGATCCGTGGCGACTACCACGAGCAGTTCATCGTGGACATGATTCAAGGCGGTGCTGGTACTTCCACCAACATGAACGCCAACGAAGTCATCGCCAACATCGCGCTGGAGGCCATGGGCCACCAGAAAGGCGAGTACAAATACCTGCACCCGAACAACGACGTGAACATGGCGCAGTCGACCAACGACGCCTACCCGACCGCGATCCGCCTGGGTCTGCTGCTGGGCCACGACGCGCTGCTGGCCAGCCTCGACAGCCTGATCCAGGCGTTCGCTGCCAAGGGTCAAGAATTCAGCCACGTACTGAAGATGGGTCGTACCCAACTGCAGGACGCCGTACCGATGACCCTGGGTCAGGAATTCCGTGCCTTCGCCACCACCCTGACCGAAGACCTGAACCGCCTGCGCACCCTGGCACCAGAAGTGCTGACCGAAGTGAACCTGGGCGGTACCGCCATCGGTACCGGCATCAACGCCGACCCGGGCTACCAGGCCCTGGCCGTTCAGCGCCTGGCAACCATCAGCGGCCAGCCGCTGGTACCCGCCGCCGACCTGATCGAAGCCACTTCGGACATGGGCGCCTTCGTCCTGTTCTCCGGCATGCTCAAGCGTACCGCAGTCAAGCTGTCGAAGATCTGCAACGACCTGCGCCTGCTGTCCAGCGGCCCACGCACCGGCATCAACGAGATCAACCTGCCGGCTCGCCAGCCAGGCAGCTCGATCATGCCAGGCAAGGTCAACCCGGTTATCCCGGAAGCCGTCAACCAAGTCGCCTTCGCCATCATGGGCAACGACCTGGCCCTGACCATCGCTGCCGAAGGCGGTCAACTGCAACTGAACGTGATGGAACCGCTGATCGCCTACAAGATCTTCGACTCGATCCGCCTGCTGCAGCGCGCCATGGACATGCTGCGTGAGCACTGCATCGTCGGCATCACCGCCAACGAACAGCGCTGCCGTGAACTGGTCGAACACTCGATCGGCCTGGTCACCGCCCTGAACCCTTACATCGGCTACGAAAACGCCACCCGTATCGCCCGCATCGCCCTGGAAAGTGGCCGTGGCGTGCTGGAACTGGTGCGCGAAGAAGGCCTGCTGGACGAAGCGATGCTCAACGACATCCTGCGTCCGGAAAATATGATTGCTCCGCGTCTGGTTCCGCTGAAGGCGTAACCCGCGCAACAAACCGTCTCACCAGGTCGAGGGACTAGACACCTCTCACCTTTTGAGGGCCCAGGGCTAAACCCCGGGCCCTTTTTTTTATTCTGGCGAAAGCCCCCTCCCTTCAATCCGCCTGACAGCTCTCCACCGGATGTCGTACTGTTCCCCGCCACGAACAAGACCGACCATGGAGAATGGCGCATGACTTCGGCGTCCGCACGACCCGCCCGCAGCATCATGGTGCTGTATACCGGTGGCACCATCGGCATGCAGGCCGGTGCCCACGGCCTGACCCCCGCCTCCGGCTTCGAGCAGCGCATGCGCGCGCAACTGAGCGGATCGGGTCGCCTCGCACCCTGGCGTTTCCGCGAAATGACGCCGCTGATCGACAGCGCCAACATGACCCCGCAGTACTGGCTGCGCCTGCGCACGGCGATCATCGAAGCGATCGATTCTGGCTCCGATGCGGTGCTGGTCCTGCATGGCACCGATACCCTGGCCTACAGCGCTGCGGCGATGAGCTTTCAACTGCTCGGGCTGGACGCACCGGTACTGTTCACCGGCTCCATGCTGCCGGCGGGCGTAGACGACAGCGATGCCTGGGAAAACCTCACCGGCGCACTGCAAGCCCTGACCGACGGCCAGGCACCCGGCGTACAGCTCTATTTTCACGGCGAGCTGCTGGCGCCCAGCCGTACCGCCAAGGTCCGCAGTTTTGGCCGGCATCCCTTCGTCACCCTCAAACGCAATAGCACCGCGACCTCATCGCCCGCCGTGCCCGCCGCCCTGGATTACCGCCAGCCGAAACAAGTGGCGAATGTCGCCGTCTTGCCGCTGGTGCCGGGCTTTTCCGCGCACGTGCTGAGGGCGGTGATCAACACGGGTGCCCGCGGCGTGATCCTCGAATGTTTCGGCAGCGGCACCGGGCCGGGCGATAACCCGGACTTTCTCGCCGCCCTCGGCGAGGCCCACGCCAGCGGCGTGGTGGTGGTCGCGGTCAGCCAGTGCCATGAAGGCGGGGTGGAGCTGGATATCTACGAAGCCGGCAGCAAATTGCGCCAGGCTGGCGTGTTGTCGGGCGGCGGCATGACCCGCGAAGCGGCGTTCGGCAAGTTGCAGTTGCTGCTCGGTGCCGGGCTGCCGGTGGACGAAGTGCGCCGTCTGGTGGAAGTGGATCTGGCCGGTGAGCTGCGCTAAAGGCACACAATTTGCTCGCTCACCGATCAGCCCAATAGCCGGACACCCCGCATGCTGCACTCACACCTGACCACCCTGAACGCGGTTTCCCTGGTGCTCCAGGCCTTCCAGAGCCAGGGCCTGGACGACGATTCGTTGCTCAAGGGCAGCGGCATCAGCCCGGCGGACCTGGGGCGCGCCGACCCGCGCATCACCACCCGCCAGGAGATGCTGGTGTGCGCCAACGCGGTGGCCCGGCGCCGGGAAATCGGCCTGGAACTGGGCCGGCGCATGCACATTTCGTCCTACGGCATGCTCGGCTATGCCCTGCTCTCCAGTGCCACCTTAGGTGACGCGTTACGTCTGGCGCTGCGTTATCCCGCGCTTCTGGGAACACTTTTCCAGTTGCGCCTGATGGAGGACGGCGAGCGCATCTGGTTCAGCGCCAGCGGCTACCGCGAAGAACCGCAACTGGCCGCCTTCAACGCCGAGTTCTGCCTGACCTCGCTGAAAATCATCTGCGATGACCTGCTGGGCCAGCCGCTGCCCCTGCTCGGTGCACGCTTCGCCCACCCGACGCCCGATTACCATCCGCTCTACAGCAACCCCTTCACCTGCCCACTACGCTTCGAGGCCGACGACAACGCGTTCGCCTTCGACCGCCGTTGGCTGGAACATCCCCTGCCGCTGGCCGACCAGGTGACCCACCGGGCCATGAGCGAACGTTGCCGCCAGTTGAATCTGGAATTCACCGGTCGCCAGGCCTGGCTCGGGCGCATCCGTGAACTGCTGGCCCGGCAACTGGACGCCGCCCCCGGCCTGGAAGGACTGGCGCGGCAGATGAACTGCTCATCGCGAACCTTGCGCCGGCACTTGAGTGAAATGGGCAGCAGCTATCAACAATTGCTGGACGAACTACGCTTCGAGCGGGCCAAGCAATTGCTCGGCGAGGGGAACATACCGATCTACCGGATCGCCGAGGAACTGGGCTTCAGCGAGACCGCCAGCTTCCGCCACGCGTTCATGCGCTGGAGCGGCGTGGCCCCGAGCCATTTCAAGACCTGAGCTCATAGCGTCAAGGCGTGCACCATCCAGGGGCCAAATCCGGACACTCGTCGTGGCCATATCGATCCCCTTTTGGCCGTTTGCGCCGTTCTGCTTCACCGGGCCGCCATCAACAATGGACCGATACGCCAGTGACCGGAGAACAACAACATGCTGACGATCTATTCCGATGACCACCGCCTGCACCACGGCCGCTGCGAGCTGATCGACGGGCAACTGATGCCCTGCTTCGAAATGCCGTCGCGGGCCGACCACGTACTGGAGCGGGTCAAGACCCGTAACCTCGGGCCCATCAGCGGCCCGCGCGATTTTGGCCGTGAACCGTTGCTGCGGGTGCACGACGCCGGCTATCTGAACTTCTTCGAAGGGGCCTGGGCCCGCTGGGCCGAGCTGAACCGCGACGGCGACCTGCTGCCATTCACCTGGCCGGCGCGCACCTTGCGCCGGGTCAAACCGACCAGCCTGCTGGGCGAACTGGGCTACTACAGCTTCGACGCCGGCGCGCCGATCACCGCCGGCACCTGGCAAGCAGCCTACAGCGCCGCGCAAGTGGCGCTCACCGCCCAGGCCGCGGTGCAGGCCGGCGCCCACAGTGCCTTCGCTCTTTGCCGTCCGCCAGGACACCACGCCGCCAGCGACGTCATGGGCGGCTATTGCTACCTGAACAACGCGGCCATCGCCGCCCAGGCGTTCCTCGACCAAGGCCACGGCAAAGTGGCGATCCTCGATGTCGACTACCACCACGGCAACGGCACCCAGGAAATCTTCTACGACCGCAGCGACGTGTTCTTCGCCTCGATCCACGGCGACCCGCAGGCCGAATTCCCGTTCTTCCTCGGTTATGCCGACGAACACGGCGAAGGCGACGGCCTGGGCTACAACATCAACTACCCTCTGCCCGCCGGCAGCGACTGGGCCACCTGGAACAACGCGCTCGAGCAGGCCTGCCAACGCATCGACGCCTACGCGCCGGACGTGCTGGTGATTTCCCTCGGCGTGGACACCTTCAAGGACGACCCGATCTCCCAGTTCAAGCTCGACAGCCCTGATTACCTGCAAATGGGCGAGCGCATCGCCCGTCTTGGCAAGCCGACCCTGTTCGTCATGGAAGGCGGCTATGCGGTGGAAGAAATCGGCATCAACGCCGTGAACGTTCTCGAAGGTTTCGAACGCGCCCAACAGGAAGCCCAAGCATGACTCGATTAAAACGACTGCTCGCCCCCCTGCTCTGTACCACTTTGCTCGCCGGCAGCCTCCAGGCTGTCGCCGAACAACGCACCCTGCGGGTCTACAACTGGTTCGACTACATCACCCCGCAAACCCTGACGGACTTCCAGAAGGACGCCCAGGTCAAGCTGATCTACGACATCTTCGACACCAACGAGGCGCTGGAAGCCAAGTTGCTGACCGGCAACTCCGGCTATGACGTGGTGGTGCCCTCCAACGTGTTCCTGGCCAAGCAGATCGAGGCCGGCGTGTTCCAGCCGCTGGACCGCAGCAAGCTGCCAAACTGGCAGCACCTGGACCCGGCGCTGATGAAGCTGATCGAGGCCAATGACCCGGGCAACAAGTTCGCCGTGCCCTACATGTACGGCACCGTGCTGATCGGCTTCAACCCGGCCAAGGTCAAGGCGGCACTGGGCGAAAATGCGCCGGTGGACAGTTGGGACCTGATCTTCAAGGAAGAGAACCTCTCCAAACTCAAGCAGTGCGGCGTGGCCCTGCTCGATTCGCCGTCGGAAATCATGCCGCTGGCCCTGCAATACCTGGGCTTGCCGCCTAACAGCAGCAAACCGGCGGACTACAAGAAAGCCGAAGAATTGATGATGAAGATTCGTCCATCCATCACCTATTTCCACTCGTCCAAATACATGGCAGACATCGCCAACGGCGACATCTGCGTGGCGGTGGGCTACTCCGGCAGCTTCTCCCAGGCCGCCAACCGCGCCATCGAAGCGAAAAACGGCGTAGTGGTGGACATGCGCCTGCCGAAGGAAGGCGCGCCGATCTGGTTCGACATGCTGGCCATCCCCAAAGGCGCAGCCAACCCGGAAGATGCCCACACCTTCATCAACTACCTCCTGCAACCGAAGGTGATTGCGCCGATCAGCGACTTTGTCGGCTACCCGAATCCGAACAAGGACGCCACCGAGCTGGTCGCCCCGGCGATCCGCAACAACCCGAACCTGTACCCGACGGCGGAGGCGATGACCAAGCTGTACACCTTGCAGCCGCTGGGCCGTGACGCGGAGCGGGCACGGACGCGGGCCTGGACCAAGATCAAAGCGGGGACCTGAGTGTAATTATCCCGAGCAAGCTCGCCCCCTGTAGGAGCGAGCTTGCTCGCGATGCGCCCCAAAAAACGCTCACCCCTTCCAGACCCTCCTCAACACCCCCAACGCCTGCGCAATCCCCGCCTCCCCCACCGCCGCAAACCCCAACACCAGCCCGGCGCTCTTATCCACAGACGCGGGCGTCTCCGGTAGCCAGTAGTCACTCAGCGGATTGATCTCCACACCCGCCTCAAGCGCCCGCTCCACCAGCCACTGCTCCCGTTCGAAGTTATCCACATCCACTTTGACGTGCAGCCCCGCAACCATTTCCGGCAACCCGCCCACGCCCGGAATATCCACAGGCCAACCGGCCTGCAAGGCATTACGCCGGCTCAGCGCCGCCCGCCGCATGCGCCGGATGTGCCGCTGGAAATGCCCTTGGGCCATGAACTGCGCCATCACCGTCTGCGTGCCGACTTCCGAATGCCGCACCATCAACGCCCGACACCGGGAAAACGGCTCCACCAATTGCCGCGGCAGCACCAGATAGCCCAGACGCAGGGCCGGAAAAGCCACCTTGCTGAAGGTGCCGACGTACAACACCCGCCCGCTACGATCGAGCGCCGCCAGCGGTGCCAATGGCGCGCCGCTGTAGCGGTATTCGCCGTCGTAGTCGTCCTCGACAATCCAGCGCTCGTTGCGCTCGGCCCAGGCCAGCAGTTCCAGGCGTCGGGCCAGGCTCATCACCACGCCCGTGGGGTATTGGTGTGAAGGCGTGACGTAGGCCAGGCGGCAATCACTCAACGCCGCCAGCGCAGTGCAGTCGAGCCCTTCGTTATCCACAGCCACGCCGTGCATCGTCGCGCCGGTCAGGGCGAAGGCACAGGCGGCGGCGCGATAGCCCGGGTTTTCCACAGCGACCCCCGCCCCAGGCTCCAACAGCAACTGTGCACAAAGGCTGATGGCCTGCTGTGCGCCGGTGGTGATCACAATTTGTTCAGGCGTGCAGGAAAGTCCCCTCGATCGACGCAAATAAGCGGCTATCAGTTCGCGAAGCATCGGTTCACCTGCCGGATCACCGTAACCGAGACCGGCCGCATCGGGATTTCGCCAGAAACCCGCCTGCAACTTGGCCCAGACCTCGAACGGGAACAGGTCGAACGCTGGCACACCGACCCGGAAAGCCCGCGGCGGACCACTGCGCGGCGTGGGCAAATGATGATTTTCCAAGCGAAAAAGCGCATCCGTGTGGATAACTTTACTGGACGAATCACCAGTATTTTCCGGCGAAATTGTGGATAAGGCTGTTGATAAACCCCGGGATAACCTTGTGGATACTTTTGTGGACAACTTTGGCAGGTGGCTGACATAGGTTCCGTCACCCACCCGACTTTCAATGAAGCCCTCGGCGTATAGCTGGTCGTAGGCGCGCACCACGCTGTTTCGCGACAAACCAAGAATCGCTGCCATGTCGCGGCTGGCCGGTAGCCGGGCGCCGCTGCCCAGGCGTCCATCGAGCACGCGTGCGCGCAGTGCCTGGTAAAGCTGCCGGCTAAGGCCCTGGCGGCGGTCAAGAACGATCCCGGTGGGATCGAACGGCAAGGTAACGGAAGGCTCTACCATGTTATTGGACCCAGGAAATTAGCTTTAAATGGCTCTTACACTAGACCAATAGCCTGCATAGGATGAGTCCATTCGCCAAGGAAACTTTGCCATGTTCTCACCCAGCGCTTTCAAAGATGACGACTTGCAACGCCAGCTCCAGCACATTGAGAACACCCGCCTGGCGGTACTGATCACCCAGGGCGAGCAGGGCCTGCAAGCCAGCCATGTGCCGCTGCTGCTGAATCCCGATGAAGGCCCCAATGGCACGCTGTACGGGCACCTGGCCCGGGGCAACCGGCAATGGCAGGAACTGGAGCGCGGGGCCGAGGTGCTGGTGGTGTTTCCCGGCGCCGACGCCTATGTCAGCCCGGGCTTCTACCCGAGCAAGGCCGAGGACCCGCGGACCGTCCCGACCTGGAACTACACAGCGGTGCACGCCTGGGGCACGCCCCGCGTCTACCATGAAGCCGAACCGCTGCTGGATATCGTCCGGCGCCTGAGCGACCGCCATGAGCAGGGCCGCGAGCGTCCCTGGTCGGTGGACGACGCCCCGGCCGATTACCTGCAAGGCATGCTCAAGGCCATCGTCGGTTTCGCGGTGCCCATCGCGCGCCTGCAGAGCAACCGCAAGCTTAGCCAGAACCGTTCGACCCTCGACCACGACGGCGTGCGCGACGGCCTGGCCGCCAGCCCCGACCCACTGGACAACCAACTCGCTGCGCTGATGCAGCAACCTTGAAGGAACGCGCCACATGTCTACCGTTCAGATCCGTCCGGTTACCGCCGCCGATCACGCTGCCTGGCTGCCACTGTGGCAGGCATACCTGCATTTCTATGAAACCCGCCTGCCCGACGACGTCAGCCAAGTGACCTGGCAGCGCCTGCTCGACCCGGCCGAAACCACCAACTCGGCACTGGCCTGGGTCGATGGCAAGGCGGTGGGCATGGTCAACTTCATCTACCACCGCTCCAACTGGTCTGTGGAAAACTCCTGTTACCTGCAGGACCTCTACGTTGACGGCAGCCAGCGCGGCAAGGGCGTCGGCCGCGAGTTGATCGAGCACGTCTACGATGTCGCCCGCGAAGCCGGTTGCGCCAAGGTGCATTGGCTGACCCACGAAACCAACGCCACGGCCATTTCCCTGTACGAGCAGGTCGCCGAGCGTCCGGGCTTCATCCAGTTCCGCAAGCCGCTGTAAGACGGAGCCTTCCCATGAGTACGAATCTGAACTGGAAACCCGCCACGGAACCGCACCCGGAGCCATTGACCGGCCGCTTCATCCGCCTGGAGAAACTCGACCCGCGCCGGCACGGCGATGATCTCTGGCAAGTGCTCCAGGGGCCGGGTGCCGATGGCTTGCTGTGGGACTACCTGCCCTATGGCCCGTTCAGCGAGCGCGCGCCGTTCGACCGCTGGCTGGAAGACAACGCCAGCAGCCGCGACCCGCTGTTCTACAGCGTCGTCGATCTGGCCAGCGGCCAAGTGCAAGGCATTCTCAGCCTGATGTCCATCGTCCCGGCGCACGGCCGCATCGAGATCGGCCACATCGCCTTCGGCGCGGCAATGCAGCGCACGCCCAAGGGCACGGAAGCGGTCTATCTGCTGGGCAAGCTGTCCTTCGAACTGGGCAACCGCCGGCTGGAATGGAAGTGCAACAACGCCAACGCCCGTTCGCGACGGGCTGCGGAGCGCTTCGGGTTCAGCTTCGAGGGGGTGTTCCGTCAGCACATGGTGGTCAAGGACCAGAACCGCGACACGGCTTGGTATTCGATCCTGGATGACGAGTGGCCGGCGATTGCCGCCGGCTTCGAGCGCTGGCTGAGCGAAGACAACCAGCGTCCCGAGGGTCAACTCAGAACGCTGGAAGCCTGCCGCGCCACGTCGTAAGGCGTTACTTCAAACGCTGGGCCAACAGGGCGATATGCTCCGGGCCAATCCCGCAGCATCCGCCCAGCAGGCTGGCGCCACGTTGGCGCCAGTCCTGCGTCCAGTGCAGGTAACCGGGCGGATCGAGGTCTTCGCGCAATTCGTCCAGGCCATCGTTGGCGGTGGCGTCCTTTGGCTGCGGCGGGAAAGCATTGGCGTAGGCGCCGACGGCAATCTCCACGCCCAGGCGCTTGAAGGTCGCGATGGCGTCGTCGATGGCGGCGCCGATCACCTCGGGCTGGCTGCAGTTGAACAGCAGGGTCTGCACGCCCAAGGCCGCAACGGCCTCGGCCGCATCGACCACCGGCTCGCCGGAGCGCAAACGCGGCACCTCATCGACATCCTCGTCCTGCAACGTGAACGACACCCAGAACGGCTTGCCGTCTTGCGGAAGACCGGCACGGATCGCCTGCACTTCAGCGATGGCGCTCTGGGTCTCTGCCAGCCACAGATCAACATGGTCAGCCAGGCCTTCGACCAGCGGCGTCAGCACGTCGCCAACGCGTTCAGCCTGATACAGGTCAGGGCGATAAGAGCCGAACAACGGCGGCAGCGACCCGGCCACCCGTACGGCTTGCGGGCCGGCATCCGCCGCAGCGCGGGCAAGCTGCCCGGCGGTACTGGCCAGGGCGCGGCCTTCGGCCTTGAAACGCTCCTCGCCAATATGAAAAGGCACCACCGCATAACTGTTGCTGGTGATGACCTGAGCGCCCGCCTCGATATAGGCCCGATGCACCGCCACCACCGCTTCCGGCGCCTCGCTCAACGCGAGTGCCGACCACTCTGGTTGCCGGAACGGCGCACCGCGGCGCTGCAGCTCCCGGCCCATGCCGCCATCAAGAATGACCAACGCCTTTTCGCCCATATAACACCTGCTTCTAAAGATATAAATAAAACGTATTAGTACCGCTATTGTTATAACTATCTAATACCTCACAGGCTTTGTCTTACAACTTTTTCCGGTGATTCCTATGAAACTTTCTTCTCTGCTAGGCGCGGGCCTGCTGGCCTTGACTGCTACCCACGCCTTCGCCGGTGCCACCCTGGACCGTGTGGAATCCCGCAAAGAGCTGGTCAACGTGCTGATGGAAAGCTATCCGCCGTTCTCCTTCCTCAATGAACAGAACCAGCTGGACGGCTTCGACGTCGATGTGGCCAAGGCCGTGGCTGACAAGCTGGGTGTGAAATTGCGCCTGGAAACGCCGTCCTGGGATGTGATCGCCGCAGGACGCTGGAGCGGCCGCTACGACATCTGCATCTGCTCCATGACCCCGAGCAAGGCCCGAGCCGAAGTGTTCGCCTTCCCGGTCGAGTACTACGCCTCGCCGGCGGTGATCGTGGTCAACGCCAAGGACGAACGCATTCACTCGGCCAAGGACCTCGACGGCCTGAAGGTCGGCCTGACCAGCGCCTCCAGCTACGAGAGCTACCTGAACAAGAACCTGGTGATCGAAGGCGCCGAAGACACCAAGCTTGAGTACCCCTTCGAAGCGGTGCAGATCGCCCCGTACGACACCGATAACGTCGCCTTCCAGGACCTCGGCCTGGGTGCCGGCGTGCGCCTGGATGCCATCCTCACCAACCTGGTCACCGCCAAACCACGCCTGGATCAGGACAAGCGCTTCAAGCTGGCCGGCGCCGCGCTCTATGAGGAGCCGAACTCGGTGGCCATCGAAAAAGGCGACGCCGAATGGGATGCCAAGGTCCGCGATGTGTTCGCGCAACTGAAGCAGGACGGCACCCTGACGCGCATTTCGCAGAAATGGATCGGCGCTGACATCAGTAAATGAGTGCTCAACAACTGCCGCCAAAGCCCGCCGAAACCCGCGCGGGCTTGCCGCTGCCGGGCTTTCGCGCCCGGCTCTACCTGACCTGGCTGGTCCTGCTGCTGGTGTTCGTGGGCTTCTTCCTGAGTTTTGATCTGAAGTTTTCGATCATCCTTGAGAAGTTTCCCAATCTGGCCGGTTTCAAACTCGGCCCGAACGGCTTCCTGCAAGGCGCCGCGCTGACCCTGTTCCTCTGCCTGTGTTCGATGGTCTGCTCGGTGGTGCTGGGCTTCGCCGCCGCGTTGGCGCGGCTGTCGAACAGCGCGGTGTTGCTGGGCATTGCCAGCTTCTACACCTCGTTCTTCCGCGGCACACCGCTGCTGATCCAGATCATGCTGCTCTACCTGGGCCTGCCGCAGATTGGCCTGGTGCCGGGCGCGATCACTGCGGGGATCATCGCCCTGTCGCTGAACTACGGCGCCTACCTGAGCGAAATCTTCCGCGCCGGCATCCTCGGCGTCGCCCAGGGCCAGCGCCAGGCGGCACTGGCGTTGGGCATGCGGCCGGCGACCATCTTCTGGCACGTCACCCTGCCCCAAGCCATGCGCACCATCATCCCGCCGGGGGCTAACCAATTCATCTCGATGCTCAAGGATTCATCGCTGATTTCGGTGATGGGCGTGTGGGAAGTGATGTTCCTGGCGCAGTCCTACGGACGCTCCAGCTACCGGTATCTGGAAATGCTCACCACCGCGGCGCTGATTTACTGGCTGCTGTCGTTTGCACTGGAACTGGTGCAGGCGCGGTTGGAGCGGCATTACGGGAAGGGGTATCAGCGGTAATGAGGGTGTCCGGATCACCGAAGCCGGTTCGGTCGCCTCTGGACACCCATCTGCAAACCGAACGGCCTGAATACCGCGTTCAGGGAATTCAATGTCGGATTCCCTTCCCCCTGCTCGATCTGAATCAGGGTGCGCACGGAAATTTTGCACATCCGGGCAAACTGGGTCTGCTGCAGCTTCGCGACTTCGACCCGCAGCCGGCGCACCGCAGCGCCCAGCTCCAGTGACCCATCGGCAATACCTTCCAGCACGCCTTCGATCAGCAACCCACGAATTTCGATCGAAACCGTCATAGCAACTCCCAGCCCTTCATGCGTTGTTCAAGGTTTTTCAAAGCGATGTGCGGATGATCAATGACCGCCTTCGGCAAACCCGACTCCGCCAGCAGATCCGGCAGCGCCAGCAAACCACGAGCATCCTGGCGCAAGCGCTCGAACGCCTGTTGCGGATCCACCAACGGTTCCAGCAACTGACAAGCCGCTCGCCAGCCGACCTCTCCCATATGCTCCACAGGCGAAGCCCATTTGGTGGTTCGTGTGATGCTTTCGGCGTCCATCACCATGGGCGCGAGGTCATAGATCGGCGCCAGCCGCAGCGCATCCTCGCCACGAATGATCGCCGTGTTGCGCCCGTGGTTGTCGGAGTTGCCGAGAATCTTGTTGATCAGATCACGGCGCATATATTCCGCCACCAGATCAGGCACCTGATCCTTCTGCCCGGCATTTATCCACAGGGCGGCCAGCCCTTGGATAACTTCCAGATGATCCATCCGGCTGCCTGGCTCGGTCACTCCCGCCAGCGAATACACCGACTCGACCGCCAATCGCTCAACGCCGGAAGCACCGATCCGACGGTCAAAGCGCTTCATCCAGAGGCTAGGTTTATCAGCCTCTTTCAGGTCCAGCTCGGCAGTTGCTACCGTATCGATGCCAAGGCGTTGCAGCGCCTTGTAGTAGAGGAATTCGGCACGCAGGATCGTCTGATCGTTGTCTAGCGCCTGGTTACGAGCAAACTTCACAAACCAGTGGCAGGCGGCATGTTCGTCATTCAGCACCGCATCCGGATAGAGCTGCCCATTCCGTCCTTCTGTCAGCAGCAGCTTGGGCGCCCCGCCCCCCGCCCCCGTAGCCCCACCAATAGCCGCGCCCTGCTCGTAGGCATACTCAGAAAGCGCTGATCGCGACTGACGACATCCTCGAAACTGAACCCCATCGGGGCGCCGGTATCCAGCGTCTCGGCCGACTCCTTGATGCGCAGATTGCCAATCGGTGCCGGCGTGCTGCGCGTCAGCAAGAAGATGTCTTCAGCCAACGCCTCCGGCGGCCTCTGTCAGCGAATACTACTGATCTGCAATATAGTGCAAATCCCGAGACCTAACAGGTAATATTTCTGCATTTTAGTGCAGATATTTTTAGAGTTCTTGAGGTTTTCTGCATTTAAATGCATATAGCCAATCGAAAAAAAGGGGAGCAATTCGCTCCCCATGAGGTTAACCGTTTACTGCCGAGGGCTTGATCAGCCCTCGATCTCGATCAGGATTTCGCCCGGGTTGACCCGGTCGCCCTTGGCAACGTGGATGGCAGTGACCTTGCCGGCAATCGGCGATTGCACTTCGGTTTCCATCTTCATCGCTTCGGTGATGAGCACTGCCTGACCGGCCTTGACCGTATCGCCTTCCTTGACCAGGACATCGACGATGTTGCCCGGCATGGTGGTGCTGATATGGCCCGGCGCAGAGGCCTGTTTACGCTTGCTGCCGCCGCCACCGACGAATTCGTTGAGCGGTTCGAACACCACTTCTTCCGGCATGCCATCGATGGACAGGTAGAAGTGACGCTTGCCTTCGGCCTTGACGCCCACACCGGTGATGTCGACGCGGTAGGTCTCGCCGTGCACGTCGATGACGAACTCGGTCGGTACGCCTTCGCCGCTGGCCGAGGCCACGGCGCCGGCTTCCGGAATCGGCAGCAGCACTTCAGGGGTCAGGGTGCCGGCTTCGCGTTCTTCGAGGAATTTGCGCCCGATATCCGGGAACATGGCGAAGGTCAAAACGTCTTCTTCCGACTTGGCCAGGCCGCCGATATCAGCGCGCAGCTTGGTCATTTCCGGCTTCAGCAGGTCCGCCGGACGCACGTCGATCACCTCTTCGCTGCCGATGGCCTGGCGACGCAGTTGTTCGCTGACCACGCCCGGCGCTTTGCCATAGCCGCCTTGCAGGTAAAGCTTCACCTCGTTGGTGATGGTCTTGTAGCGCTCGCCGGCCAGTACGTTGAAGAACGCCTGCGTGCCAACGATCTGCGAAGTCGGGGTCACCAGCGGCGGGAAGCCGAGGTCTTCACGGACTCGCGGGATCTCCGCCAGCACTTCGTTCATGCGGTTCAGCGCGCCCTGCTCTTTGAGCTGGTTGGCCAGGTTGGAAATCATGCCGCCGGGCACCTGGTTGACCTGAACACGGGTGTCGACCGAGGTGAATTCGCTTTCGAACTGGTGGTATTTCTTACGCACGGCGTAGAAGTACAGGCCGATTTCCTGCAGCAGTTGCAGATCCAGGCCGGTGTCGAATTCGCTGCCCTTGAGCGCAGCGACCATCGATTCGGTACCCGGGTGGCTGGTGCCCCAGGCGAAGCTGGAGATGGCGGTGTCGATATGATCCGCGCCGTTCTCGATCGCCTTGAGCTGGCACATGGCGGCCAGGCCGGCGGTGTCATGCGAGTGGATGAACACTGGCAGCGATTGCTCGGCTTTCAGCGCCTTGACCAGTTCGCCGGTGGCGTATGGGGTCAGCAGGCCGGCCATGTCCTTGATCGCGATGGAGTCGCAACCCATGGCTTCCATTTGCTTGGCCTGGGCGACGAAGGCGTCGATGGTGTGAACCGGGCTGGTGGTGTAGGCGATGGTGCCCTGGGCATGCTTGCCAGCGGCCTTCACGGCTTCGATGGCGACGCGCAGGTTACGCACGTCGTTCATCGCGTCGAAGATGCGGAAGACGTCGATGCCGTTGACTGCGGCCTTGGCGACGAACGCCTTGACCACGTCATCGCTGTAGT
This sequence comes from Pseudomonas sp. 20P_3.2_Bac5, assembly GCF_025466035.1. Lineage (NCBI taxonomy): Bacteria > Pseudomonadati > Pseudomonadota > Gammaproteobacteria > Pseudomonadales > Pseudomonadaceae > Pseudomonas > Pseudomonas sp. 20P_3.2_Bac5. The sequence continues at coordinate 161,695 of NZ_JANLOA010000130.1, read as the reverse complement.
GGCGGTAGCCCAGCAGGTTCTGGCCGCGCAGGAGCATTTGCAGGCGGGTGTTGGGCAACGCTGCGCGCAGTTTGCGCAGGCGCTCCCACGGGTCTTCCTTGAGGAAGCGCACGCAGGCGTCGAAGGTCGCGCCGCCCCAGACTTCCAGCGACCAGTAGCCGACCTTGTCGAGCTTGTCGCAGATCGGCAGCATGTCGTCGGTGCGCATGCGGGTGGCCAGCAGGGACTGGTGGGCGTCGCGCAGGATTGTGTCGGTTACGAAAATTTTCTTGGACATTATGGGTTCCTCACAGGCCTGCATGCGCGGCGATGGCGGCGGCGATGGCCAAAGCCAGCTCTTCGGGTTTGCGCTTGATCGAGTAGTTGGTCAGTTCCGGATGGCTTTCCACGAAGCTGGTGTTGAACTGGCCGCTGCGGAACTCCGGATTGCGCAGGATTTCCTGGTAGTACGCGGCGGTGGTCTTGACCCCCTGCAAACGCATGTCATCCAGGGCGCGCAGACCGCGGTCCATGGCTTCTTCCCAGGTCAGCGCCCAGACCACCAGTTTCAGACACATGGAGTCGTAGTACGGCGGAATGGTGTAGCCGGTGTAGATCGCCGTGTCGGTACGCACGCCGGGACCGCCGGGCGCGTAGTAACGGGTGATCTTGCCGAAGCTGGGCAGGAAGTTGTTCTTCGGGTCTTCAGCGTTGATCCGGAACTGCAGGGCGAATCCGCGGTGCTGGATGTCTTCCTGCTTGACCGACAGCGGCAGGCCCGAGGCAATGCGGATCTGCTCGCGAACGATGTCGATGCCGGTGATTTCCTCGGTGATGGTGTGTTCCACCTGCACCCGGGTGTTCATTTCCATGAAGTACACCTCGCCATCGGCGAGCAGGAACTCCACGGTACCGGCGTTTTCATAACCGACCGCCTTGGCCGCGCGCACCGACAGGTCACCGATATAGGCGCGCTGTTCCGGGGTGAGCTGCGGGCTCGGGGCGATCTCGATCAGCTTCTGGTTGCGGCGCTGGATCGAGCAGTCGCGCTCGAACAGATGCACCACATTGCCGAAGCTGTCGCCAAGAATCTGGGCTTCGATGTGTTTCGGGTTGACGATGCACTTTTCCAGGAAGACTTCCGCCGAACCGAAGGCTTTGGTCGCTTCGGAAATGACCCGGGGGAAGGCCTGCTCCAGCTCTTCGCGGCTGTTGCAGCGACGAATCCCGCGGCCACCGCCGCCGGACGTGGCCTTGAGCATCACCGGATAACCGATGCGTTCACCTTCCTGCAGGGCCTCATGGATGTCGGCAACGTTGCCTTCGGTACCGGGTGTAACCGGTACGCCGGCCTTGATCATGCTGCGGCGGGCTTCGGTCTTGTCGCCCATGCGGCGAATGACTTCGGCGGCCGGGCCGATGAACTTGATCCCACGTTCCGCGCAGATATCCGCCAGTTCGGCGTTTTCCGACAGAAAACCATAACCCGGGTGCAGTGCGTCGCAGCCAGTTTCCACAGCGAGGTTCACCAGCTTGCGCGGGTTCAGGTAACCGGCCAGTGGCTCGGCACCAATGCTGTGAGCCTCATCGGCACGCTTGACGTGCAAGGCGTGGCGGTCGGCGTCGGAATAGATCGCCACGGAGCGGATACCCATTTCGGCGCAAGCCCGCACGATCCGAACTGCGATTTCACCCCGGTTGGCGATCAGGATTTTTTTTATCACTGGATTCTTCCCAAAGCCGCTGGACAAACAACCGGGCTCTGCCGGTCGGCGCGTGACCAGAGCTAGCTGGCCAGTCGCACAAACACCCTAGCGCTGTAGGTGAATAAACAAAAATCAATATTTGTTAGAGGCTCCATTAGCAAAAGCTTATAGTGCTGTTACAAGGTTTTGCCAAGGGCTGGGGATAACATGCGTAAGTCATTGATGCGTATGACATTGCGTCAATTGCAGATCTTCAATGAAGTGTGCGATTTGCGCTCTTACAGCCGCGCTGCGGAGGAAATGGCGCTAACGCAACCCGCCGTTAGTCTACAGATCCGCCAGCTCGAAGAACTGGTCGGCCAGCCGTTGTTCGAGTACGTCGGCAAGAAACTCTACCTCACCGAAGCCGCCGAGGCCTTGCAGCGCGCCAGCCGGGACATCTTCGGCCGCCTGGAAAGCCTCGACATGCAGCTTTCCGACATGCAGGGCTCGTTGCAGGGCCAACTGAAGCTGGCAGTCGAATCGAGCGCCAAGTACTTCGTGCCGCACTTGTTCGCGGCGTTCAAGAAGCTCCATCCCGAGGTCAACCTGACGCTCACGGTGGTCAACCGCGCCCAGGCGATCCGGCGCCTTTCCGACAACCGTGACGACCTGATCATCATGTCCATGGTCCCTCAGGACATGGGCCTGGAGTTTCTGCCGTTCCTCAACAACCCGATCGTCGCCGTCGCCCCGCCCGACCACCCGCTGTGCAAGCTGGACAGCCTGCGCCTGCAGGATCTGGAGCCGCATACGCTGCTGGTGCGTGAGCAAGGCTCCGGCACCCGCAAGGCCTGCGAGGAGTACTTCAAGGAAAAGCGCGTGCACTTCACCCAGACGCTGGAAGTGGCCTCGGCCGACGCCCAACGCGAATGCGTGATTGCCGGGCTGGGCATCGCCCTGCTGACCCGTCATGCGTTGAATATGGAGCTGGCGACCGGCGTGCTGCGCGAGCTGCCGGTGGAAGAACTGCCGCTGTACCGAAGCTGGTGCGTGGTGCAATCCAAGGCCAAGCGGCAGTCGCCGGTGGCCTTGGCGTTTCTTGCGTTCATTCGCAGCGAACGTGTGCAGATCAGCGCGCTTGTTGAGCGTTTCTCTGGGGTTCTGCCGCCGATACCTGCCACAGATTGACGGCTTGCAGGTCGGGGTAGTCGGTGATGTCCTGGAGCAGGCGGCGCTGCTCGCAGTAGCTTTCGATCGCGCGGCGATACTCCATGCGGCGCAGGTCTTTTTCCTGTTGTTTACGGGATTTGGCGCTGGGCTGATACGAGCCATCGAGTTCACGAGCCATTGCATATCTCCCTGATCGAGTGCGGGAGTTTCAGCCTGACTGGCAAAGTTGACGGTTTGACGGCGAGCGGGTGACAGAGGCGTTAAACGCAGTGGCAAGCGACAAGCTGCAAGCCGCAAGAAAAGCAGGGGGAACGTGCTTTCCAGCCGCTTATGGCTTGAAGCTTGAAGCTCAATCTTCCACGTTTTTCAGCGACTTGGGCGACAACCGCAGGCTACGCAAGCTGCGCTTGACGCTCTTGAGGTGGTTGACCAGGCTCGGCCCGCGGGCCATGGCCACGCCCATGGCCAGCACGTCGATCACCACCAGGTGGGCGATACGCGAGGTCAGCGGGGTGTAGATTTCGGTGTCTTCATGGACATCGATGGCCAGGTTGACCGTCGACAACTCGGCCAGAGGCGTCTGGCTCGGGCACAAGGTGATGAGCGTGGCGCCGCTTTCACGCACGAGGTTCGCGGTGATCAGCAGGTCCTTGGAACGACCGGACTGGGAGATGCACACCGCCACGTCGCCGGGCTTGAGGGTTACCGCCGACATGGCTTGCATGTGCGGGTCGGAGTACGCCGCCGCGCTGAGCAGCAGGCGGAAGAACTTGTGCTGGGCATCGGCCGCCACCGCACCGGAAGCACCGAAACCGTAGAACTCGACGCGCTGGGCCTGGGCCATGGCGGTCACCGCACGCTGCAGGGCCTGCGGGTCGAGGTTCTCGCGCACTTCCATCAGGGTGTGCAGGGTGGTGTCGAAGATTTTCAGGCTGTAGTCGGCGACCGAGTCATCTTCATGGATGGCAAACTGACCGAAACTGGCACCGGCCGCGAGGCTCTGCGCCAGCTTGAGTTTCAGGTCCTGGAAGCCCGAGCAGCCAATCGCCCGGCAGAAGCGCACGATGGTCGGCTCGCTGATGCCAACGTTGTGCGCCAGGTCAGCCATGGAGCTGTGCATGACCGCCGCAGGGTCAAGCAATACGTGGTCGGCAACCTTGAGTTCCGATTTGCGTAGCAGGTGGCGCGACTGGGCGATGTGTTGCAACAGATTCAATGGCGGGACTCGGTTATGATCGGCTGACCGGTTGTAGCAATCTTGTAGTTATACTACATGACCAGCGAACCGCCCAGCTAAACGAATCAGGAGTGTGGTGGTATTGACTATTCCTTGTGACATTCTGGTCTTCGGCGGTACCGGCGACCTGGCCCTGCACAAACTGCTTCCAGCGCTCTATCACCTGTTTCGCGAGGCTCGCCTGCACCCTGCGGTGAGGATCGTCGCGCTGGCCCGAAGCCCCATGCCGCGCAATAGTTTTCAAAAACTTGCAGAGCGCCGTTGCCGCGCCCAGATCGCCCGCAACGACTTCGACGAAGACACCTGGCACCGCTTCTCCACCCGCCTCGACTACTTCTCCATGGACGCCTCGCAAAGCGCCGATTTCGGTCGCCTGGCGCATTTCCTCGGCGAACCCGGTGGCCTGGCCCGCATCTACTACCTCGCCACCGCGCCCAACCTGTTCGTGCCCATCGTCACCCACCTGCACATTGCCGGTTTGGTGGACAGCGAATCGCGCATCGTCCTGGAAAAACCCATCGGCCACTCGCTGGAATCGGCCACCGCCATCAACAGTGCGATTGGCGCAGTGTTCGACGAATCCCAGGTGTTTCGCATCGACCACTACCTGGGCAAGGAAACCGTGCAGAACCTCATGGCCCTGCGGTTCGCCAACGCGCTGCTGGAGCCGGTCTGGCGCGCCAACCAGATCGACCACGTGCAAATCAGCGTCTGCGAGACCCTCGGCGTGGAAAATCGCGGCGCCTACTACGACCGCGCCGGCGCCACCCGCGACATGCTGCAGAACCACCTGTTGCAACTGCTCTGCCTGGTGGCCATGGAGCCGCCGGCGCAGTTCGAGGCCGAGGCGGTACGCGACGAGAAAGTGAAGATCCTTCGCGCCCTCAAGCCAATCACCGACCAGGACGTCCAGGACAAGACCGTGCGCGGCCAGTACAGCGCCGGCAAGATCGGCGGCCAGGAAGTGCCGGCCTATTACTTCGAGAAGGATGTGGACAACGACAGCGACACCGAAACCTTCGTCGCCGTCGAAGCCCACATCAACAACTGGCGCTGGGCCGGCGTGCCGTTCTACCTGCGCACCGGCAAGCGGCTGGCCAAGCGCTCGTCGCAGATCGTCATCCAGTTCAAGCCCGTGCCACATCGGCTGTTCGAGGACGACCGCGCCAACCAGTTGCTGATCCAGCTACAGCCGGACGAGCGCATCAGCTTGCAGATGATGACCAAGACACCGGGCAAGGGCATGCGCCTGGAACCGGTTGAGCTGAACCTGAACCTGGCCCAGGTGTTCGGCCAGACACGGCGCTGGGAGGCATACGAGCGCCTGCTGCTGGATGTGCTGGATGGCGATTCGACACTGTTCATGCGTCGTGACGAGGTAGAGGCGGCCTGGGCCTGGATCGACCCGATCCTCAATGGCTGGCAGGAGCACTTCCAGACACCGCGCCCTTACCACGCCGGCACCAACGGCCCGGAGCAGGCCCACAGCCTGCTGGCCCGCCACGGACGGGCCTGGCACGGCTGATCCCTACCAGACCGTATCGTCCTGAAGCAGACGCGCCAGCGTGGCGGCTTCGACGGGGCGGCTGATCAGGTAGCCCTGGACCTCGTCGCAGCCCTGCTCGCGCAGGAACTTGAGTTGTTCAAGGGTTTCCACGCCCTCGGCGACCACCTGCAAGTCCAGGCTGTGGGCCATGACGATGATCGCGCGGGTGATCGCAGCGTCCTCGCTGCCTTCACTCAGGCCACGGATGAACGTCTGGTCGATCTTCACGTAGTCCACCGGGAAGCGCTTCAGGTAGCTGAGCGAGGAATAACCGGTGCCGAAATCGTCGATGGCCAGCTTCACGCCCAGCTCATGCAACTGGCGGAAGATCGCGATGATGTGTTCGACACTGTCCAGCAGTTGGCTCTCTGTCAGCTCCAGCTCAAGCAAATGCGGCTCAAGACCGGTTTCCTCAAGCACCTGCCGTACCAGGCTGACCAACTTGCCCTGGCGCAACTGGTAGACCGACAGGTTCACCGACACGCGGATCGGGTCCAACCCCTGACGCTGCCATTCACAGGCCTGCCAGCAGGCCTGGCGCAAGACGAATTCGCCCATGGGCGCAATCAGTCCGGTTTCTTCCGCAAGGCCGATGAAATCCCCCGGCGGCACCATCCCCATGGCCGGGTGATGCCAGCGCACCAGCGCCTCGGCGGCGTGCAGGTGACCGCTGGCAAGGCACACCTTGGGCTGGTAGTAGACCTCCAGTTGCCGCTCCTCGATGGCTTTGCGTAGCTGGTTTTCCAGTTGCAGGCGGTCGAGGGTGCTGGCCTGCAGGCTCTCGGTATAGAACTGGAAGTTGTCGCCGCCAAGGTGCTTGGCATGCTGCATGGCCATGTTTGCCTGGCTGACCAATTGATTGAGTTCGAGGGTCAGGTCCGACAGCAAGGCAATCCCCACCGAGGCGCTGATCACCAGCTCATGACCGTCGACCCGCACCGGTACCCGCAGCTTGTCCAGCAGCCGGGTGGCGACCCGGACCAGACTCGACAGATTGCTGTAGCCATCGAACAGGACCACGAATTCGTCACCGGACAGCCGGGCCACAGTATCGGCCTCGGGCATCGCGTTGCCGATGCGCATGGCCATCTGCTTGAGCAACTGGTCAGCGACTTCATGGCCAAGGCTGTCGTTGAGCAGCTTGAAGCGGTCCAGGTCGATATGCATCAACACCAGGCTTCGGCCGCTGGTACGCAGGCGCTGCCCCGCCTCGTGCAGGCGCAGGCGGAATAGCGCTCGGTTGGCCAGGCCGGTGAGTTCGTCGTAATGGGCGAGGTAGCGCAGACGCTCCTCGGATTCGCGCCGCTCGGAAAGATCGCTGAAGAAGCCGACAACGTTGCTGATATTGCCGCGATTGTCGCAAACACCGTTCAGTTGCAACCACTGCGGGTACAACGAGCCGTCTTTGCGCGCTTCGACCAGCTCGCCCTGCCAACGTCCTTGCTGCTCCAGCGCTTGATCGATCGCCCCGTAGTGCCGTCGCGCATCGAGGCTGCAGGGCAACTCCAGGGCGTTGCGGCCCAGCAGTTCTTCGCGGCTGTAACCGGTCATCCGGCAAAACGCCTGGTTGAGCGCCAGCAGTTGGTAATCCGGGCCGAGAATGGCGATCCCTTCACTGGCCGCTTCGAAGACCGTCGCCGCCAGCCGTTGCTGTTCTTCCTGCGCCTTGCGCGCGCTGATGTCGCGGCGGGTGCCGATCATCCTTATTACACGGCCACTGCTGTCGCGCTCCACGGCGCGACCGCGGTCTTCGATCCAGCACCAGTGGCCCAGGTTGTGGCGGAAGCGGTACTCGATGCGGTAATCGTCGGTGCGGCCCTTGAGGTGCTCCACCAGTGTCCGCTTCAGTGAAAGCACGTCATCAGGGTGCAGGCGCGGCTTGAGATGCACGAGCATCGCCTTGACGGCGTCGGGATTGAGGCCGAACAGCTCCATGAGCTGGGTGTGATGGACCTCGTCGGTTTGCAGGTTCCAGTCCCACAGGCCCAGCTCACTCGCCTCCAGGGCCTGGGCCAGACGCTGCTCGCTCTTGCTCAGGGCCTGGTTGGCGGCGTCCAGCTCGGCGCTGCGCTGGAACACGCGGTGCTCCAGCCCCGTCTGGGCTTCACGCAGTTGCTCCTCGACCCCACGGCGCTGCTCGACCTCCCCGGCCAGTGCCTGGTTGAGTTGCTCGCTGCGGGTGTGGGCGGCTTGCAGGTGCTCGATCAGCGCCTGGTTCTGGAAGCGCCGCAACAAGCTGTGCTCAATCAGCCGATTGACCTGCCAGGCCACCACCAGCAACGCACTCAACAGAATCAGGCCAAGCAGACCCCAACCCTGCTGTTGTTGGTCACCGGTCCAGAACAGGAAGGCGATTGGCGGCAACAGGCAGGGCAGCGAAAAGCTGAGGAAGGCCGGCAGGCTGACGGCGTAGGCCACGCTGGCCGAAAGGGTCGCGGCACCGAGCAGGCCGAATACCCAGGCCTGCTGCACGAAGTTATCCACAGGGACAAGCGCGATCGCCGCGCTGGCGAGCGTCAGGCCGCTGAAGGCCGAGCCCAACAGGAACATCCGGCGCCAGGTGGGTTTCGCCTGGCGATCGGGCATGGCGGCATCGAACGCGGCCACCTGGATTACCCGCAGGGCCACCAGCGCCATCAGCCACACCACCCAGATGCTCACCAGCAGGTAACGCTGCGGGCTCCACAACAGCCACGCGCAGACCAGACCGTTCAGCAGCATGAACAGCGTTGGCAACAGAGAACCTTGATACAACAGACGGGTACGCTCGACCGCCAGCTGCGTGGCGAACTGCTTGCGTATTCCTCGGCGCGCCTCGATTGGCACGCTCGCGGAGCCAGATGCGAGTGTCATGGGCAATGTTCTTGTAATGGTGAGCCACAAACGTGGACGGAGCATACACAAGCATCGGCCCACGCCAAACTGCTCTGTGTCATAAATTCGTACCCCCTTTTCCCATCCTTTTGTTCCGTGCCGAGCGCTCAAGCGCGCGGGCGAAGGCTTGCGTCCGATGACCGGCCGGTCGGCGGGCGTATCTTTTTCCCCGACGGGTTTGCCCATGCATCCGTTGCCCCCATAGAATGGGCGGATGCACGATGACCTCTCTCTCCTGTTGAACTCCCTCAACGATGCCCAGCGCCAGGCCGTAGCCGCGCAGGTCGGGCGTCAGTTGGTCCTGGCCGGTGCCGGCTCCGGCAAGACCCGTGTGCTGGTGCACCGTATCGCCTGGTTGATCCAGGTCGAACGGGCCTCGCCGCACTCGATCCTGTCGGTGACCTTCACCAACAAAGCCGCCGCCGAGATGCGCCACCGCATCGAGCAGTTGCTGGGCATCAGCCCGGCCGGCATGTGGGTCGGCACCTTCCACGGCCTGGCCCACCGCCTGCTGCGCGCGCACTGGCAGGAAGCCGGGCTGAACCAGAACTTCCAGATCCTCGACAGCGATGACCAGCAACGCCTGGTCAAGCGGGTGATCCGCGACCTCGGCCTGGACGAGCAACGTTGGCCGGCCCGTCAGGCGCAATGGTTCATCAACGGACAGAAAGACGAAGGCCTGCGGCCCCAGCACATCCAGGTCAATGGCGACCTGTTCCTGGGCACCATGCGCAGCATCTATGAAGCCTACGAAGCCGCCTGCCAACGCGCCGGCGTCATCGACTTCTCCGAATTGCTGCTACGCGCCCTGGACCTGTGGCGTGACAGCCCCGGCCTGTTGCAGCACTACCAGCGGCGCTTCCGTCACTTGCTGGTGGACGAGTTCCAGGACACCAACGCCGTGCAGTACGCCTGGTTGCGCCTGCTGGCCCAAGGTGGCGACAGCCTGATGGTGGTCGGCGACGACGACCAGTCCATTTATGGCTGGCGCGGCGCGCGGATCGAGAACATCCAGCAATTCTCTACAGACTTCCCCGATTCCGAAGTGATCCGCCTGGAGCAGAATTACCGCTCCACCGCCGGCATCCTCAAGGCCGCCAACGCCCTGATCGCCAACAACAGCGGGCGCCTGGGCAAGGAACTCTGGACCGATGGTGGCGATGGCGAGCCGCTGAGCCTGTACGCCGCCTTCAACGAGCACGACGAAGCCCGCTACGTGGTGGAAACCATCGAAAGCGCGCTGAAGACCGGCATGTCCCGTAGCGACATCGCCATCCTCTACCGCTCCAACGCCCAGTCGCGGGTCTTGGAAGAGGCGCTGCTGCGCGAACGTATTCCTTACCGCATCTACGGCGGCCAGCGCTTCTTCGAGCGCGCCGAGATCAAGAACGCCATGGCCTACCTGCGCCTGCTGGAGGGCCGTGGCAACGACGCCGCGCTGGAGCGGGTTATCAACGTACCGCCACGGGGCATCGGCGAAAAAACCGTCGAAGCCATCCGCGAACATGCCCGCCACGCCCAGCTTTCCATGTGGGAAGCGATGGCCCAGTTGCTCGCCAACAAAGCCCTCAAGGGTCGCGCCGCGAGTGCCTTGAGCGCGTTCATCGAACTGATCGAAAACCTCGCTGCCAAAGTCACGGACATGCCGCTGCACCTGATGACCCAGACCGTCATCGAGCAGTCCGGGCTGATCGTCTATCACCAGGAAGAAAAAGGTGAAAAGGGCCAGGCACGGGTAGAAAACCTTGAGGAACTGGTCAGCGCCGCACGCAACTTCGAGAGCGCCGAAGAAGATGCCGACCTGTCGCCGCTGTCGGCCTTCCTCGGCCACGCCTCGCTGGAAGCCGGCGATGCCCAGGCCGACGAGCACGAAGACAGCATCCAGTTGATGACCCTGCACAGCGCCAAGGGCCTGGAATTCCCTCATGTGTTCCTGGTGGGGATGGAAGAAGGCCTGTTCCCGCACAAGATGAGCCTGGAAGAACCTGGCCGTCTTGAAGAGGAACGGCGCCTGGCGTACGTGGGTATCACCCGCGCCATGCAGCAGTTGGTCATGACCTACGCGGAAACCCGACGTCTATATGGCAGCGAGACCTACAACAAGGTTTCTCGCTTCGTACGCGAGATCCCCGCAGGTCTGGTCCAGGAAGTGCGCCTGTCCAACAGTGTCAGCCGGCCCTTCTCCGGCGCGCAGAAACAGACCGTCAACAGCCTGTTCGCCAACGCCAACATCCCGCAGACCAGCTTCAACCTCGGTCAGCGCGTCCAGCACGCGGTATTCGGCGAAGGCGTCATCCTCAACTTCGAGGGTTCCGGTGCCCAGGCCCGGGTCCAGGTGAACTTCGCCGAAGGCAGCAAGTGGCTGATGCTCGGCTACGCCAAGCTCGAAGCTATCTAAAAGACAAATCCGACCATCGACATGGGCCTTTCCTTCTATAGAAGAAGGACAGGCCCATGGCCTGCTGTGTAGGCGGTCAGACTTTTCAGGCAAAAGATGGAAACATGTTGTCGCTGGTCATGTGTCAGGCAACCTGTGCACCATGGCGCGCGTGTAATCCACAAACGGGAATACCCTTCTATGCAACGTTTTCTCAGCATCGCCCTGGCGCTGTGCATCGGTCTCACCATGAGCCTCGACGCCAACGCCAAGCGCTTCGGCGGCGGCAAGAGCTCGGGCGCCGCACCGACGCACCAGGCCCGTCAGGCCACCCCTGCCAACCCTGCCGCCACCCCGAACGCGCCAGGCCGTGCTCCTGCCGCCGCCAGCGGCGCTTCGAAATGGCTCGGCCCGCTGGCCGGTATCGCCGCAGGTGGCCTGCTGGCCTCCATGCTGATGGGCGATGGTTTCGAAGGCATGCAGATCTTCGACATCCTGATCATGGCGCTGATTGCGTTCCTGGTCTTCCGCTTCATCGCCGCGCGCCGTCGCAAGCAGCAGCCACAAATGGCAGCCGCTGGCCACCCGCCGTATCAGCGTGAAGCCTACGAGCAGCCTGCCCAGCCGTCGATCTTCGGTGGCTCCGCACCTGCCGCGGCCGCCCGCCCGGTGATCAACGCCCCGGCCTGGTTCAATGAGCAAAACTTCCTGGCGGCTGCCCGCAGCCACTTCCAGTCGCTGCAACAGCACTGGGATGCCAACGAGATGGACAAGATCGCCGAGTTCGTGACCCCACAGATGCTGCAGTTCCTCAAGCAGGAGCGTGCCGATCTGGGTGACACCTTCCAGTCCACCTACATCGATGACCTGCAAGTGCAGCTCGAAGGTGTCGACGATCGTGCCGACAAGACCATCGCCACCCTGACCTTCAGTGGTGTGTCGAAGACGTCGCGTTTCGACAAGGGCGAAGTGTTCAGCGAAAGCTGGAACATGGAGCGTGCCCCAGGCGAGAACCAGCCTTGGCTGGTCGCAGGTATCCGCCAGAACGGCTGATCTTGAGGCGCCGCACAGAAAAAACCCCGGGCTTGCCCGGGGTTTTGCTTTTAGCGCACTGCCCTACTAGGGTATAACGCGCAACGCTTTGAAAAGGTCAGGACACAGAGGACAAGCACCGTGGAAGAAGTCATCGAACAGCTTCGTGAGGCCAACGAACCGGTACCGGTACCGCTTGAGCTACCCGACGAAGACCAACTGGTCGAAATCGAAGAAGAGTTGTTCATCAATATTCCGTTTGTCTTCAAGGAATTCCTGCTGACCGTCAGTGATGTGGTTTATGGCAGCCTGGAGCCGGTGACTGTCACCGATCCACAGTCCCATACCTACCTGCCGGAAGTTGCCGCCAACGCCTGGGACGCCGGCGTGCCGCGCGACCTGATTCCAATCTGCCAGGACGGCGACGATTACTACTGCGTCGAGGAAGACGGCACCGTGGTGCTGTGGTCCGGCGAAGAAGAGATCGTCACCGAAGAAAGCTGGGAGTCGGTGTGGCACTGGGTGCGGGATGTCTGGCTGGAAAGCTGAATCAATTCCCTTATACAAATTAATGGCTCTTGGCCATCAATGTTCGTAGAATCCGCCGCGTCTTCCTGTGCGTGGCGGGTCGCTACCGCTCCATCCCCTCGGACATACGTCCCGCACGCACAGGAAGCCCCCTCGCCGTTTACGGGTCTTCGATGTCGATTCATCCTCGCTGGTTGCTGTCATTTACGCTGATGCTGCTCGCAGGCTGTCAGGCGCCTCTGACGCAATTGCAGGAACTGAGCACCGAGCACGCCCACCGCGTCACCCTCGAGTCGTCCCGACCGTTTCCCCTCGCCATGAGCCTCCCGCTAGCGCGCCCCTCCGGCAGCCGATTGCGTGTCTATCTGGAAGGCGATGGCCATGCCTGGGCGACCGCAACCCAACCCAGCCTCGACCCCAGCCCGCGAACACTGCTGCTGGCCCGCCTGGCAATGAGCGATCCCCAACCGAGCGTGTACCTCGCGCGGCCTTGTCAGTTCGTCAGCAGCCCGGCGTGCAAACCCGTGGTCTGGACCGACCAGCGTTTCGGCCAGGCGGCACTCGACAGCCTCGACCAGGCCCTGGACCGTATTCGGCAGCACTATGGCAATCGGGATTTCGAGCTGATCGGTTACTCCGGCGGCGCGGCATTGGCGCTGTTGCTCGCCGCAAAACGCGACGACATCGCGGTGGTGCAGACCCTGGCCGGCAACCTCAGCCCGCGTCAGTGGACGCAAAGCCTGGGCTTGAGCCCTCTGCACGGTTCGCTGGAACCACTGGATCACTCGGGACGGCTAGCTCGGGTCGCGCAGCGACACTTTCTCGGCCTAGGCGACCGCACGGTGCCGTCAGCGCTCTATGAACACTACCGCAGTGCACTCGGCCCCGCCGCCTGCATCGAGAGTGTCCGCCTTCCGGGAGTGAATCATGCGGAAGGCTGGGCCGCAGCCTGGGCGCAGTGGCGCGACCGGCCACTGCGCTGCGCGCCTCAGTGATGGTGTTCTTTCTGGTTCTCGAGGGTTTCGAGCAAGGCGATCTGCATCCGTGTGTGCACCCGGATGAACCAGCGCCAGAGCAACGCGACCACACCCGCCGCCACCACGGCGATCAATAGCAGCAGCTCGTTGGTCGGCAGGATGCTCGCCGACAATGCCGAGAGCAGCAGGAAGATCACCAACAGCGACAGCAGCGGAATGACCTCGGCGATCACCCGGCGCACGCGCTGGGTATGACGGCCGGCCATTTCCGGCTTCACGCCCATTTCCGCCAGCAACATCGACAGCGCCTTGAGCTTGCGGTACGCGGCAATCAGGAACGGCAGCGACAGCAGCAAGGCCAGGCCCCAGATCAGCGCCTTCTGCTGACCGATATCCGGCAGCCAGTGAGTGAGATAGGTCCCGATCTGAACGGCGAAATAACCACCACTGAAGAAGATCGCCACTACCAGCGCCAGGTTCACGCCAACCTGCAACAGGATACGCCGGATCATCGACGCCAGCATCGCCCCCTCACCCTGCGGCTGAATGCTACGCAGCCATTCGCCATACAACGACAGCACCCGGGACAAACGGCTCGGGACCACCTTGGCCAGCTTGATCGACAGCGGATCGGCGGCACGGATCAGGTACGGTGTCAGCAGCGTGGTGATGGCGGACACCGCCACGGCCACCGGATACAGGAAGTCGCTGGTCACCTGCAGGGTCATGCCCAGCGCGGCGATGATGAAGGAAAACTCGCCAATCTGTGACAGGCCCATCCCGACACGCAGTGAGGTACGACCATCGTTGCCGGCGATAAAGGCCCCCATGCCGCAGGACAGCATCTTGCCCAGTACCACCGCGATGGTGATGACCACGATCGGCCAGATGTACTCCACCAGCACCGTCGGGTCGATCATCAGGCCAATGGCGACGAAGAAGATGGCGCTGAACATGTCACGCACCGGCTCGATCAGGCGCTCGATTTTCACCAGTTGCCGCGACTCGGCCATGATCGCGCCGATCAGGAAGGCGCCCAATACCATGCTGTATTCCAGCTTGACCACCAGCAGGCAGAAGCCGAAGCACAGGCCGAGCACGGTGATCAGCAGCATTTCATTGCTTTCGAAGCGCGCCACGTAGGCCAACAGCCGCGGAACCAGAAGGATGCCGATCACCAGCGCAACGATCATGAACAGCGACAGCTTGCCCACGGTGGAGAACACTTCGCCGGAGCTGACCGTGCCGCTGACAGCGATGCCGGAGAGCAGCGCGATGATGCCAATCCCAAGGATGTCCTCGACGATCAGCACGCCGAAGATCAGTTGGGCGAAGCGCTCGTTCTTCATCTTCAGGTCATTGAGCGCCTTGACGATGATGGTGGTGGAGGAAATCGCCAGGATCGCGCCGAGGAACAGCGAGTCCATGGTGCTCCAGCCAAACCAGCGGCCGATCTCGAAACCGATCCAGATCATCAGGACGATTTCCAGGAACGCGGCGATGAACGCCGTGGCGCCCACCTTGAAGAGCTTGCCGAGGCTGAATTCCAGGCCCAGGCAGAACATCAGGAAGATCACCCCGAGCTCGGCGAGCGTCTTGATGGTGTCTTCGTCGTGGATAAGGCCGAATGGCGGGGTGTGGGGGCCGATGATGAAGCCGGCGACGATGTAGCCCAGCACGACGGGCTGCTTGAGACGATGAAAGAGAATGGTGACTACACCGGCAACCAGCATGATCACCGCCAGATCCTGGATAAAGCTGATGGCATGCACGGCGTGACGCTCCTTACTTCTCATGCGAAGAACAAAGCGCGACCCAACCCCAGCTCGGATTGAGTTGCGGACGTTTCTGTTTTAAATGTAGGAAATAGACCTGTTACAAAGTCGTTTCTGGAGGTTATCACCGACGACTGCTGCAAAATGGTCGTGCAATATGCAGAAACAGATCGGCACTTCCATCACCGCAAATGGCATGAACCGCGTGACGAGAGGCGAGGTGTCAGCGTCCCGTTTTCAAGATGGCAATTCATAGGGGGAAAGAAGCATGGACAAACCGCGCCACCCCGCCTCAGCGCAACCTTACCGTGAGCAGATTATGGAACCCGGAAACGCCCAGCTATCGATGACCGTCCTGATGACCCCCGACATGGCCAACTTCTCCGGCAATGTCCACGGCGGCACCCTGCTCAAGTACCTCGACGAAGTGGCCTACGCCTGCGCCAGCCGCTATGCCGGTCGTTACGTCGTGACCCTGTCGGTGGATCAGGTGGTGTTCCGCGAGCCGGTGCATGTCGGTGAGCTGGTGACCTTCCTGGCCTCGGTCAACTACACCGGGAACACCTCGATGGAGGTCGGGATCAAGGTGGTGACCGAGAACATCCGCGAGCGCTCGGTACGCCACAGCAATAGCTGCTTTTTCACCATGGTCGCGGTGGACGATGACCGCAAGCCAGTGGCCGTGCCGCCACGCCAGCCACAAACCAGCGAAGAAAAACGACGCTTCCTGCAGGGCAAGCAGCGCCGTCTGATCCGTCAGGAACTGGAGAAGCGTTACCAGGAGCTCAAGGTCGATCTCGACTCGATCTAAACCGAAAGTCGCCGGGCCTCGAAACGCAACCGTGGGTGCACGATGCGGTCCTGGGCCCGCACCACTTCCAGCTCGTAGCTGCCGCAGGCCTGGGTTTCCAGCAGCACTTCGTGCACTGCCGCAGCGGTGAATTCAAAGGCCGTCACCCAGTTATCGCCCAACAACAGCCGAGCGATGAACAGGCCGGACGTCAGGTCACCCACACCGACCGGCTGGCGCGGGAACGCCAGCAGCGGGCGTTGCAGATGCCAGCTACCGTCTTCGGTTACCAGCAACATTTCGAAGTCATCCGCGAGCTTGCCGGGGTAGGACAGGTGCTTGACCAGCACCGCCTTCGGCCCGAGCGCCATCAGTGCGCGGGCCATGCCCACACAGTCTTCCAGCGATTCGGCGGATCGGCCGGCAAAGCTGTCCAGCTCGAGCTGATTAGGGCAGAGCACATCGGCGGCCGCCACGGCCTCGCGCAGGAGAAAATCACTGACTTCGGCCGGGACGATGCAGCCCTTCTCCGGATGGCCCATCACCGGGTCACAAAGGTACAGCGCACGCGGGTTGGCTTCCTTGATTCGCGCTACCGCGCTGAGGATCGCGCGGCCCTGCGCAGCACTGCCCAGATAGCCGGATAGAACTGCGTCGCAATTGCCCAACTCACCGATATTGCTAATCCCTTCCACCAACGCGGGAATTTGAGCTGGAGCAAGCACTTCTCCCGTCCACTGGCCATACTGAGTGTGATTGGAGAACTGCACCGTATTGAGCGGCCAGACATTGACCCCGACCCGCTGCATCGGGAAGACCGCGGCGCTGTTGCCGGCGTGGCCAAACACAACGTGAGACTGGATGGCGAGCAGGTGCGGCGTACGTTTCATGCAGGGCGTCCAAAACGGTTGAATGACGAACAAGGCGCGCAGTATGGCGCCAAATGCCACCTGTACGACAGACCGGGGCGGCAGTTAAGCTGGGCACACCTCGTTGGAGCATGTGTAGATGGTTACCCTCGAAAACATCCTGGTGCTGATGTTGCTGGCCACGGCGGGCGCGTGGCTGTGGCACAACCATGGATTGCGGGAAAAGGCGCTGGAGCGGGTCAAGCAGCACTGCGCAAAGCTTGACCTGGAACTGCTCGACGGGAACGTCGCGCTGAAGAAGATCGCCTTCGTACGCGACGCCAACGGCCGCAAGCGGCTGGCGCGTGTGTATAACTTCGAATTCACCGTCACCGGCGAACAGCGACATCCCGGAACGGTCACCCAGTTCGGCGCCCACAGCGTGCAGATCGAGCTGGCGCCCTATCCTTTCGAGATCAAACCGCCCGTGCATGGCGACAACGTCATCGAAATGAAGCAATGGCGCCAGGAACACAGCCGCTGGCGTCAGTGATCCACAGGCAGGCGGCAGGCGAGCATCTGCCGCGCTAGCGCCGCGGGTTCCTGTGCCTGATCGAAGATCAGTTCAATCCGCGAATCCCGCCGCCAGGCACTTTCCTGCCATTCCAGCGCCTGCCCCGCCACGGCGTTGGCTGAACACCAACCTTGCGCACCGTGCACCACCATCTTGGCCCGACGCCAGCCCAGCTTTTGCACAAACTGCTGCAATTGCGCCCTCTCAAGCTTTTGCTGTGGATGAAATCGCCAGCCGATGCTCCAGCCCTCTGGGAGCTGTTGATAAGTGCATTGCGGCTGGGAAATATCCGTCCACAGCGCGGTAACTGGAGGCGGGCCGCTGGGCAAAAGGTTATCCACAATCGAGTTATCCACTGCCGAGAGCGGGCCAGATGGCAGTTCATCGAGCGGCACCTGCCCGTGATCTGTCCAGAAAAGCGGCACTGAAGGCAGTTTCGAGGTTATCCACAGGCGGCTTTTGTCACCCACAACCGATGCTTTGTTCAGTACCAGCAAGCCAGCGTCGGCCAACGCCTGTACCTGCGCCTGCGGTAGCTCAGCGCCGGCGGCCAGCGCTTCGGCATCGAGCACCAGCACTGCCGGCTGCACCGCCAACACGCCCTGCCACGGCGGTAATCGAAGTTGCGCCATCAATTGCGCCGGATGCCCCAACCCGGAAGGTTCGATAAACAGGCGATCCGGCCGCGCCTTGCGCAGCAACCGGGCCAGGCCAACCTGAAACGGCGCACCGTTCACGCAGCAGAGACAGCCGCCAGCCACCTCGCCTATGCTCACGCCCGCGTCATCAGTGCTGAGCAGCGCCGCATCCAGGCCGATCTGACCAAACTCGTTGATCAGCACGGCCCAGCGTTCATCAGCCTGACGCTGGCTGAGCAGGTGACGAATCAGGCTGGTCTTCCCGGCCCCGAGCGGACCGGCGATTAGATGGGTGGGAATGTTCTTCAGCATGGAGAGCCGTTTCAGCGGGAAATTTCAGCACTATGCTCCGCGCTCATGCCAGCCAGTCAAGGGTCAGTATCAAACGTCGCTCGCCGTTGGCCAGCGCCGGAGAACGGTGGACCACGCCAGCGCCTTCGTTACCCAGCCATTTCTCGCCCTTGAACAGCGCCACATCACCACAGGCCAGCTGCCGGATATCGGCGCTGTCCACCTCGTCCTGTGCCAGCCGCCGCCGATCTACCGCGCCTTCCTCCAGCCACTCACTGGCCGGCCCGGCGTAGGTTGTGATCAAACGCAACGGCACATGATCGACATGAAACCGCGGGCACATGGCCCGCTCCAGCGCACGCAGACGAACACCGACGCTCTTGGCACCGAGCAGGCAGGCATAGGCATCGATCAGCCAGGCCAGATCGGCGATGAAGCCTTCATGACCGGCCAGATCTGTGTAAGCACTGGCCACGCCATCAAGCAGTGGCATCTGGCCGTCCTTGCCGACCGTCAAGGTGAAGGATTCAGCCAACGGCTCATTCAACGACAACAACAGCACGGCGAAGTCATTGATATGCGCCGGCAAGCGCCGCTGCCATACCGCAAGATTGACGCCGTCGAGCAGGGCCTCGGTCAGCGCCATCGGCGTCTCTCCAAATACCTGGCGCACGGACGCCAGTGCTTCGGCCACTTGCATCAGGCCACCTCCTCTTCATGCCAGGCGCCAAACGGATCCGGCAGCTGGCGCCAGCGACTTGCACCGAGGGCCATTTCAGCGTTGCTGAGCAGGCAGGCGTCGAGTTCGGCATGCAGGCGCGGCACATCGATGTGCTGACCGATGAACACCAGTTCCTGACGGCAGTCGCCGGATTCCGGGTCCCATTGCTGAAGAATCGCCGAAGTGCTCTCGGGGTCCTGTGGCCATTGGGCTTTCGGGACAAAACGCCACCAGCGCCCGGCAAAACCATGACGCATCATGCCGCCAGCCTGCGACCAGCTTCCCGCTTCCTGGTATTTGCTGGCCAGCCAGAAGAAGCCCTTGGAACGCAGCAGGCGGCCATTGCTCCAGGACCTGTGGATAAAGTCGAAAAACCGTTGCGGATGCAGCGGACGCCGGGCTTGCCAGACGCTGGCGGCGATACCGTATTCCTCGGTTTCCGGGACGTGTTCGCCACGCAGCTCCTGGAGCCAGCCCGGAGCGCTGGAAGCGCGGTCGAAGTCGAATAGGCCGGTGTCGAGGATCTCTTTCAGATCAACCTGCCCCATCAGCATCGGCACGATTCGCGCGTGAGCATTGAGGCGGCGCAGGATCGCGCTCAGTTCTTCACGCTCGTGGCTGCTGATCAGGTCAATCTTGCTCAGGAGAATCACGTCAGCGAACTCCACTTGGTCGATCAGCAGATCGCTGATGGAGCGCTCGTCGTCGTCACCCAAGGTTTCGCCGCGACTCGCCAAGCTCTCGGCCGCCTGATAGTCACGCAGGAAATTCAAACCGTCGACCACGGTGACCATGGTGTCGAGCCGCGCCATCTCGGCAAGGCTGCGGCCCTGGTCGTCGCGGAAGGTGAAAGTTTCCGCGACCGGCAGCGGTTCGGCGATCCCCGTGGACTCGATCAGCAGATAGTCGAAACGGCCTTCTGCGGCCAGGCGGCTGACTTCTTCCAGCAAGTCTTCGCGCAAGGTGCAGCAGATGCAGCCGTTGCTCATCTCCACCAGTTTCTCTTCGGTGCGGTTGAGGCTGACGTTGCGCTGCACTTCGGTGGCATCGATATTGATCACGCTCATGTCGTTTACGATCACCGCGACCCGCAGGTTGTCGCGGTTACGCAGCACATGGTTGAGCACCGTGCTCTTGCCGGCACCAAGAAAGCCGGAGAGCACGGTTACGGGAAGACGATCGGGCATGGCGCGGTTCCTCATCAGGGCGGCAGAGTGCATTCGAACGATGCATTGGTTTATTGTTACATTATAACAATGCACTTTCATCAACCACCTGTCCACGTCCAAAGCGAGAGGGTCTCATGACGTCACGGAAAAACCTGCTGTGGATAACCTTGCTCTGTATCGCCAGCAGCACCCAAGCCATGCCCCGCAGCGAACCGGCAACCTGCAACCGCAGCGCCAATCTGCTGGCCTGCGCTGATCGTCAGGGCGGTTACTACAGCGTGCAGACCCAAGGCGCGACAACCTACTTGCGCGGCTACGACGCTCTGAGCGAGCGCCGCTGGGCCCAGACCAACAGCCGCTATGGCCAATTGACCTTCTTTACCGGCATCGCCAGCGACGGCGAAGCCTGGGTCGGATACAGCCGACGAGTGGGCTGGACCACCCTCAACCGGGTTTCCAGTTCCAGCGGCCAGCGTTTCAACCTGCGTTGCAACCGACTCAGCGGTTGCCAGTGAGGCGAGTGAAAAAGTGCTGGCATTCGAATTGTTATAATGTAACTTATTGCAATCTCTTCACCAACGGCTCGCACTATGAACGCCCTGACCCTTCCTGATATTGCCGCACAAGCCAGCCAGCAATCCCTGCCGCTGGAATGGGTTGGCATGTGCGGCATCGCGCTTCCATTGCGTCTGGATCAGCAAATCCTTCAAGGGACCGCAGACGCGGGCGTGAACCTGAGCGATGGCACATCACGCGGCATCCACATGTCTCGGCTGTATCTAGCGCTCGCAGTGTTCAAGGATGAACCGCTGTCGGTCCCGCTGATCCGTCGCGTGCTCAGGCAATTTCTCGACAGCCATGAAGGCCTGTCCACGCGCGCACAACTCACCCTGCGCTTCGACGTACTGCTCGAGCGCGCGGCGTTGGTCAGCTCGGAATCCGGTTTCAAGCGCTATCCAATAGTCATTGATGCGTGGCTGGAAGATGAAATGTTCCACGTGGAACTAAATGCAGAGGTGATCTATTCCTCAACATGCCCCTGCTCGGCGGCGCTGGCCAGACAGTTGATTCAACAGCAGTTCCTCACTGACTTCGGCAACCGCAACCTGACCCATGAACAAGTATTGAGCTGGCTCGGCAGCGCCCAGGGCATCGTCGCGACGCCCCACAGCCAGCGCAGCACAGCCAAGTTGCGGGTACGGCTCAAAGAGAGCTGCGATGAGCTGCCAATTCTCGAAGTGGTTGATCAGGCGGAAGCTGCCTTGGGCACCGCGGTACAAACCGCCGTCAAACGAGCTGACGAACAAGCCTTCGCCTTGGCCAATGGTCAGAACCTGATGTTCTGCGAAGACGCTGCCCGCCGCCTGAACCTGGCCCTGAAGCAGGTGCCCTCAGTAGCCGGCTTCCAGTTGCGCGTGGAACATGCAGAGAGCCTACACGCCCACGACGCTGTCGCCCAAAGTCACTGGAACTGGTGAAACGAGCCTTAGCTACGCGGCTTGACCGTTCCGCAGTCGGCCCCCAGCCACACCGCGCGAGTATCCATGCTGCCCTGCTGCTGCGCGCCGGTTGCGTTGAAGGTGCCATGGACCTTGGTCAGGAACTCACGATCGCTGAGAAACTGCGCCTGCCCGGTGCCCTGCGCCTTGGGGCAACTGAACTCGAACTTCCAGACATTGCCATTGCGTTCGGTGATCCGCTGGGTGCAACCCGACTGCGGGTCCTGCAAGGGGATGTTGTCGGTCTTCACCTGTTCTGGCGTCAGACATGAACGCACACCCTTGCCCGCCACCGTGACGCCTTGCTTGGCCAGCACGCCTTCCATCATTGCCCGTTGCTCCGGCGGGAGGTTCTTCAATTGCCCAAGCATGAAGTCCATGTCAGGCAGCGCCTTGCCATCGACCTGCATGTTGCTGGTGGTCAGCTCCCACAAACCCGGTTGCAGCATCTGCGCCTGAACCAGAGGACTCGACAGGCCAACCAGCAGCGCCAGCATCGACATGCGAATGTTCATCTAATGACTCCCCGAAAACTCCGGCCCCGTGCCGGACTACGGATTAGACGACAAATTGCCCACCGGGTTGCAAGACACATCAGGAACATGCTCTGTTAGGACCCTGATTGCGGACGGCAGGACGTACATGGACTACCACAGCCCCCAGTTCTTCGGTTACCTCATTGGCGCAATTCATCTGCTGGGCATGATCGCCGCCGTGCATGCGGTGTTCACCGTGCGTACCGCTCAGGGGGCGATTGCCTGGGCGATGTCGCTGCTGTTCATCCCCTACCTGACACTGATTCCCTACCTGATCTTCGGCAGCCGCACCTTCGACGCCTACATCCAGGCCCGTCGCCAGGCCAACCAGGAAATGCACATCGCCATGGCCGACCTGAACTGGCGCCCCTGGGTCGAGGAAGCCTTGGCCGCCAGCAACTCGCCTGCCTATGCCGGCCTGCGCGCCTTGCCCCGACTCAGTCGCATGCCGTGCCTGGCAAACAATACGTTGAAACTGCTGATCGATGGCCAGGCCACCTTCAAAGCGATCTTCAATGCCATCGATCAGGCTCGCGACACAGTGCTGGTACAGTTCTTCATCATTCACGACGATGACCTGGGCCGTCAGCTTCAGGCACTGCTACTGAAGAAAGCAGCCGAGGGCGTGAAGATCTATGTGCTGTACGACAGCGTAGGCAGTCACGCCCTACCCACCCGTTACAGTCAGGTCCTGCGCGAAGGCGGCGTCGATATCAGGGCCTTTGCTACTCGTCGCGGCTGGTTCAACCGCTTCCAAGTGAACTTCCGCAATCACCGCAAGATCGTGGTGGTGGACGGTGTAACGGGCTTTGTCGGCGGACACAACGTCGGCGATGAATACCTCGGCGGCAACCCTCGGTTATCCCCCTGGCGCGACACTCATGTTCAGGTGGGTGGTCCGGTGCTGGCCTGTTTACAGGAGTCCTTCGCCGAAGACTGGTTCTGGGCCGCGCGCAAATTGCCGCCATTGATCCTGCCGGATACCTACCCGGAAAACGGCATGCTCTGTCAGGTCCTGGCCAGCGGTCCGGCTGATCCACAAGAAACCTGCTCACTGTTTTTCCTCGATGCCATCCACGCGGCACAAGAGCGGGTGTGGATAACCAGTCCCTATTTCATTCCTGATGAAGCGGTGTTCGCCGCGTTGCGCCTGGCGGTCCTGCGTGGAGTGGACGTGCGCATTCTGATCCCATCCCGCCCCGACCACCGCATCGTCTACGCCGCCTCCAGCCTGTTCGCCTTCGAAGCGGTGCGCGCGGGCGTGCGGATGTTCCGGTATGAGCCGGGGTTTCTGCATCAGAAAGTGGTGCTTGTGGATAACGACGTCGCCGCGATTGGCAGCGCCAACCTGGACAACCGGTCCTTCCGCCTGAATTTCGAAATCATGCTGGTGACGATCGACGCGGAGTTCGCTACCACGGTGGAGCAGATGCTGGTGAACGACTTCGACCAGGCCCGGGAAATCACCCCGGAAGACAGCCGCGATACGCACCGCCTGCAACAACTGGGGATGCGTATCGCGCGGCTGATATCTCCGATCCTTTAGCGAGTGGCGCTCAGCGGTAGAGATCAGCGCGGGTCAGCGGCAGGTCGTGACTGCCGTCCGCTCTGGGTTTGACCGCTAGGATCTGATGCAGATTGATCCAGCCGCGGGTAAACGCGTAGGAACAGCCCGCCAGATAAAGCCGCCAGATGCGCAAGGCTTTTTCCGGAACCATGGCGGACGCTTCATCGAGCCGGGCTTCAAGGTTGTCGCTCCAGAATTTCAGCGTGCGCGCGTAGTGCAACCGCAGGCTTTCCACGTCCACCACTTCCAGCCCGGCCTCACTGATGGAGCCGCTGATCATCGACACGTGCGGCAACTCCCCATGGGGAAACACGTAGCGCTCGATGAAGGTTCCGGCCCCGCGGCCCACCGGACGACCGTCCAGGTGCTTCGCGGTGATCCCGTGGTTCATCACCAACCCACCTTCACGCACCGCGCCGAAAAGGCGCTGGCAATACAGGTCCAGATTGGCATGGCCGACATGTTCGAACATGCCGACGCTGACCACCTTGTCGAAACGACCATCCTGGGGCAGGTCGCGATAGTCGAGGATCTGTAGCTCAACCTGCTTCTGCAACCCTTCGGCCTTGACCCGCTCGCGACCCAGCTTCAACTGCTCCTTGCTCAGGGTGATGCCAAACACCTTGGCACCGAACTCCCGCGCAGCGAAACGCGCCAGCCCGCCCCAGCCACATCCGACGTCCAGCAGGTAATCGCCCTGTGTAAGTCGCAGCTTGCGGCACAGGTGCTCGAACTTGTTCTGTTGAGCCTGTTCCAGGGTGTCGTCGGCGGTCTTGAAATAGGCGCAGGAGTAAGCCATGTCCGGGTCCAGCCAGAGCTGGTAGAAGGCATTGGACAGGTCGTAGTGGTAGGAGATGGCGGAAGCATCGGTCGCCTTGTCGTGCTCGACGCGTACGGGCACGTCGTCTTCTTCATCCTTGAGCAACGCCTCACTGAGTTCATCGCAGACCCGGATGACCTCACTGATGGTTCCTTCCAGTTCCAGCTTGCCTTCGACGAACGCCGTACCCAGTTCATCCAGGCCCGGATGGGTGAGCTGACTCATCAGCGTCGGATCCTTGACCAGAATGGTGACCTGCGGCTGAGGACCTAGATCGAACTCATGGCCATCCCAGAGCCGTAGACGAAGCGGCAAATGCAAGCTTTGCAGCGCTGGCGGAAGTTGCACGAGCATGAAGTGAACCCTCCCATGTTTTCGTAGGACGTCATGGGAAAAGGGTAGTTCATATGTAAGATCTTTCAGGCTATTAGGACCATAGTCTGACGCTATCGAAACTGTTCAGCGGAATTATCTTTGTGTAAAAACAAGCCATAAATTGTATACAACTTATCGTTCGAGCGACTAACCTTGGCGCCACTTTCGATACTTCATCCGGGAGCACAACAATGAAAAGCTACGACGTCCTCATCATCGGCGGCGGCCCCGGCGGTTACAACGCCGCCATTCGCGCCGGGCAACTGGGCCTGAGCGTCGCCTGTATCGAGGGCCGCTCGACGCTCGGCGGCACCTGCCTCAACGTCGGCTGCATGCCCTCCAAGGCACTGCTGCATGCATCGGAACTCTATGAAGCGGCCAGCGGCGCCGAGTTCGCTCACCTCGGTATCGAGGTCAAGCCGAGCCTGAACCTCGCGCAAATGATGAAGCAGAAGGAAGAGAGCGTGACCGGCCTGACCAAAGGCATCGAGTTTCTCTTTCGCAAGAACAAGGTGGACTGGATCAAGGGCTGGGGTCGCCTGGATGGCGCCGGCAAGGTAAAGGTCACCGATGATCAGGGGAACGTCAGCGACTACACCGCCAAGGACATCGTCATCGCCACCGGCTCCGAGCCCACTCCCCTGCCCGGCGTGACCATCGACAACCAGCGCATCATCGACTCCACCGGCGCCTTGTCGCTGCCGCAAGTGCCCAAGCACCTCGTGGTGATCGGTGCTGGCGTGATCGGCCTGGAACTGGGTTCGGTGTGGCGCCGGCTGGGCAGCGAAGTGACCGTGATCGAATACCTCGACCGGATCTGCCCCGGCATCGATGAAGAAACCGCCAAGACCCTGCAACGCTCCCTGGCCAAGCAAGGCATGGCCTTCAAGCTCGGTAGCAAAGTCACCCAGGCCACCCCGTCGGCCGATGGCGTCAGCCTGACCCTGGAGCCGGCCGCCGGCGGCGAAGCCCAGACCCTGCAAGCCGACTACGTGTTGGTGGCCATCGGTCGCCGTCCATACACCGAAGGCCTGGGCCTGGAAAGCGTCGGCTTGAACACCGACAAGCGCGGCATGCTGGAGAACCAGGGCCATCGCACCAGCGTGCCGGGCGTCTGGGTCATCGGCGACGTCACCTCCGGCCCGATGCTGGCGCACAAGGCCGAAGACGAAGCCATCGCCTGCATCGAGCGCATCCACGGCAAGCCGCACGAAGTGAACTACGGCCTGATCCCGGGCGTGATCTACACCAAGCCGGAGCTGGCCACTGTCGGTAAGACCGAAGAGCAGCTCAAGGCGGAAGGCCGTGCCTACAAAGTCGGAAAATTCCCGTTCATGGCCAACAGCCGGGCGAAGATCAACCACGAGACCGAAGGTTTCGCCAAGGTCATCGCCGACGCCGAGACCGATCAAGTCCTGGGCGTGCACCTGGTGGGTCCGAGCGTCAGCGAGATGATCGGCGAGTACTGCGTGGCCATGGAGTTCGCCGCCTCGGCGGAAGACATCGCACTGATTTGTCATCCGCATCCGACGCGTTCGGAAGCCCTGCGCCAGGCAGCTATGAACGTTGACGGCATGGCAATGCAAATCTGAACACGCTCATCGCTGGCAAGCGGGGACACCCGGCTTGCCAGCGATGAGGTCTCAGGTCCTGAACCGCGATACCAAACGCCCGCCCGGGCCGCCTCGATGGCTGCGTTGAGCGCCAGCAGGTTGGTCTGTTCGGCGATAGAGCGAATGATGCCGAGGATGGTGTTGATGTCCTGGCTCTCGCGTTCGAGTTCCTGCATCGCCTCGGTGGACTGCTGCAGGTTTTCGCTCAGGCGGGCAACGCTGCTGGTCGCCTGCTCGATCTGCTGCTGGCCGACGTTTACCTGACGCTGACCGGCATCGGCGGACGACGCGGCATTGCTACACGACCTCGCCACTTCGTTGGCCGTGGCCACCATCTCGTTGAACGCGGTCGACACCAGTTCGACCGCCTGACGCTGGCGCCCAGTGGCATCGCCCATGTTCGAAGCGACCCGGCTGTTGGTTTCCGAGGCCCTTTGCAGATCGGCGGACGCATTGCCGATGCGCTGCACCAGCGCGCGGATACGCTCGACAAACTGGTTGAACCAGCCAGCCAGCGCGGCGGTTTCGTCGTTGCCCTTCACCTGCAGCGAGCGCGTCAGATCGCCCTCACCCTGAGCGATGTCCTCAAGGCTGCCGGCCACGCCCTTGATCGGGTTGACGATCAGGTTGGCGAACGCAGCGCCTGTGTCCTCGATCAGCATCAGGTAGCCGCTTTCGCCGAGCTTGGATTTGCCAATGAACCCGGCCAGTTGTGCCAGCGACACGTCGGTTCCCATCACCCCGACCACTTCCCCGGAGGGGCCGTGAATCGTGCGTACAGTGCAAATCAACGCTTCATTACCCCACAGGTACGCGCCGGTGCGGGAAACCTTGCCAGGGTTGGCGAGCGCCTTTTGATACCAGGGGCGTTGACAATGGCTGAGGCGGGGAATTTACAGCGAGGAAAAAAGCGAAGGGAGCGTACGAAAGACGCTCCCTTGCCTGATTTTACGTGCGCTACCGCTTACTCAACCGTAACCGACTTGGCCAGGTTGCGCGGCTGGTCGACGTCGGTGCCCTTGAGCACGGCGACGTAGTACGACAGCAACTGCAGTGGGATGGTGTAGAGGATCGGCGCCAGCGCATCGGCGATGTGCGGCATGGCGATGACGTGGGTGCCTTCGCCATTGCTCATGCCGGCCTGCTCGTCAGCGAACACGACCAACTGACCACCACGGGCGCGCACTTCCTGCAGGTTGGACTTGAGCTTCTCCAACAGTTCGTTGTTAGGCGCCACGGTAACGACTGGCATGTCGTTATCCACAAGGGCCAACGGACCGTGCTTGAGCTCACCGGCCGGATAGGCTTCGGCGTGGATGTAGGAAATCTCCTTGAGCTTGAGCGCTCCTTCCATCGCCACCGGGAATTGCGCGCCACGACCGAGGAACAGGGTGTGGTGCTTGTCGGCGAACAGCTCGGAGATTTTCTCTACAGTGGCGTCCATCGCCAGGGCCTCGCCCAGGCGCACCGGCAGGCGACGCAATTGCTCGACCAGTTCGGCCTCTACACCCGCTGCCAGAGTGCCACGCACCTGGCCCAGGGACAGGGTCAGCAGCATCAGCGAAACCAGTTGGGTGGTGAACGCCTTGGTGGAAGCAACGCCAATTTCCGGGCCGGCCATGGTCAGCAGGGTCAGGTCCGACTCCCTCACCAGGGAACTGATGCCGACGTTGCAGATTGCCAGGCTGCCGAGGAAACCCAGCTCCTTGGCGTTCCGCAAGGCAGCCAGGGTGTCGGCAGTCTCGCCCGACTGGGAAATCGATACGAACAGGGTGTCCGGTTGCACCACGACCTTGCGGTAACGGAACTCGCTGGCCACTTCGACCTGACACGGAATCCCCGCCAGCTCTTCCAGCCAGTAACGGGCGACCATGCCGGCGTGATAGCTGGTGCCGCAGGCGACGATTTGCACGTTGCGCACCTTGGCGAACAACTCGGCGGCTTTCGGACCAAACGCCTGAACCAGCACATGGTCGCTACCCAGCCGGCCTTCCAGCGCGCGTTGGACTACGGCCGGCTGCTCATGGATTTCCTTGAGCATGAAGTGGCGGTACTCGCCCTTGTCCGCGGCTTCCGCACCTTCGTGGTATTGCACGGTTTCACGCTGCACTGGCGCGCCGCTGGCGTCCCAGATGCTTATTTGGTCGCGGCGGATTTCGGCGATATCGCCCTCTTCCAGGTACATGAAACGGTCGGTGACCTGACGCAGCGCCAGTTGGTCAGACGCCAGGAAGTTTTCGCCGAGGCCCAGGCCGATTACCAGCGGGCTGCCACTACGGGCGGCCAGCAGACGGTCCGGCTGTTTCGCGCTGATTACCGCCAGGCCATAGGCACCGTGCAACTGCTTGACCGTGGCCTTGAGCGCATCGGCCAGGTCGGGGATGGTTTTCAGGGTGTGGTGCAGCAGGTGCACGATCACTTCAGTGTCGGTTTCGGAACTGAATACGTAACCCAGCGCTTTGAGTTGCTCGCGCAGGGCTTCGTGGTTCTCGATGATGCCGTTGTGCACCACGGCCAGCTCATGCCCGGAGAAATGCGGGTGGGCGTTGTGCTCGGTCGGCGCACCATGGGTTGCCCAGCGGGTGTGGGCGATACCCAGTTGGCCAATCAGCGGCTCGGCGGCGACGGCCGCCTGCAATTCGCTGACCTTGCCGATACGGCGGCGGCGTTCCAGAGCCCCTTGCTGGGTGAAGACGGCAAGACCTGCGCTGTCATAGCCGCGGTACTCAAGACGTTTCAGGCCTTCAATCAGAATGGCGGTGATATTACGTTCGGCGACGGCGCCAACAATTCCACACATAAATTAATGCTCCTGGCTGATAGCGGCACAAATCACGTTTATGCCGCGGGCTTCAATCTGTTCGCGTGCCTCATCAGGCAGGCGCTCATCAGTAATAAGGGTGTTCACACCGCTCCACGGCAGCTCGAGGTTGGGAATCTTGCGCCCAACCTTGTCCGACTCGACCATCACGATCACTTCCCGGGCAACCTCGGCCATCACACGGCTCAGACCCAGCAACTCATTGAACGTGGTGGTGCCACGGACAAGATCGATGCCGTCGGCACCGATGAACAACTGGTCGAAATCGTAGGAGCGCAGCACCTGCTCGGCAACCTGGCCCTGAAAGGATTCGGAGTGCGGATCCCAGGTGCCGCCGGTCATTAGCAGCACCGGTTCATGCTCGAGTTCGCTCAGCGCACGGGCCACATTAAGGGAGTTGGTCATCACCACGAGGCCGGGCTGGAGACCCAGCTCGGGGATCATCGCCGCGGTCGTGCTGCCGCTGTCGATGATGATCCGCGCATGTTCACGGATCCGCGCTACCGCAGCACGGGCGATGGCCTGCTTATACAGGGAGACGGGTTGGGTCTGATCGGCAATCAGCTCTTGCGGCATGGTCACCGCGCCGCCGTAACGACGCAGCAGCAGACCGTTGCTTTCGAGCGCCGCCAAATCCTTGCGGATCGTGACTTCGGAAGTTTCGAAACGCTTGGCCAGCTCATCCACGCTCACCTCGCCCTTTTCATTGAGCAAAGCGAGGATGTTGTGTCGGCGTTGTGGCGTATTTCGTTTCGACATTTTGATGGTAAGTTTCGTTTCGAAAGTTAATGAGGCCAATCAAAACCTAACGGGCTCTTTTGGTCAAGACACATGTTGAAAAAAGTGATGTGGATAACATTGTTGGCCCCGACGGTTATCCACATAGCCAGCTTGAAAATGAAAAAGGCCGACTTATGCACACTGCAGGTCGGCCTTCTTCTTCACTTGTGTATAACTCAGTCCTTCTTGAGCTTCTCCGGCCGCTTCCAACCATCGATATTTTTCTGGCGAGCCCGACCCACCGCCAACTGCGAAGGCTCTACGTTCTGGGTGATGGTCGAACCGGCAGCAGTAGTCGCGCCGTCCTTGATATCCACAGGGGCAACCAGCGAGTTGTTCGAACCGATGAACACGTCCTCACCCAGCACGGTCTTGAACTTGTTGGCGCCGTCATAGTTACAGGTGATGGTGCCGGCGCCGATGTTGGTACGGGCACCAATTTCCGCGTCTCCCAGGTAAGTCAGGTGGCCGGCCTTGGCGCCTTCGCCCAGATGAGCGTTCTTCAACTCGACAAAGTTACCCACATGGGCACGGGCTTCCAGCACGGTGCCCGGACGCAGACGAGCGAACGGACCGGCATCGCTGCCCTCACCCAGCACGGCGCCTTCGATATGGCTGTTCGCCTTGATGACGACGCCCTTGCGCAGGGTGCTGTTCTTGATCACGCAATTCGGTCCGATCTGGACGTCATCTTCGATTACCACGCGGCCTTCCAGAACCACGTTGATATCGATGAGGACGTCGCGGCCGACACTGACCTCGCCGCGAATATCGAAACGCGCCGGATCTCGCAGGGTTACGCCGAGGGCCATCAGGCGGCGAGCCTCGCGGAGCTGGTAATGACGCTCCAGCTCGGCCAGTTGCCGACGATCATTGGCGCCCTGCACTTCCATCGGGTCCAGCGGCTGCTCGGTGGCGACGACCAGACCATCGGCTACAGCCATGGCGATCACATCGGTGAGGTAATACTCGCCCTGGGCATTGTCGTTGGACAGGCGGCCCAGCCACTCGGTCAGGCGCGCGCCCGGGACGGCGAGAATACCGGTGTTGCCTTCGCGAATGGCTTTCTGCGCTTCGCTGGCATCCTTGTGCTCGACAATCGCCGCGACCTTGCCCTCGGCGTCGCGCACGATGCGGCCATAGCCGGTGGGGTCTTGCAGGGTGACGGTCAGCAAGCCGAGTTGCTGCTCGTTGACCTTCGCCAGCAGGCGCTTGAGGGTTTCCACTTCGATCAACGGTACGTCGCCGTAGAGAATCAGCACGGTCTCAGCGCTCAGCGCTGGCAGCGCCTGAGCGACGGCATGGCCGGTGCCCAGTTGTTTGTCCTGGAGAACGAAATTCAGATCATCCGCGGCAAGGCGTTCACGGACCAGCTCTGCGCCATGGCCAATGACGACATGCACGCCCTGCGGCTGCAACTGGCGTGCGCTGTGGATAACGTGGCCAAGCATGGAGTCGCCGGCGACCGGGTGCAGCACCTTCGGCAATGCGGAACGCATGCGAGTGCCTTGGCCTGCGGCGAGAATAACGATATCGAGAGACATTGACTGGCTACCAATCCTGGGTGATCAGCGATGTGACCGGGGGAAGAATTCGGAAAAAGAAAAAGGGTAGCCGAGGCTACCCTTTAACTCAATTGCGTCAGAAGTGATCGGCAAGCGCCGTATTACTTCTTGCGCATTTGCTGGACGGTACGCAGCTGGGCTGCGGCCTCGGCCAGACGTGCAGCAGCGGCGCTGTAATCGAAATCCGCGCCTTTGCTGTTCAGGGCATTTTCGGCAGCCTTGAGGGCTTCCTGCGCCTGAGCTTCATCCAGGTCTGCAGCGCGTTGCACGGTGTCGGCGAGAACCTTGACCATGTTCGGCTGGACCTCAAGGAAGCCACCAGAGATGTAAAACACTTCCTGGGAGCCGCCCTGCTTGGTCAGCGTGATCGGACCCGGCTTGAGATTGGTGATCAGCGGCGCGTGGCCTGGAGCGATACCAAGATCACCCAGGTTACCGTGCGCAACCACCATCTCGACCAGACCGGAGAAGATTTCTCCTTCCGCGCTGACGATATCGCAATGGACTGTCATAGCCATTTGCTTGCCTCGACCTGATTAGCGCCCCTTTCGGGGCGCCGGGATTACAGTTTCTTGGCTTTCTCGACCGCTTCTTCGATGCTGCCGACCATGTAGAACGCTTGTTCTGGCAGGTGGTCGTAGTCACCTTTGAGGATGCCGCTGAAGCCAGCAATGGTGTCTTTCAGGGAAACGTATTTACCTGGGGAACCAGTGAAGACTTCTGCCACGAAGAACGGCTGGGACAGGAAGCGCTGGATCTTACGAGCACGGGATACCAGCTGCTTGTCGGTTTCGGACAGTTCGTCCATACCCAGGATCGCGATGATGTCTTTCAGCTCTTTGTAGCGCTGCAGCACGTACTGGACGCCGCGGGCGGTGTCGTAGTGCTCGTTGCCGATGACGTTCGGGTCCAGTTGGCGCGAAGTCGAGTCCAGTGGATCGACCGCTGGGTAGATACCCAGGGAAGCGATGTCACGGGACAGTACGACGGTGGCGTCCAAGTGGGCGAAGGTGGTCGCTGGCGACGGGTCGGTCAAGTCGTCCGCAGGTACGTATACCGCTTGGATCGAGGTGATCGAACCTTCCTTGGTCGAAGTGATACGTTCTTGCAGAACGCCCATCTCTTCAGCCAGGGTCGGCTGGTAACCTACTGCGGAAGGCATACGGCCCAGCAGTGCGGATACTTCAGTACCGGCCAGGGTGTAACGATAGATGTTGTCGACGAACAGCAGAACGTCGTTACCTTCGTCACGGAACTTCTCAGCCATGGTCAGGCCGGTCAGCGCTACGCGCAGACGGTTTCCTGGTGGCTCGTTCATCTGACCGTAGACCAAGGCTACTTTGTCGAGAACGTTGGAGTCCTTCATCTCGTGGTAGAAGTCGTTACCCTCACGAGTACGCTCACCCACACCGGCGAACACGGAATAACCGCTGTGCTCGATGGCGATGTTACGGATCAGTTCCATCATGTTTACGGTTTTGCCTACACCGGCACCACCGAACAGACCAACCTTACCACCCTTGGCGAACGGGCAAACCAGGTCGATAACCTTGATGCCAGTTTCCAGCAGGTCGTTGCCGCCTGCCTGGTCAGCGAAGGAAGGCGCAGGACGGTGAATGCCCCAACGCTCTTCTTCGCCGATCGGACCAGCTTCGTCGATCGGGTTGCCCAGGACGTCCATGATCCGGCCCAGGGTCGCTTTACCGACCGGTACGGAGATGGCTGCCTTGGTGTCGATAACGTCCAGACCGCGCTTCAAGCCTTCGGTCGAACCCATCGCAATGGTACGAACCACGCCGTCGCCCAGCTGCTGCTGAACTTCCAGGGTGGTTTCTGCGCCTTGTACTTTCAGTGCGTTATACACACTCGGAACGCTGTCACGTGGGAATTCCACGTCGATGACGGCGCCGATGATTTGAACGATACGTCCGCTACTCATAGCTGGATCCTCTGAATATTTGAACCGTTAAACCGCGGCAGCGCCGCCGACGATTTCCGAGATCTCTTGGGTGATCGCAGCCTGACGCGCCTTGTTGTAGATCAGCTGCAATTCGCTGATCAGGTCACCGGCGTTGTCGGTGGCGTTCTTCATCGCGATCATCCGGGCAGCTTGTTCAGCCGCGTTGTTCTCGACCACCGCCTGGTAGACCTGCGACTCCACGTAACGCACCATCAAGCCGTCCAGCAGCTCTTTGGCGTCAGGTTCGTAGAGGTAGTCCCAGTGGTGCTTGAGTTCTTGATCCGGGGTTGCCACCAACGGAATCAACTGCTCGACCGTTGGCTGTTGCGTCATGGTATTGATGAACTTGTTCGATACCACGGACAGACGATCGATACGGCCGTCCAGGTAAGCGTCCAGCATGACTTTGACGCTACCGATCAGATCGTTGATCGACGGCTCTTCGCCCAGGTGGCTGATCGCAGCAACAACGTTACCGCCGAAGCTACGGAAGAATGCTGCACCCTTGCTGCCGACCACGCACAGATCGATCTCGACGCCTTGTTCGCGGTTTACCGCCATGTCCTTGACCAGGGCCTTGAACAGGTTGGTGTTCAAGCCGCCGCACAGACCACGGTCACTGCTCACTACGACATAACCGGCGCGCTTTACAGGGCGATCGATCATGAACGGGTGGCGGTATTCCGGGTTGGCGTTGGCCAGATGACCAATCACCTGGCGGATGCGCTCCGCGTAAGGACGGCTAGCAGCCATGCGCATTTGAGCCTTGCGCATTTTGCTGACCGCCACTTTTTCCATGGCGCTGGTAATTTTTTGCGTGCTTTTGATGCTCGCAATCTTACTGCGAATCTCTTTTGCGCCTGCCATGTAACACCTATCAGGTTAGCAAGCGGGGGCTGCAAAGCCCCCGCTGCGGCTTACCAGGTTTGGGTGGCCTTGAACTTCTCGATACCGGCTTTGATGCCAGCGTCGATTTCGTCGTTGAAGTCACCCTTCACGTTGATCTTCGCCATCAGTTCGGCGTGATCACGGTTGAAGTAAGCGATCAGGGCTTGTTCGAAGCTACCGATCTTGGCGATTTCAACGTCGGTCAGGAACCCACGCTCAGCGGCATACAGCGACAGCGCCATGTCAGCAATGGACATAGGAGCGTATTGCTTCTGCTTCATCAGCTCGGTAACACGTTGACCGTGCTCGAGTTGCTTACGGGTAGCTTCGTCCAGGTCAGAGGCGAACTGGGCGAATGCCGCCAGTTCACGGTACTGAGCCAGAGCGGTACGGATGCCACCGGACAGCTTCTTGATGATCTTGGTCTGAGCGGCACCACCCACACGGGATACCGAAACACCGGCGTTAACTGCAGGGCGGATGCCCGAGTTGAACATGGCCGATTCCAGGAAGATCTGACCGTCGGTGATGGAAATCACGTTGGTCGGAACGAACGCGGAAACGTCGCCAGCCTGGGTTTCGATGATCGGCAGTGCGGTCAGGGAACCGGTCTTGCCAGTTACAGCGCCGTTGGTGAACTTCTCGACGTACTCTTCGGAAACGCGCGAAGCACGCTCCAGCAGACGGGAGTGGAGATAGAACACGTCACCTGGGTACGCTTCACGTCCTGGTGGACGGCGCAGCAGCAGGGAGATCTGACGGTAGGCAACGGCTTGCTTGGACAGGTCGTCGTAAACGATCAGTGCGTCTTCACCGCGGTCGCGGAAGAACTCGCCCATGGTGCAACCGGCGTATGGCGCCAGGAATTGCAGTGCGGCGGATTCCGAAGCACTGGCAACCACCACGATGGTGTTGGCCAGGGCGCCGTTTTCTTCCAGCTTGCGAACGATGTTGGCGACGGTGGAACGCTTTTGGCCAACGGCAACATAAACGCAGAAAATACCGGAGTCTTTCTGGTTGATGATGGCGTCGATCGCCATGGCGGTCTTACCGATCTGACGGTCACCGATGATCAGCTCGCGCTGGCCACGGCCGACAGGAATCATGGCGTCGACGGATTTGTAGCCAGTCTGTACAGGCTGGTCTACCGACTTACGCCAGATAACGCCCGGAGCAACTTTCTCGACCGCGTCGGTCTCGGTGTTGCCCAGCGGGCCTTTGCCGTCAATTGGGTTGCCCAGTGCGTCAACGACGCGACCCAGCAGTTCCTTACCAACAGGAACTTCCAGGATGCGGCCGGTGCACTTGGCGCTCATGCCTTCAGCGAGGGTGTCGTAAGCGCCCAGTACTACCGCACCAACGGAGTCTTGCTCCAGGTTGAGGGCCATACCGTAGACGCCGCCTGGAAACTCGATCATTTCGCCGTACATAACGTCGGCCAGACCGTGAATCCGCACGATGCCGTCAGAAACGCTGACGACAGTACCTTCGTTGCGGGCTTGGGAGGCTACATCGAGATTCTCGATGCGGCCCTTGATGATTTCACTAATTTCGGAAGGATTGAGTTGCTGCATTGCTCTGCTGCCCCTTCAAACTCAAGATTTCAATGCTTCGGCCAGTTTCGCGATTTTGCCGCGAACCGAGCCATCGATTACCAGGTCACCTGCGCGGATCACGACACCACCGATAAGGGAGGCATCCTCCGTCGCATGCAGGCGCACTTCCCGGCTGAGCCGTGCACTGAGAACCTTGGCGAGTTTGTCTTGCTGTTCTTGGTTCAACGCAAAAGCACTGGTGACTTCCACGTCCACGGATTTCTCTTGTTCGGCCTTGTACAGCTCGAACAACGACGAAATCTCCGGCAACAGCAGGAGACGATCGTTTTCCGCGGCAACATGAATGAAATTCTGTGCCTGTGCATCAAACTTGTCACCGCAGACATTAATGAATGCGGCGGCCTTTTCTGCGCTCGTCAGTCGCGGGGCCTTGAGCAGGCGCTGCATTGTGCCGTCTTCCGACACTGCAGCAGCCAGGCCGAGCATGGCTGACCAATTGGCCAGTTGCTGATGGGCCTGGGCGTGCTCAAAGGCAGCCTTAGCGTAAGGTCGGGCCAACGTGGTCAGTTCTGCCATGATCGCCCTCGCTTAAATTTCAGCGGCCAGTTTGTTAACCAGCTCCGCATGCGCGTTTTGATCGATTGTGGCGCCAAGGATCTTTTCAGCACCGTTAACGGCCAGGCTACCCACTTGGGCGCGCAGCGCGTCTTTGACGCTGTTAATTTCCTGTTCGATCTCGGCCTGAGCCTGAGCCTTCACACGGTCAGCTTCGACGCGGGCCTGATCACGGGCTTCCTCGACGATCTGAGCACCGCGCTTCTTGGCTTGCTCAATGATTTCGGCTGCCTGAGCTTTAGCTTCGCGCAGTTGCTGACCCGCTTTATCTTGGGCCAGCTCCAGGTCGCGAGCTGCTCGGTTGGCAGCGTCCAGTCCGTCCGCGATCTTCTTTTGACGTTCTTGCAGAGCTGCAATGACCGGAGGCCATACAAACTTCATGCAGAACACCACGAAAATCAAGAACGCAAGGGACTGACCAATCAGGGTTGCATTAATATTCACGCCAACACCTCGCTCGTTCTTCGTCTATCACACCAATCCACTCGAATGATCGAGTGATTAGCCTGCGATTTGACCAACGAAGGGGTTCGCGAAGGTGAAGAACAGTGCGATACCAACACCGATCATGGTTACGGCGTCGAGCAGACCGGCAACGATGAACATTTTAACTTGGAGCATTGGAACCATCTCTGGCTGGCGAGCAGCGCCTTCCAGGAACTTGCCGCCCAGCAGGCCGAAACCAATGGCGGTACCCAGAGCACCCAGGCCGATCAGCAGAGCAACAGCGATAGCGGTAAGACCAACTACAGTTTCCATCTTTCCTCCCGACTTTTACGTCGTATTGGTTAGGTTTTTTAGTTTGAAGCGGTAAAACAAAATCGTTTGGTACAACGGTGCCCTTGCGGACTTTTTCGACCCTCCCTCGTACCGACGGGAGGATCATCAGACACGCCAGGCGGTCTTAATGGTTATCTTCGTGCGCCATCGAAAGGTAGACGATGGTGAGCATCATGAAGATGAATGCTTGCAGCGTGATGATCAGGATGTGGAACACAGCCCACGCCCATTGCAGCACGATACCCAGACCGCTCAGCCACAGCAGGCCGGAGCCGAACATCACGGCAATCAGGATGAACACCAGCTCGCCGGCGTACATGTTGCCGAACAGACGCAGAGCCAGCGAGATCGGCTTGGCGATCAGGGTCACGAACTCGAGCAGGAAGTTGACCGGAATCAGCAGGATCTGCACGAAGATGTTCTTGCTACCGAACGGGTGCAGGGTCAGTTCACCGAGGAAGCCGCCCAGGCCCTTGACCTTGATGCTGTAGAAAATGATCAGCGCGAACACACAGATTGCCATGGCCAGCGTGGCGTTCGGGTCGGTGGTGGATACGGCACGGAACGGAATGTGCGGATCACCCGAGATCATGATCGCCAGCTGAGGAATCCAGTCGACCGGAATCAGGTCGACGGCGTTCATCATGAAGACCCAGACGAAGATGGTCAGTGCCAGCGGTGCGATGACCGGGCTGCGGCCGTGGAAGGAGTCCTTCACGCTGCCGTTGACGAACTCGACCAGCACTTCAACGAAGTTCTGCAGACCGCCGGGCAGGCCGGAGGTCGCTTTTTTCGCCGCGGCGCGGAAAAGAAGAATGAAGATCAGGCCCAGACCGAACGACCAACCCAGGGTGTCCGCATGGAACGCCCAGAAGCCCATTGCCTTGGCTTCTGCTGCGGAATGGGCAAAGCCCCAACCGCCATCTGGTAGTTGACCGAAGGTCAGGTTCTGCAAGTGGTGCTGGATATAGCCCGAAGCGGTTTCTGCTGCCATGTTTGCCTCAAACGCCCTAAGGTCTCGAAAGTCTTGTTTTCATCAGCAGGGGCGCGAACCAGCTGACCAGTTGGGTCAGCAAGAAGACGCCGAATACTGCTAATGGCGCCAATGGCTTCACTCCTGCGAACGTCAGTGCGAACAGCACCGCCGTCAAAATCAATTTGCCTGCCTCGCCTGCGTAAAACGACTTGACGATGGCTTGCGCTGCCCGGGCCCCGGTAAACCGGAAAGCCTTATAGGCGAAATACACATTCGGTAGCCAGGCGATCAGACCTCCACAGAGACCTGAATATCCGCTGACTGTCCCGCGCCACTGCCACAAAGCCAAAGCTGCCAACAGAAACACGACACATTGGGCCAGCAGTACCGGGAAAACCGCCCAGCGATGGAAAGGCAAGCGGTTTGGCGTGCGGGTTTCCATCAAAACTGCTCCCCTGAAGTCGGCCAACCAGTCAACTATGACTTGGCATAATTTGTGCCGACAAAATGCGCGCAGAGTATAGGGGCGGTTTAACCCCTATTCAACTGCCGGGTAGTGATTTCCGACTACGCGCTACAAAGGGAATTGTTTCAGCGGATGTGAGCAAGGACGCCCTGCAACTCATCCAGGGAGTTGTACTTAATAACTAATTGGCCCTTGCCTTTATTGCCATGACGTATCTGTACAGAAGACCCTAAACGCTCGGCCAGCCGTTGTTCCAGACGGGTTATATCCGGATCGGCCTTGGCTGGTTCCACAGGCTCAGGTTTGCCACTGAGCCACTGGCGAACCAGCGCTTCGGTCTGACGTACCGTCAGCCCGCGTGCGACAACGTGTCGCGCCCCTTCAACCTGCTGTTCTTCCGGTAATCCGAGCAGTGCACGTGCGTGCCCCATTTCCAGATCGCCATGGGACAACATGGTCTTGATGACTTCCGGCAAGGAGATCAGACGCAGCAGGTTGGCCACGGTGACCCGCGACTTGCCCACGGCATCGGCAACCTGTTGCTGAGTCAGCTGGAATTCGGTCTGCAGACGTTGCAGCGCATTCGCTTCCTCAACCGGATTGAGATCTTCACGCTGGATGTTCTCGATCAGCGCCATCGCAATGGCAGCTTCATCCGGCACATCGCGCACCATCGCCGGGATAGTGTCGAGCCCGGCCTGCTGGCTGGCACGCCAGCGCCGCTCACCGGCGATGATTTCGTAGCGATCACCCTCGATAGGGCGGACCACGATCGGCTGCATGACGCCCTGGCCTCTGATCGACTGGGCCAGTTCTTCAAGCGCCTGCGGGTCCATATCCCGACGTGGCTGGTACTTGCCGCGCTGGATCAGGTCCAACGGCAGGTGTTGCAGTTCTTTCTTGTCGACCTTTACAGCTTGCTCTTCGAGCGCGCTGACGGTCGGACCACTCAACAGTGCATCCAACCCACGTCCGAGACCTCGTTTCTTAACGGCCATGCGGATTCCTTAAGTTGTCTGTGCAGTGCGAGTTTGACGACGCTGGCGACGAACGAGTTCGCCCGCCAGGGCCAGGTAAGCCAGGGCGCCTCGGGATTGCTTGTCGTAGGCCAACGCCGGCATGCCAAAGCTCGGAGCCTCGGCCAGGCGAATGTTGCGAGGAATGACCGTGTCGTAGAGCTGCTCGCCGAAATGCTCCTTGAGCTGCACCGAAACATCGTTGTTCAGGCTCAGGCGCGGGTCGTACATCGTCCGCAGCAGGCCTTCGATCTTGAGCTCGGGATTCAGGCGGGCAGCAATGCGCTTGATGTTATCCACAAGGTCGCTGAGACCTTCCAGTGCATAGTATTCACACTGCATCGGAATGATCACGCCATCGGCGGCGACCAAGGCATTGAGGGTCAGCATCGACAGCGATGGCGGACAGTCGATGAGGATGTAGTCGTAGCTTTCCCGGATAGGCGCCAGCGCATTGCGCAAACGGCTTTCCTTCATCTGCATTTCCAGCAGCACCACCTCGGCGGCGGTCAGGTCACGGTTGGCCGGCAGCAGTTGATAACCACCGTGCTCGGAGATGTGCATGGCCTGGGCCAGGTCGCACTCGCCGATCAGCAGATCGTAGACCGAATGTTCCAGGACATGTTTATCCACACCGCTACCCATGGTGGCGTTGCCTTGTGGATCGAGGTCAATCAGCAGCACGCGACGCTTGGTTGCTACCAGCGAGGCCGCGAGATTGATACAGGTGGTGGTTTTACCCACGCCCCCTTTTTGGTTCGCAATCGCGAATACCTTAGCCATTCTTGCTTGTGTTCCCAGTCATGCCGTGCGGCGCAGTATCAGCAGATGGCGTTGGCCTTGGCAACCTGGAACGGTCAAGGCCTGCTCGCTCTCCACTTCGAAATCTGCCGGCAATGCTACCAGCTCATCGGCTGGATGCAGTCCTTTCATTGCCAGCCACTGTGTCTGGGAATCCCCCAGGTGCCGCGTCCAGTTAGTGAAATTTTCCATGCTGCTGAAAGCACGCGAGATGATCCCGGTGAATGGCTGCTCAGGTTGGAACTCTTCGGCCCGCTTGTGGATAACTGTCAGGTTGTCCAGCTTCAGCTCCAGTTTCACCTGGGTGAGGAAGCGGGTTTTCTTGCCATTGCTGTCCAGCACCGTGACCTGCTTCTCCGGATGCAGGATAGCCAACGGAATTCCCGGCATTCCCCCACCACTGCCAACGTCCAGCCAGCGGTCGCTGTGGATAAACGACATCACGCTGAGGCTGTCGAGCAGATGGCGAGACACCATCTCATCCGGATCGCGTACTGCGGTGAGGTTGTAAGCCTTGTTCCATTTGATCAACAAAGCCAGATAGGCCAGCAGTTGCTCCTGCTGCGCCTCGCTCAGCTCGAGCCCGAGTTGGCGGGCCCCTGTGGACAACTCATCGGCGTGTTTTGCGGTGACCATAGAACTCAAGCGCTTTGCTCCAGACCGCGGCCAGCGCCGCGTTTCTTCAGATGAATCAACAACAGGGAAATCGCCGCGGGGGTCACGCCCGGGATACGCGAAGCCTGGCCCAGGGTTTCCGGCCGCGACTGGCCGAGCTTGCCCTGGATCTCCTTGGATAGCCCGGAAATACCACTGTAGTCGATATCTTCCGGCAGGCGGGTGTCTTCGCTGGCACGCAGGCGAGCGATTTCTTCCTGTTGCCGGTCGATGTAACCGGCGTATTTGGTTTTGATCTCGATTTGCTCAGCAACCTGGTCATCCACATCGCTGCCACCGGTCACTTCCACGAGGCCGGCATAGTCGATTTCCGGGCGGCTCAACAGGTTGAGCAGGTTGTACTCGTGGCTCAGCGGGGTGCCGAATCGTTCGGCAACGGCGGTGCCCTGCTCGGTACCCGGGCGTATCCAGGTGGATTTCAGACGCTGTTCTTCACGCTCGATTCCTTCGCGCTTGGCAGTGAACGCCTCCCAGCGTGCGTCATCCACGAGCCCAAGTTCGCGGCCTTTTTCGGTAAGGCGCAGATCCGCGTTGTCTTCGCGCAGGATCAGGCGGTACTCGGCGCGAGACGTGAACATGCGGTACGGCTCCTGGGTACCCAGGGTAATCAGGTCGTCGACCAATACGCCGATGTAGGCTTCGTCGCGGCGCGGGCACCAGCTTTCCAGACCTTTCGCACGCAACGCGGCGTTGGCGCCCGCCAGCAATCCCTGGGCTCCGGCTTCTTCGTAGCCCGTGGTGCCATTGATCTGCCCGGCAAAGAACAGCCCGCCGATCACTTTGGTTTCCAGGCTGTATTTCAGGTCGCGCGGATCGAAGTAGTCGTACTCGATGGCGTAGCCCGGGCGAACGATGTGCGCGTTCTCCATACCGCGGATCGAACGCACGATCTGCAACTGCACATCGAACGGCAGGGATGTGGATATCCCGTTCGGATACAGCTCGTGGGTGTTGAGGCCTTCGGGTTCGATGAAGACCTGATGGCTCTGCTTGTCAGCGAACCGATGGATCTTGTCTTCGATCGATGGGCAGTAGCGCGGACCAATGCCCTCGATGACGCCGGAATACATCGGCGAGCGGTCGAGATTGGACGCGATGATTTCGTGGGTCCGCTCATTGGTGTGGGTAATCCAGCAACTGACCTGCCGCGGGTGCATTTCCTTCGAGCCCATGAACGACATCACCGGGATCGGGGTATCACCTGCCTGTTCGGTCATCACCGAGAAATCCACAGAACGTCCATCGATGCGCGGTGGAGTACCGGTTTTCAGGCGACCCACGCGTAACGGTAATTCACGTAAGCGATGGGCCAGGGCGATCGCTGGCGGATCACCGGCCCGACCACCGGAATAGTTCTGCAGACCGATGTGGATAAGTCCCG
The DNA here is from genome assembly GCF_025466035.1 of Pseudomonas sp. 20P_3.2_Bac5. NCBI lineage: Bacteria > Pseudomonadati > Pseudomonadota > Gammaproteobacteria > Pseudomonadales > Pseudomonadaceae > Pseudomonas > Pseudomonas sp. 20P_3.2_Bac5. The sequence goes on along the minus strand of NZ_JANLOA010000130.1, from coordinate 118,791 downwards.
CGAGGAAGGTGCCGGTGGTCAATACCACAGAGTCGGCGAAGAACCGCAGACCCATCTGGGTCACAACGCCGCGCACCTGATCCTGCTCGACGATGAGGTCATCGCAGGACTGCTGGAATATCCACAGGTTGGGCTGGTTCTCGAGAATCTCCCGGACCACCGCCTTGTAGATCGCGCGGTCGGCTTGCGCACGGGTTGCCCTTACTGCCGGGCCCTTGCGGTTGTTCAGAACGCGGAACTGGATGCCGCTCTTGTCTGTGGCCAGTGCCATGGCACCACCGAGCGCATCGATTTCCTTGACCAGGTGGCTCTTGCCAATACCACCGATAGCCGGGTTGCAGCTCATGTGCCCGAGGGTTTCCACGTTGTGGGTCAGCAGCAGGGTTTTGACACCCATACGTGCTGACGCAAGCGCAGCCTCGGTACCGGCATGGCCGCCGCCGATGACGATCACTTCAAAACGGGAAGGGAAATCCACCACGCACCTCGTGCCTGTTTCGGGAATAAAAAAGGGATAGCTGGCAAGTATAGGGACTTACCCCCTCCTAAAGGAACCTTTTGCACAAAATTTAACCAGCCTGTGGATGAATGGCCGGCAATAGAAATAACGAAGAAAACTTTATAAAAGCTTTGTTTTTATGTTTATTCTTAGTGCAGCACCTATCTGTGGATAACGTTCTACAGCCCATATAGATCAATATGTACAGCGTTTCAAAACCCTGTTCATCACCACCCCTGGGGGCTATGGATAAGCGCCTTAAGCCTGTGGATTAAACTGCTATTTACCCACAGGCGAATTTATCTCCAGCCTTGAGGCCTAGTTATCAACGGAGCTGAAGGCGGGTTTTCCACAGGGCTTATTCCGGCATTTTGTGGACAAGCGGGCAGGCGAAAGCCCCAGGCAAGCCCGGAATCTTCGTCAGTGGATAAGTGAAAGGTGCAGAAAGACGCTACAGCCGGGCCGTCAGATGCGACCCGGTCTGTGGATAAGAACGCTTATTTGCCGATGCAGAAGCTGGAGAAGATTCGACCCAGGAGGTCGTCGGAGCTGAATGCCCCGGTAATTTCACCCAAAGACTGCTGGGCCTGACGCAAATCTTCCGCCAGCAGCTCCCCGGCGCCTGCCAGGGTCAATTGCGCGCGACCGTGTTCGAGACTCGCGCTGGCCTGACGCAACGCCTCCAGATGACGCCGGCGGGCGCTGAAGCCACTTTCGGCGGTCTGTTCATAACCCATGCAGGCTTTGAGGTGTTCGCGCAGCAGATCCAGGCCCATATCGGGCGCTTTGGCGCTGAGAGTGATCGTGACGTGGCCATCCGCACACTGTTCTATGCCAATCGACTCGCCCGTGAGGTCGGCCTTGTTGCGAATCAGGGTAACTTTGTCAGGCTGCGGCCGCTGATCGAGGAACTCCGGCCATAACGCAAACGGGTCGCAGGCCTCGGGAGCAGTGGCGTCCACGACCAACAGCACCCGATCGGCCTCTCCAATGGCCTTCAGCGCACGCTCCACACCGATTTTTTCCACATGGTCCTCGGTGTCACGCAGGCCTGCAGTATCCACAACGTGCAGCGGCATGCCGTCGATGTGGATATGTTCGCGCAGGATATCCCGGGTTGTACCGGCGATCTCGGTAACGATTGCCGCCTCGCGACCGGCAAGCATGTTCAGCAGACTGGACTTGCCCGCGTTGGGCCGGCCGGCAATCACAACCGTCATACCATCGCGCAACAAAGCGCCCTGCCCGGCTTCACGCATTACCAAGGCCAGATCTTCGCGGACCTGATCGAGCATGCCGAGGACATGGCCATCGGCGAGAAAGTCGATTTCTTCCTCGGGAAAATCGATGGCGGCTTCCACATAGATTCGCAGGCTGATCAGGCGCTCGGTGAGGTTATCCACACGGCGCGAGAATTCCCCCTGCAACGAACGCAATGCATTGCGAGCAGCCTGTGCAGAACTCGCCTCGATCAGGTCGGCGATGGCTTCCGCCTGCGCCAGGTCGAGCTTGTCGTTGAGAAAGGCGCGCTCACTGAATTCTCCGGGGCGCGCCAGCCGGCAACCCAGTTGTACACAGCGCTGCAGAAGCATATCCAGTACCACCGGACCGCCATGGCCCTGGAGCTCCAGCACGTCCTCGCCGGTGAACGAGTTCGGCCCGGGGAAGAACAAGGCGATGCCTTCGTCGAGAACCAGACCGTCTTCACTGCGAAACGGGCCGTAATGAGCATGCCGCGGGTTCAGTTGACGACCAGTGATCGCTTGGCCGGCCTGGCTGGCCAAAGGCCCGGAGATACGCACAATGCCCACCCCGCCGCGGCCTTGGGCGGTAGCGATGGCGGTGATGGTTTCACGACGGGAATTCATGGTCGGTGGCCTCGAAACAAAAACGTCAGATAGCAAAACGCCCCACGAGTGGGGCGTTTATCCACAGATTAGCTGGCTAACCTGTCAGGCAGCGGCCTTCTTGGTGGCTGCCTCGATTTTGCGGGTGATGTACCACTGCTGTGCGATCGACAGGCAGTTGTTCACAACCCAGTACAGCACCAGACCAGCCGGGAACCACAGGAAGAAGAAGGTGAAGATGATTGGCATCAGCTTCATCACCTTGGCCTGCATCGGATCCGGCGGAGTCGGGTTCAGCTGCTGCTGGATGAACATGGTTGCGCCCATGATGATCGGCAGGATGAAGAACGGATCCTTGATCGACAGGTCGGTGATCCAGAACATCCACGGTGCCTGACGCATCTCGACACTTTCCAGCAGTACCCAGTACAGCGAGAGGAAGACCGGCATCTGCACCAGGATCGGCAAGCAGCCGCCCAGCGGGTTGATCTTCTCTTTCTTGTACAGCTCCATCATGGCTTGCGACATTTTCTGCCGGTCGTCGCCATGCTGTTCTTTCAGGGCAGCCAGTTTAGGGGCCACGGCACGCATGCGCGCCATCGACTTGTAGCTGGCGGCCGAGAGCGGGAAGAACAGCAGCTTGATCAGCATGGTCAGGGCGATGATCGACCAGCCCCAGTTGCCGAGCAGGCTGTGGATATGTTGCAGCAGCCAGAAGATAGGCTGGGCGATGAACCACAGAATGCCGTAGTCGACAGTCAGTTCCAGACCTGGGGACAACGCTTTCAGCTTGTCCTGAATCTTCGGACCGGCGTACAGCATGGTGCTGGTTTCAGCCTGGGCACCCGTGGCCACGTTCAGCGCTGGGCCAGTGAAACCGATGATGTAGTTGCCTTGGCTGTCTTTGCGGGTTTGAACAATGTTGTTCTCACCGGACTTCGGAATCCATGCGGTCACGAAGTAGTGCTGCAGCCAGGCTACCCAGCCACCGGTCACATTTTCTTTCAAATTGCCCTTGTCGATGTCCTTCATGGACACCTTTTTGTAGGGCTCGGAACTTGTCCACAGGGCAGCGCCCAAGTAGGTGGCAGTGCCGGTAGCGGTCGACGACGACGGATCGGAACTCGCATCACGCTTCAGTTGCGCGAACAGGTTACCGGTCCATGGCTGACCACTCTGGTTATCGATCAGGTAAGTGACGGTCAGGTCGTACTCACCGCGCTTGAAGGAGAAGCGCTTGATGTAGTTGACGCCGGCGTCGCTGAATTTCAGGTCGACGACCAGTTGGTCCTGGCCATCAGCCAGTTGATAACTTTTCTGTTCAGTGGCGTACAGCGGACGACCAGTCGAACGTGCATCCGGGCCATTGACGCCGGTCAGGCCACTTTGAGCCAGGTAAACACGCTCGTTGCCGTTGTCGAACAACTGGAACGGAATTTCAGGGTGGTCCTGACGGCGCGGGTATTTCGGCAACATCAGTTGCGCGATGTCACCACCGCTTGGGTCGATAGCCAGATCGAGAACATCGGTTTTGACCCGGATCAGGTCCTTGCTGACGACCACCGGAGCCAGTTCGGCTGGGCTGGATTCGCCGCTGGCGCTTGGAACATCAGCACTTGCGCTGTTGCCAGCATTCGGGGTGTCCGACAGAGACGGCGCGACAGTGTTGGCAGCAACATTCTGAGTCGGCAGGGCAGCCTGGCCGTAGTCCTGGTTCCACTTGAGGACCATGACATAGGACACGATTGCCAGGGCGGCGATCAGGATCGTGCGTTTAATATCCATGATTACTCGGCTATCGAAGAAGTACGGGAAGAAGGAACTGGCGGAACCGGGTCAAAGCCGCCGGCATTCCAGGGATGGCAGCGACCCAGCCGACGAACGGTCAGCCACCCGCCACGCAAGAGACCATGTTTTTCGATGGCTTCGTACGCATAGCAGGAGCAACTTGGGTAGAAACGGCAATGACTGGCCATCAATGGGCTGATGGCGTAACGGTAAAACTGGATCGGAACGAGTGCCAGTTTACGCATCTGGACGGTCCACCCCTACAGATTCGGTCTTGACCACTGGAGAGGGCCGACTACGAGCGAGTCGCTTCCAGAGCTTGCCAAAATGCTGGTGCAATTCCGGGTTTTCTATATCGCCAAGGCCTTTGCGCGCGACGATGACAATGTCCCAGCCGACCAGGATCTCCTGGTGAAGGCGAAACGAATCGCGCATCAAACGCTTCAAGCGGTTGCGTTGAACGGAAAGCTTGACGCTCTTCTTGCCGATCACCAAACCCAGGCGGGGGTGATCAAGGCCGTTCTCGCGGGCAAGGAGCAAGAGACTCTTGCCTGGCACCTTGCCTGATGGAGAGTCAAAGACCGCTTTGAAGTGTCGAGGGGTCAGCAGACGCTTTTCCCGACTGAAGTCCTGACTCACCACCGATGCCGAAAAATCAAACTGCCAGGCGCTTACGGCCTTTGGCACGACGGCGGGACAGTACGGCACGGCCGTTCTTGGTGGCCATACGAGCACGGAAACCGTGAGTGCGAGCGCGCTTGATGGTGCTTGGTTGGAAAGTACGTTTCATGGCGTGTTACCTGGTTCGTGACAACGGGCCGGAATGGCCCCCGTTTTAAGAGACCGGCGATTCTAGAGAAAGCAAGCTCGTAGGTCAATTTCCAACCAGCGTTTCCTTATAGGTAAAAAAACGGCGCGTTCCTTTCCCGTGAGATCACCTCACTCAGGGACATCGCGATTAAACATAGAAAAAAAGAGAAGAGGTATTTAAAGCTTTTCTGTAGAACTTATAAATCTTATACAGAGAATTTCTGTGGATAAAGCTCTACAGGCCTTTATTCACGTACTGTACAGAGATCTGAAACCCTGTCGGGAAACGGTGCTCTGGCTGTGCCGGACCCTCGGAAAAGCGGTGGATAAAACAGGGAGTTATCAACAGGCAAGTTATCAACAGGGTTCAGCCCCGACTTGTGCATAGTCCTCAGGTGCGGTTATCCACAGAGCTTATTCACACCGGGTAGATTGGATTTTGGTCAGTAAATGACTGATTTATCGCCTCTCTTGGGCCAGTCCCGTGTGGATAAGTGTGCGGTCGCCCGGTACAATGGCCGCTTGTTTTTGCCTCACTGGCCCTCACCGGCTTTCAAATTCAGGGGATATCCGTGTCAGTGGAACTTTGGCAGCAGTGCGTGGAGCTTCTGCGCGACGAACTGCCTACCCAGCAATTCAACACTTGGATCCGTCCACTACAAGTCGAAGCCGAAGGCGACGAGTTGCGCGTTTACGCGCCTAACCGTTTCGTACTCGACTGGGTCAATGAGAAGTACCTGAGCCGCCTGCTCGAGCTGCTGGGTGAGCACGGCAACGGCGCCGCTCCTTCGCTCTCCTTATTAATAGGCAGCCGTCGCAGCTCTGCTCCGCGTGCGGCGCCCAACGCGCCCTTGGCTGCGTCAGTCGCCGCGTCACAGGCGCAAGCTGCGGCCCAGGCCCGGCCAGCAGTGGCCAGCGAGCCAGTGAACAGCGCTCCAGCCGCTGCTCCTGTCGCGCCTGCTGTTGAGGACAGTCCTTCGCGGGATAGTTTCGATGCCATGGTCGAGGTGCCCGTCAGCGCACCGGCTGCCGGCAACGGACGTTCTGAACAGCGCACGGTGCAAGTCGAGGGTGCGCTGAAGCACACCAGCTACCTCAACCGTACGTTCACGTTCGAGAACTTCGTCGAGGGCAAGTCCAACCAGCTGGCGCGCGCTGCCGCGTGGCAGGTAGCGGACAATCCCAAACACGGTTACAACCCGCTCTTCCTTTATGGGGGCGTTGGCCTTGGTAAGACTCACTTGATGCACGCTGTGGGTAACCACCTGCTCAAGAAGAACCCCAATGCCAAAGTTGTGTACCTGCACTCCGAGCGCTTCGTCGCTGACATGGTCAAGGCGCTGCAGCTCAACGCGATCAACGAGTTCAAGCGGTTCTACCGCTCCGTGGACGCACTGCTGATCGATGACATTCAGTTCTTCGCTCGCAAGGAGCGTTCGCAGGAAGAGTTTTTCCACACCTTCAACGCCCTGCTCGAAGGCGGTCAGCAGGTGATTCTCACCAGCGACCGTTATCCGAAGGAAATCGAAGGCCTGGAAGAGCGTCTGAAATCGCGCTTCGGCTGGGGCCTGACCGTAGCGGTCGAACCTCCAGAGTTGGAAACCCGTGTAGCGATCCTGATGAAGAAGGCTGACCAGGCAAAGGTCGACCTCCCGCACGACGCGGCATTCTTCATTGCCCAGCGCATCCGCTCCAACGTCCGGGAACTCGAAGGTGCGCTCAAGCGTGTCATCGCTCACTCGCACTTCATGGGGCGCGATATCACCATCGAGCTGATTCGCGAATCGCTCAAGGACCTGCTGGCGCTGCAGGACAAGCTGGTGAGTGTGGATAACATTCAACGCACCGTCGCCGAGTACTACAAGATCAAGATTTCCGATCTGCTCTCCAAGCGACGCTCGCGTTCGGTGGCCAGGCCTCGACAAGTGGCAATGGCCCTGTCTAAGGAACTGACCAACCACAGCCTGCCGGAAATCGGCGACGTTTTTGGCGGACGCGATCACACCACGGTGTTGCACGCCTGCCGCAAGATCAACGAACTCAAGGAATCCGACGCGGATATCCGCGAGGACTACAAGAACCTGCTGCGGACTCTGACAACCTGATGTCGGCGCAGCTTTTCAAGGCAAGGGACTAGACCATGCATTTCACCATTCAACGCGAAGCCCTGTTGAAACCCCTGCAACTGGTCGCAGGTGTCGTAGAGCGCCGCCAGACCTTGCCAGTACTGTCCAACGTACTGCTGGTGGTCCAGGGTCAACAGTTGTCGCTGACCGGTACCGACCTGGAAGTGGAACTGGTTGGCCGCGTCCAACTGGAAGAACCTGCCGAGCCGGGCGAGATCACGGTTCCTGCGCGCAAGCTGATGGATATCTGCAAGAGCTTGCCCAACGACGCTCTGATCGACATCAAGGTCGACGAGCAGAAACTCCTGGTGAAGGCCGGCCGTAGCCGCTTCACCCTGTCGACCTTGCCGGCCAATGATTTCCCGACTGTGGAAGAAGGCCCAGGCTCGTTGACCTGCACCCTGGAACAGAGCCGTCTGCGTCGACTGATCGAACGCACCAGCTTTGCCATGGCGCAGCAGGACGTCCGTTACTACCTCAACGGTATGCTGCTGGAAGTATCCACAGGCACCCTGCGCGCCGTAGCCACCGACGGTCACCGTCTGGCCATGTGCTCGATGAGCGCTGACATCGGTCAGGCTGATCGCCATCAGGTCATCGTGCCTCGCAAAGGTATTCTTGAGCTGGCGCGCCTGCTGACCGAACCAGACGGCACTGTCAGCATCGTGCTGGGCCAGCACCATATCCGCGCAACTACTGGCGAATTCACCTTCACCTCGAAGCTGGTCGACGGCAAGTTCCCGGACTACGAGCGCGTTCTGCCAAAAGGCGGTGACAAGCTGGTGCTGGGTGATCGTCAGGCGCTGCGCGAAGCGTTCAGCCGCACCGCGATTCTTTCCAACGAGAAGTACCGCGGGATCCGTCTGCAACTGGCCGCTGGCCAATTGAAGATCCAGGCGAACAACCCGGAGCAGGAAGAGGCTGAGGAAGAAATCAGCGTCGACTACAACGGCGGCTCGCTCGAGATTGGTTTCAACGTCAGCTATCTGCTGGACGTACTGGGCGTCATGACGACCGAACAGGTTCGTCTGATCCTTTCCGACTCCAACAGCAGTGCGCTGCTGCAGGAAGCGGGCAACGACGACTCTTCTTATGTCGTTATGCCGATGCGCCTGTAATTGCCCAGACCTGTCTAGATGTCCCTCAGTCGTGTCTCTGTCACCGCGGTGCGCAACCTGCACCCGGTGACCTTCTCACCCTCCCCGCGAATCAACATTCTGTACGGCGATAACGGCAGCGGCAAAACCAGCGTGCTGGAAGCCATTTATCTGCTGGGGCTCGCTCGTTCATTCCGTAGCACTCGTCTGAACCCCGTCATTCAGTATGAACAGCCCACGTGTACGGTCTTCGGCCAAGTGGCGTTGGAGAATGGCGCCTCAAGCAATCTGGGTGTTTCGCGGGAGCGGCAGGGTGACTTCACCATCCGTATCGACGGGCAGAACGCTCGCGGTACCGCCCAGTTGGCGGAAATCCTGCCGTTGCAATTGATCAATCCAGACAGTTTTCGCCTGCTTGAAGGTGCGCCGAAAATCCGCCGACAGTTCCTCGATTGGGGAGTGTTCCACGTGGAACCTCGTTTTATGGGGACTTGGCAGCGCTTGCAGAAGGCACTTCGGCAGCGAAACTCGTGGTTGCGGCATGGTACACTTGACGCTATTTCCCAAGCGGCTTGGGACCGGGAATTGTGCCTGGCCAGTGCGGAAATCGACGAATATCGCCGTAATTACATCAAAGCGTTGAAGCCTGTTTTCGAGCAAATCCTCAGCGAACTTTTGGAACTCGAAGGGCTTACCCTGAGTTACTACCGCGGATGGGATAAAGACCGAGAGCTAAGTGACGTTCTCGCGGCCTCCGTCCAGCGCGATCAGCAGATGGGACATACCCAGGCGGGTCCACAGCGTGCAGATTTGCGCCTCAGATTGGGCGCCAACAATGCCGCGGATATTTTGTCCCGCGGCCAGCAAAAGCTGGTGGTCTGCGCATTGCGTATCGCCCAGGGACACCTGGTCAGCCAGGCACGTCGCGGCCAATGTATTTACCTGGTGGATGACCTGCCGTCCGAACTGGACGAGCAGCACCGTCGTGCACTTTGCCGCTTGTTGGAAGACTTACGCTGCCAGGTTTTTATCACCTGTGTAGATCACGAATTACTGAGGGAAGGCTGGCAGATGGATACGCCGGTTGCTTTGTTCCACGTGGAACAGGGCCGTATCACCCAGACCCACGACCATCGGGAGTGAAGGCATGAGCGAAAATCAAACGTACGATTCCTCCAGCATTAAAGTGCTGAAAGGGCTGGATGCCGTGCGCAAGCGCCCCGGTATGTACATTGGCGACACTGATGACGGCAGCGGCCTGCACCACATGGTGTTCGAGGTGGTCGACAACTCGATCGACGAAGCCCTCGCCGGCCACTGTGACGACATTACTGTAATCATCCACACGGATGAATCCATCACCGTACGCGACAACGGTCGCGGCATTCCGGTTGATGTGCATAAAGAAGAACGTGTTTCCGCCGCAGAGGTCATCATGACCGTACTGCACGCCGGCGGTAAGTTCGACGACAACTCCTATAAAGTTTCCGGTGGTCTGCACGGTGTAGGCGTTTCAGTAGTAAACGCCCTGTCCGAAGTGCTGACCCTGACTGTTCGTCGTAGCGGCAAAATCTGGGAGCAGATCTACGTCCACGGTGTTCCACAAGCTCCGATGAAAATCGTTGGCGACAGTGAAACCACCGGCACCCAGATTCACTTCAAGCCTTCGGCTGAAACTTTCAAGAACATTCATTTCAGCTGGGACATCCTGGCCAAGCGGATTCGTGAACTGTCGTTCCTGAACTCTGGCGTTGGCATCCTGCTGAAAGACGAGCGCTCGGGTAAAGAAGAAGCCTTCAAATACGAAGGCGGCCTGCGTGCATTCGTTGAGTACCTGAACACCAACAAGACTCCGGTGAACCAGGTGTTCCACTTCAACGTCCAGCGTGAAGATGGCGTGGGCGTCGAGATCGCCCTGCAGTGGAACGACAGCTTCAACGAAAACCTGCTTTGCTTCACCAACAACATTCCTCAGCGCGATGGCGGTACTCACCTGGTGGGCTTCCGTTCTGCGCTGACGCGTAACCTGAACAACTACATCGAGCAGGAAGGTCTGGCCAAGAAGAACAAGGTCTCGACCACCGGTGACGATGCCCGTGAAGGTCTGACCGCGATCATTTCGGTCAAGGTGCCGGATCCGAAGTTCAGCTCGCAGACCAAAGACAAGCTGGTCTCCTCCGAAGTGAAGACGGCTGTCGAGCAGGAGATGGGCAAGTACTTCTCTGACTTCCTCTTGGAAAACCCGAACGAAGCCAAGGCTGTGGTCGGCAAGATGATCGACGCTGCGCGCGCTCGTGAAGCTGCCCGTAAAGCGCGGGAAATGACTCGCCGTAAAGGCGCGTTGGATATCGCCGGTCTGCCGGGCAAGTTGGCGGACTGCCAGGAGAAAGACCCTGCCCTTTCCGAACTGTACCTGGTGGAGGGTGACTCCGCGGGTGGCTCGGCCAAGCAAGGTCGTAACCGCAAGACCCAGGCGATCCTGCCGCTGAAGGGCAAGATCCTCAACGTCGAGAAAGCACGCTTCGACAAGATGATCTCGTCCCAGGAAGTGGGCACCCTGATCACCGCATTGGGCTGTGGTATCGGCCGCGATGAGTACAACATCGACAAGCTGCGCTATCACAACATCATCATCATGACCGATGCTGACGTCGACGGTTCGCACATCCGTACCTTGCTGTTGACCTTCTTCTTCCGTCAGTTGCCGGAGCTGGTCGAGCGCGGCTACATCTACATCGCCCAGCCGCCGCTGTACAAGGTGAAGAAAGGCAAGCAGGAGCAGTACATCAAGGACGACGAGGCCATGGAAGAGTACATGACCCAGTCGGCCCTGGAAGACGCAGCTCTGTACTTGAACGAGTCTGCTCCAGCGATCTCCGGCCCTGCGCTGGAAAGCCTGGTCAATGAGTTCCGTTCGGTAATGAAGACGCTCAAGCGTCTGTCGCGTCTGTACCCGCTGGAACTGACCGAGCACTTCCTGTACCTGCCGGCCGTTTCGCTGGAAGATCTTTCTGACCACGCGAAGATGACCGGGTGGCTGGACAAGTTCAAAGAGCGCCTGAGCACCAGCGAGAAGTCGGGCCTGCTGTACAAGGCCAGTCTGCGTGAAGACCGCGAGCGCAACGTGTGGCTGCCGGAAGTGGAAATCACCTCCCACGGCCTGGCGAGCTACGTCACCTTCAACCGTGACTTCTTCGGCAGCAACGACTATCGCACCGTCACCGCACTGGGTGCACAGCTCAGCACGCTGCTGGACGATGGCGCCTACGTTCAACGGGGTGAGCGCAAGAAAGCCATCAGCGAGTTCAAGGAAGCACTTGAATGGCTGATGAATGAAAGCACTAAGCGCCACACCATCCAGCGCTACAAAGGTCTGGGTGAGATGAACCCGGATCAGTTGTGGGAAACCACCATGGACCCAAGCGTGCGTCGCATGCTCAAGGTGACCATCGAAGACGCAATCGCGGCTGACCAGATCTTCAACACCCTGATGGGTGATGCGGTCGAGCCACGCCGTGAGTTCATCGAGAGCAACGCGTTGTCGGTGTCCAACCTCGACTTCTGATTGTTCCACGTGAAACAAAAAGCCCGGCGAAAGCCGGGTTTCTTGTTTCTGGGGTTTATCAATTCAAAGCCAAAGTTCGCGCAAACGCCGAGGTAAGATGCGTTCACTCACCCTGTTCATCGGTGGTCGGCCTAGTGACCTTTCTGGAGAATGGATAATGATCATCGCCGGCAATCTCTATGTGGAAGCGCTGTTCGACAGCACGACCTGGACCATCAGCTATCTGGTCATGGACACCGAAACCAGGCACTGCGCATTGATCGACAGCGTGCTCGACTATGACCCGAAGTCCGGGCGCACCGACACTCACAACGCTGATCGTCTGATTGACCGTGTAAAAGCGCTGGGCGCTAGCGTGCAGTGGATTCTGGAAACTCACGTCCACGCCGATCATCTTTCCGCGGCGGCGTACCTGAAAAAGGTCCTCGGCGGACAACTGGCAATCGGCAGCCGGATCACCCAGGTGCAGAAGACCTTCGGCACGCTGTTCAACGCCGGTCCCGGCTTTGCTCGCGATGGCAGCCAGTTCGATGTGCTGTTCGACGACGAGGCCACTTTTACCATTGGCGGTTTGCAGGCCCGTGCCTTGCACACCCCGGGGCATACGCCGGCCTGTATGACCTTCCTGGTGGAAGCCGCCGGCGAGACCGTGGCCTTCGTTGGCGACACCCTGTTCATGCCTGACTATGGCACCGCCCGCTGCGACTTTCCCGGCGCCGACGCACGCGTGCTGTACCGCTCGATCATGCGCATCCTCGCCCTGCCCGACGACACCCGACTGTTCATGTGCCACGACTACTTACCCGGTGGTCGCGAGTTGCGCTACATGACCACGGTTGCGGAGCAGCGTGCCAGCAACATCCATATTCACCAAGGCATCAGCGAGGACGAATTCGTCGCCATGCGCCAGGCCCGTGACGCAACCCTGGAGATGCCGGTGCTGATGCTGCCGTCTGTGCAGATCAACATGCGCAGCGGCCAGTTCCCCGAGCCTGAGGACAACGGCGTGAGCTACCTGAAGATTCCCCTGGCCGGTGAGCCGTAGTCATGATGGAACATGAGTTGCTCGGTGCCGGACTGGGCGCGGTCATTGGCTTGATCCTGGCGCTGACGGGTGCCGGTGGAGGAATCCTTGCCGTGCCGCTACTGGTCTTCGGACTTGGTCTGTCGATGGTCGAAGCAGCGCCGATCGGCTTGCTCGCGGTGGGACTGGCCGCCGGCGTTGGCGCGATATTGGGCTGGCGCCAAGGGTTGGTGCGTTACCGGGCGGCGTTCTTTATCGCCGGGCTCGGCTGGTTGGCAGCGCCCTTCGGTTTCTGGCTGGCGCATCAACTGCCCAACGCGCCGCTGGCGTTGGGATTCTCGGCGGTGCTGGTGTATGCCTGTGGACGGATGCTTCTAAGGGCCCGACGCGAGCTAGGCGGCGAGTCGCCCTGCGCTAATCGACAGATACAACCTTGCGTCCTCAACCCGCAGCAGGGGCGGTTGCGCTGGACCCTGCCCTGCGCCCGGGCACTCGCCTTTACCGGATTGCTCGCTGGATTGCTGTCCGGGTTGTTAGGCGTGGGCGGCGGATTCGTCATCATTCCCGCCTTGGGTCGCTACACCAACCTCGACATGAAAAGTATGGTGGCCACCTCGCTGGCGGTGATCGCCCTGGTCTCCAGCGGCAGCGTGCTGACGGCCAGCTTCAGTGGTGTGATGCCTTGGGCGATCGGCGCGCCGTTTGCCGCGGGCGCGCTGGCCGGTCTGCTCGCTGGACGCCAGATCGCCCACCACCTGGCCGGGCCGCGCCTGCAACAGGCGTTCGCGCTGGTCGGGATCGGGGCTGCGGTGTTGCTGGCGTTCAACACCTTGCTGCACTGAGCTAGTCGGCCAACAGTTCGCCCTGCTCTTGCGCGCACAGCGCCAGCAAGTAGTCCCAGACTACCCGCAGGCGCACCGACTTGTGCAACTCGCGGCGTGTGCTGATCCAGTAGCTGCGCTGGATGGTTTCGCTGGGCAGGATACGCACCAGCCCTGTGTCGTGCCGCGCCATGTAGTTGGGCAGCACGGCGATGCCCAGCCCGGCGCGCGCCGCATGCTGCTGGGCGATCACGCTGGTGCTGCGGAACACCACGTTCGGCGCCCGGCAGAAGCTGTGCAGAAACAGCAGCTCCTGGCTGAACAACAGGTCGTCGACGTAGCCGATCCAGGTGTGCCGAGCCAGGTCTTCGCGGCTGTTCAGCGCGGGGGCGCGGGCGAGGTAGTCGGGGCTGGCGTAGAGCGCCAGGCGGTAGTCGGTGAGCTTGCGGGTGATCAACAGGTCGGCGTTGGGTCGCTCCAGGTGGATGCTGATTTCCGCCTCGCGGTTGATGATGCTGACAAAGCGCGGCACCGCCACCAGCTCCACTTCCAGCCCCGGATACCGGTCGAACAGGCTGCCCATGCGCGGCGTGAAAAACATGATGCCGATGCCTTCGGTGACCCCCAGGCGGATCTTGCCCAGCGGGGTGATGGCCTGGGTGATTTCTTCCTGGGCCAGCAGCGCGACGTTCTCCATCGCCTCGGCATGCTTGAGCAGGGCCTGGCCGGACGGCGTCAGTTCATAGCCCTGGGCATGCTGGACGAACAGCGCGGTGCCCAGGCTCTGCTCGATATTTTCGATGTGCCGGGCCACGGTGCTGTGGGTAGTATTGAGGCGCTTGGCGGCGGTGAGCAAGCGGCCGCTGCGCTGTAATTCGAGAAAAAACCGCAGATCATTCCAGTCGAACATTGGCTGTCCCTGTTAACCGCAGGCTTGCTGGCGTTGTGTTTAAACGCACAGCGGTTGAGTGAAAACGAACGTTTTCATCTCGAAAATAATCAATAACACTGAGCCAAGACAAGAATAAAAATCAGGCGCGAGGTCTTCATGCCATCAGCCGATCATTCCTACGACTACGTCATCGTCGGTGCCGGTCCCGCGGGTTGCCTGCTGGCGAACCGGTTGTCCGCCGATCCTTCCTGTCGCGTTGCCCTGCTCGAAGCCGGTGGCCGCGACAACTACCCCTGGATTCATATCCCGGTCGGTTATCTCTACTGCATTGGCAATCCCCGCACCGACTGGTGCTTCAAGACTGAATCCCAAGCCGGCCTCAACGGACGCAGCCTGGGTTATCCACGGGGCAAGGTGCTCGGCGGTTGTTCCTCGATCAACGGCATGATCTACATGCGCGGCCAGTCCGGCGACTATGACCGCTGGGCCGACGAGGGCAATCCCGGCTGGGCGTGGAAGGATGTGCTGCCGCTGTTCAAGGCGAGCGAGCGTCACTACGCCGGCGCCAGCGAGGCGCACGGTGCTGAGGGTGAATGGCGGGTCGAGCAGCAGCGTTATTCCTGGGCGATCCTCGACGCGTTTCGCGAGGCGGCCGCGCAACAGGGGATCGCCAGCGTCGATGACTTCAACGGCGGCGATAACCAGGGCTGTGGATATTTTCAGGTCAACCAGAAAGCCGGCGTGCGCTGGAATGCCTCCAAGGCGTTTCTCCGGCCGATTGCCCACCGCACCAACCTGAGCGTACTGACGGGTGTCGACGTGGACCGTGTGCTGCTGGAGAACGGCCGTGCCTCTGCGGTGCGCGCACGGTGGCAGGGGCAATGGCAGAACTTCGACGCGCGCCGTGAAGTGATCCTGTGCGCCGGCTCCATCGGTTCGCCGGGAATCCTCCAGCGTTCCGGCATCGGCCCTCGGCCGCTGCTGGAGCGTTTGGGCATCGGCGTGAACCACGAACTTCCGGGCGTCGGTGGCAACCTGCAGGACCATCTGCAATTGCGGCTGATCTACCAGGTCGACAACGTCCGCACCCTCAATCAGGTGGCCAACACGCTCTTCGGCAAGATGGGCATGGGCCTGCGTTATCTCTATGACCGCAGTGGCCCGCTGGCCATGGCGCCGAGCCAATTGGGCGCGTTCGTGCGTTCGGGGCCGGAGCAGGCTTCGCCAAATCTCCAGTACCACGTTCAGCCGCTGTCGCTGGACCGCTTTGGCGAGCCGTTGCACCGCTTCGCCGCCTTCACGGCGTCGGTGTGTAACTTGCGCCCGCTCAGCCGCGGACGTGTGGATATCCGCTCGGCGGACCCTGCCGACGCGCCATTGATCGACCCCAATTACCTCAGCGCGCCGGAAGACCTGCAGGTCGCCGCCCAGGCCATCCGCCTGACCCGCAACATCGTCCAGTCCCCTGCCCTCGCGCCCTTCTCGCCGCGCGAGTACCTGCCGGGACCGACGTTGCAGAGTGACGAAGACCTGTACGCCGCTGCCGGCCAGATCGGCACCACCATCTTCCATCCGGTGGGTACCTGCCGCATGGGCAACGGGCCGCTGGATGTGGTGGACGCGCAGTTGCGGGTTCACGGTATCGCCGGCCTGCGCGTCGCCGATGCGTCGATCATGCCGAACATCGTTTCGGGCAATACCTGCTCACCCACCTTGATGATCGCGGAAAAGGCCGCGCAACTGATCCGCCAGGGCCATGAGGCCGTCAGCACCCGCAGTGACCGCACGAAGATAGCGACGCCCTGAGCCTTGCGCGGGGCGGCGTGGCAACAGTGACACCGGCAGCGGTCGACCGGTGTCGACAGTGGACAACAACAATAATCACTGTGCCCCAACGTGGGCCGAGGACAGCACGATGTCGGACACCCTTCAGCAACAGAGCGCAACCACGACGGCCAGCAGCCGCCGCGAAGAGCGCAAGATCATTTTCGCGTCATCCCTCGGGACGGTTTTCGAGTGGTATGACTTTTTTCTCTACGGGGCGTTGGCCGCGGTCATCAGCAAACAGTTCTTCGCCGGGGTCAACGACACCACGGCGTTCATCTTTGCGCTGATGGCATTTGCCGCCGGGTTCCTGGTCAGGCCTTTCGGTGCCCTGGTGTTCGGGCGGCTGGGAGACATGATCGGCCGCAAGTACACCTTCCTGGTGACCATCGTGCTGATGGGCCTGTCGACCTTCGCCGTGGGCTTGCTGCCGACCTACGCCAGCATCGGCATCGCCGCACCGATCATCCTGGTAGTGCTGCGCATGCTCCAGGGCCTGGCGCTGGGCGGTGAGTACGGCGGCGCGGCGACCTACGTTGCCGAACACGCCCCGCACGGCAAACGTGGTTTCCACACAGGCTTTATCCAGTCCACCGCGACCCTCGGCCTGCTGCTGTCGCTGCTGGTGGTGCTGGGCAGCCGCTACATCAGTGGCGACCAGTTCGAAACCTGGGGCTGGCGCCTGCCGTTCCTGCTGTCCATCGTGCTGCTGGCGATCTCCACCTGGATCCGCATGAGCATGCATGAGTCGCCGGCCTTCGTGAAAATGAAGGCCCAAGGCAAGATCAGCAAGTCGCCGATCCGCGAGTCCTTCACCTCCTGGCCGAACCTCAAGGTCGTTCTGACGGCGCTGTTCAGCATCAACGCCGGGCAGGCGGTAACCTTCTACACCGCGCAGTTCTACGTGCTGTTCTTCATGACCCAGATGCTCAAGATGGACCCGGCCCAAGCCAACACCCTGCTGATCATCAGCGTGGTGATCGGCGCGCCGTTCTTCGTCTTCTTTGGCTGGTTGTCGGACCGCATCGGGCGCAAGCCGATCCTGATGACGGGCCTGTTGCTCGCCACCCTACTCTACTTCCCGCTATTCAAAGCGCTGAGCCACTACGCCAACCCGCAGATCGACACCGCCAGCCGTCAGTCGCCCATCGTGGTGATGGCTGATCCTGCCGGCTGCACCTTCCAGTTCGACCCGGTGGGCAAGGCGCGTTTCGACAGCCCGTGCGACAAGGTCAAGACGTTCCTGGTCAAACAGGGTCTGCCGTACAGCTCGCAATCGGTACCTGCCGGCAGCAGCGTGGCAGTGATGGTGGGTGAGCAGCGCATCGAGGGCTTCGACGAGGCCGCAATGCGCGCCGCCATCGAGAAGGCAGGCTATCCGTCCAAAGCGGACGCCAGCAGCGTCAACCAGCCGATGGTGGTGCTGTTGATCGTGGTGATGATCCTGATCGCCACCATGACCTACGGACCGCTGGCCGCGGTGATGGTCGAGTTGTTCCCGACCCGCATCCGCTACACCTCGATGTCCCTGCCCTACCACATCGGCAACGGCTGGTTCGGCGGTTTCCTGCCCACCGTATCGTTCGCCCTGGTGGTGTACACCGGCGATATTTTCTACGGGCTCTGGTACCCGGTTCTGATCACCGGCGTCAGTCTGGTGGTGGGGCTGTTCTGCCTGAAAGAGACCCGCGACGTAGACATCGACAAGGTGTGAATAACAGGCACAAAAAAACCGGCGTAAAAGCCGGTTTTTTTATTCCGCGAAAAAACTTATGCACGATTTACACGAAACAGTCATACATAGAAATATGTAAGTAGATTAATGAGTTAGCGCGTTTTTTCGTAAGCAATCCAAATATTGTCAACAAGTTATCCACAGAACGGGTCAAGCGACCGACTGGGTTTCGCTGACCGCCTGCAGAGGTGGCAGCGAACCCAGTTCGCGCTGGGTCTTTTCGTTCCAAGCCGCAGCGCGGTCGTTCAGTTCGGCGATTGCCCGCGGACCACTACCTTCGGCCCACATCGGCTCGCCGATGACCACTTCGATGGTGCCGGCGCGTTTGCCCCAGCCTTCCTTGGGCCAGTACTTGCCAGCGTTGTGGGCAATGGGCAGTACTGGCAGGTCGGCGTTCACCGCCAGGGCGGCGCCACTGCGCGAGAACTTGCCGATCTGGCCGAATGGCACGCGGGTGCCTTCCGGGAAGATCAGCACCCAGACACGTTCCTTGAGCAGCTTGTCGCCTTTGGCGGCAACCTGTTTCAGGGCGGCTTTGGGGTTATCGCGGTCGATGGCGATCGGCCGCAGCATGGCCATGGCCCATCCGAAGAACGGCACGTACAGCAACTCGCGCTTGAGCACTTGGCTCAGAGGCTGGAAGTACGCGGAGAGGAAGAAGGTTTCCCAGGTGCTCTGGTGATTGGAGAGGATCACGCAGGGGCGCTCGGGGATGTTTTCGGCGCCGGTCACCTTGACCCGGATATTCAGGAACACCCGCACCAGCACCAGCGCGAAGCGGCACCAGTAGACGTTGATCCAGCGATAGCGATAACGGAACGGCAGGAATGGCGCGATAAAGAAGCTGAGTGAACACCAGATCAGCGCGCTGGCGCCCAACAACAGATAAAAGGGAACGATTCTGATCGCCTGCAGGATCGACATAGCGGCTTGTACCGTTGCGGGAGGGCCCGCCTAGTAAGAGTGCGCCCGCAAGGGGCAGGCGCGCTATTTGTGGATAAGTGCTCTGGCGACGGCAGCCAGGTCATCGAAAATCAGTGTATCCGGCGCAACGCCCTTGGCCAGGGTCTTCTCACCCTTGCCGGTGCGTACCAGAACCGGTTGAGCATCGACGGTTGCCGCAGCTTCCAGGTCACCGCTGCTGTCGCCGACGAACCACACGCCAGCGAGGCTGGCGTCATAGTGTTGGGCAATCTGCCGCAGCATTCCGGGCTTTGGCTTGCGGCAATCGCAGCCATCGTCCGGCCCGTGCGGGCAGTGGACGATCAGCCCGACTTCGCCACCCAGCGCGGCCACCAGCTCACGCAGGCGGGCGTGCATGGCGTCGAGGGTCGACAGCGGGTAGTAGCCGCGAGCGATGCCGGACTGGTTGGTGGCGACGGCCACCGTCCAGCCGGCCTGGCTCAACTGCGCGATGGCCTCGATCGAGCCGGGGATCGGAATCCATTCCTCCAGCGACTTGATGTAGGCGTCGGAGTCCTGGTTGATCACCCCGTCACGATCGAGAATCAGCAGTTTCAAGGCTTACCCCAGCAGCGAGATGTCGGCCACGCCCAGGAACAGACCGCGCAGGCGGCTGAGCAGGGCATAACGGTTGGCCCGCACGTTGGCGTCCTCGGCATTGACCATCACCGCTTCGAAGAACGCATCCACCGGCTCACGCAGGGCAGCCAGACGCGCCAGCGACTCGCGGTACTGACGCGCTGCTGCCAGCGGTTGCACGGCGTGGTCGGCCTGCTGGATCGCCGAGTACAGCGAGAACTCGTTGGCGTTGTCGAAGTACTTCGGCTCGACGGTGGTGGCCACGGTGCCTTCGGCTTTGCTCAGCAGGTTCGACACGCGCTTGTTCACCGCGGCCAGGGCGGCGGCTTCCGGCAGTTGGCGGAAGGCCTGTACGGCCTGCACGCGCTGGTCGAAGTCCAGCGCCGAACCCGGCTTCAGGGCACGGACCGACAGGTAGGTGGCAACATCGATGCCTTCATCTTCGTAGCGCGCACGCAGGCGGTCGAAGATGAACTCCAGCACCAGCTCGGCCAGGCCGGCCGGCTTGACCTTGGCACCGAATTGCTTGACCGCGAAGTCGACTGCTTCGGTCAGGTCCAGGTCCAGTTGCTTCTCGATCAGGATGCGCAGTACGCCCAGGGCCGCACGACGCAGTGCATACGGGTCTTTGCTGCCGGTTGGCAGCATGCCGATACCGAAGATGCCGACCAGGGTGTCGAGCTTGTCGGCGATGGCCACGGCCGCGCCGGTCAGGGTCGATGGCAGTTCAGCGCCAGCACCGCGCGGCATGTACTGCTCGTTCAGGGCCAGAGCGACATCTTCCGGCTCGCCGTCGTTGAGCGCGTAGTAGTAACCGGCAACGCCCTGCATTTCAGGGAATTCGCCGACCATCTCGGAGGCCAGGTCGCACTTGGACAGCAGACCCGCGCGGGCAGCACGCTGGGCGTCGCCGCCGATCTTGCCGGCGATGAACGCGGCCAGATTCGAAACGCGCTCGGCCTTGTCGAAAACGCTGCCCAACTGGGCCTGGAAGACCACGTTCTGCAGGCGGTCGTTGAAGCTTGCCAGTGGCTGCTTCTTGTCCTGCTTGAAGAAGAACTCGGCGTCGGTCAGGCGTGGGCGCACGACCTTCTCGTTGCCTTCGACGATCTGCTTCGGATCGCGGCTCTCGACGTTGGCCACGGTGATGAAGCGCGGCAGCAGCTTGCCGTCGACGTCCAGCAGGCAGAAGTACTTCTGGTTGTCCTGCATGGTGGTGATCAGGGCTTCTTGCGGCACTTCGAGGAAACGTTCCTCGAACGAGCAGACCAGCGGCACCGGCCACTCGACCAGCGCTGTCACTTCGTCCAGCAGCGCTGGCGGCACGATCGCAGTGCCTTCCTGCTGCATCGCCAGTTCAGCGGTGCGCTTGCTGATCAGCTCGCGACGCTCGGCGAAGTCGGCCAGGACGTAGGCCTTGCGCAGGTCTTCCTGGTAGTTGGCCGGAGCGCTGATGCGTACGTTTTCCGGATGGTGGAAGCGGTGGCCACGGGATTCGCGACCGGCAGCCTGGGCGAGGATGGTGCAATCGACCACCTCGTCACCCAGCAGCATTACCAGCCATTGGGTCGGGCGCACGAACTCTTCGCGGCGAGCACCCCAGCGCATGCGCTTGGGAATCGGCAGGTCGTTCAGCGAATCTTCGACGATGGTCGGCAGCAGGCTGGCGGTCGCCTTGCCCGGGATGTGCTGGGAGAAACGCAGCTTGGCGCCGCTCTGGTCGATTTCCGACAGTTCAACGCCACACTTCTTGGCGAAGCCGAGGGCGGCCTGGGTCGGGTTGCCTTCAGCGTCGAATGCGGCCTGGCGGGGCGGGCCGTCGACGTTGATGCTGCGGTCTGGCTGCTGGGTGTCGAGTTGACGGATCAGCACGGCCAGGCGGCGCGGTGCGGCGTACACCTGTTTGCCGGTGTAGTTCAGGCCGGCGGCCTGCAGGCCTTTTTCGATGCCGGCGAGAAACGCATCGCCGAGGCTGGCCAGGGCCTTGGGTGGCAGCTCTTCGGTGCCCAGTTCAACCAGGAAATCTTGAGCACTCATTCTGCAGCCTCCAGCTTGGCCAACACTTCATCACGCAATTCAGGGGTCGCCATCGGGAAGCCCAGCTTGGCGCGGGCGTTCAGGTAGCTCTGCGCCACGGCGCGGGCCAGGGTGCGCACGCGCAGGATGTAACGCTGGCGCTCGGTGACCGAGATGGCGCGGCGGGCATCCAGCAGGTTGAAGGTGTGGGACGCCTTGAGGACCATTTCGTAGGTCGGCAGCGGCAGTTCCAGCTCGATCAGGCGGTTGGCTTCGCTTTCGTAGAAGTCGAACAGCTCGAACAGTTTCTCGACGTTGGCGTGTTCGAAGTTGTAGGTCGACTGCTCCACTTCGTTCTGGTGGAACACGTCGCCGTAGGTCACCTTGCCGAACGGACCGTCGGTCCAGACCAGGTCGTAGACCGAGTCGACGCCCTGCAGGTACATGGCCAGACGTTCCAGGCCATAGGTGATTTCACCGGTGACCGGCAGGCATTCGATGCCGCCAACTTGCTGGAAGTAGGTGAACTGGGTGACTTCCATGCCGTTGAGCCAGATTTCCCAACCCAGACCCCAGGCGCCGAGGGTCGGCGATTCCCAGTTGTCTTCGACGAAACGGATGTCGTGAACCAGCGGATCCAGGCCGATGGCTTTCAGCGAGCCGAGGTACAGCTCCTGGAAGTTGGCCGGGTTCGGCTTGAGCACCACCTGGAACTGGTAGTAGTGCTGCAGGCGGTTGGGGTTTTCACCGTAACGGCCATCGGCCGGGCGACGGCTTGGCTGTACGTAAGCGGCGTTCCAGGTTTCCGGGCCTACGGCGCGCAGAAACGTGGCGGTATGAAAGGTGCCGGCGCCCACTTCCATATCGTAGGGCTGAAGCACCACACAACCTTGCTCGGCCCAGTACTGCTGGAGCGCGAGGATCAAGTCTTGGAAGGTACGCACGGCTGGCGTAGGCTGGCTCACGAAATTCACCTGTTTCTAGGGCTGCGAATATAAAGAGCGGGAGTATAACCCGATTCGCCCCGGCCTCTACCCATGGTGCTTTATGCCACGTTGCTTTTGGTGTACCGACGATCCGCTGTACCAGACTTATCACGATCAGGAATGGGGCACGCCGCAGCGCGATGCGCAGCAGCTCTTCGAAATGCTGCTTCTGGAAGGATTCCAGGCCGGTCTGTCGTGGATCACCGTGCTGAAAAAGCGCGAGCGTTATCGGCAAGTGCTGTTCGGTTTCGATCCCCACCGGCTGGCGCAGATGACCGATGAAGAAATCGAAGAGCGCATGCTCGACCCCGGCATCATCCGCAACCGCCTGAAGCTCAACGCCGCCCGGCGCAATGCGCGCGCCTGGCTGGAGCTGCAAGACCCGGCGCAGTGGCTCTGGTCCTTCGTTGGCGGCCAGCCGAAGATCAACCATTTTGTCGAGCGCAGCGACGTGCCGGCGGTGACCGACGAGGCCAAGGCCATGAGCAAGGCGCTGCAAAAGGCCGGGTTCACCTTCGTCGGACCGACCATCTGCTATGCCTTCATGCAGGCCACCGGCATGGTCATGGATCACACCACCGATTGCGATCGATACGCCGCCCTGCTGCGCTGACGGTTACAATGCCCGGCTTGCTTACGGAGGAACCTGCCTGTGGAAAAGTTCAAGGGCGCCTTGATGGTCGGGGCGTTGCGGTTGTTTGCCAAGCTGCCTTGGGGCGCGGTGCAACGGGTCGGCGCGGCCATCGGCTGGATCATGTGGAAGGTGCCGAACAGCTCCCGTGAAGTGGTGCGGATCAACCTCGCCAAATGCTTCCCCGAGATGGACCCGGTCGAGCGCGAGAAGTTGGTGGGACGCTCGCTGATGGACATCGGCAAGTCTTTCACCGAAAGCGCCTGCGCCTGGATCTGGCCGGCGCAGCGTTCCATCGACCTGGTGCGTGAAGTCGAAGGCCTGGAGGTGTTGAAAGACGCGCTGGCCTCGGGCAAAGGCGTGGTTGGCATCACCAGCCACCTCGGCAACTGGGAAGTGCTCAACCACTTCTATTGCAGCCAGTGCAAACCGATCATTTTCTACCGCCCGCCCAAGCTCAAGGCGGTCGATGACCTGCTGCGCGAGCAGCGCGTGCAACTGGGCAACCGCGTTGCGCCTTCGACCAAGGAAGGCATCCTGAGCATCATCAAGGAAGTGCGTCGTGGCGGTCAGGTGGGGATTCCGGCTGACCCGGAGCCGGCGGAATCGGCGGGGATCTTCGTGCCGTTCCTGGGGACCAAAGCGCTGACCAGCAAGTTCGTGCCGAACATGCTGGCGGGCGGCAAGGCGGTCGGGGTGTTCCTGCATGCCTTGCGGCTGCCGGACGGTTCAGGCTTCAAGGTGATCCTCGAAGCGGCGCCGGAGGCGATGTACAGCACCGACACCGAGACCTCGGCGGCGGCGATGAGCCAGGTGGTGGAAAAGTATGTGCGGGCCTATCCGAGTCAGTACATGTGGAGCATGAAACGGTTCAAGAAGCGGCCGGCTGGGGAAGCTCGTTGGTATTGAGGGCCTCATCGCGACGGTTCGGCGCCCCGACGAGCTCGCTCCTACAGGGATGACGCAATCCCCTGTAGGAGCGAGCTTGCTCGCGAAGCCCTCGAAACCAGACGCCTCAATTCCCCGCTTTATCCAGCTTCTTCAAGAACACCGCCATTTCCTTCTCGGCCTGCTTGTCCCCATGAGCCTGCGCCGCCGCAATCCCCTGCTGCCAGGCCGCCCGCGCCGCAGCGTTATCCCCAGCCGCCACCCACGCCTTGCCGAGCAACTTCCACGCCGCCGAATACTTCGGATCCAGCTCCACACACCGCGCCAGGTGTACCGCCGCTTCGGCGCCGTTGCCTTCGTCCAGCCAGGACTTGCCCAGCCCGAAGCGCAGCAATGGGTTATCCACACCCTTGGCGAGCATCTTTTCCAGCGATTCGCGCATTGCCTTCCCTTCCTTCGGTAACGGTCAGAAGAACGTCAGACCGACGTGGAACAGCTTCTCCACATCGCGAATGTACTTTTTATCCACAACGAACAGGATCACGTGGTCGCCGCTCTTGATCACCGTGTCGTCGTGGGCGATCAGCACTTCGTCGTCGCGGATGATCGCGCCGATGGTGGTGCCCGGCGGCAGGTTGATGTCTTCGATGGCCTTGCCCACCACCTTGCTCGACTTCGAGTCGCCATGGGCGATCGCTTCGATGGCTTCCGCCGCGCCACGGCGCAGGGAGTGAACGCTGACGATATCGCCGCGGCGCACGTGGGCCAGCAAGGTGCCGATGGTCGCCAGTTGCGGGCTGATGGCGATATCGATTTCGCCGCCCTGCACCAGGTCGACGTAGGCCGGGTTGTTGATGATGGTCATCACTTTGCGCGCGCCGAGGCGCTTGGCCAGCAGCGAGGACATGATATTGGCCTCGTCGTCGTTGGTCAGGGCCAGGAAGATGTCGGCGTCGGCGATGTTCTCTTCCAGCAGCAGGTCGCGGTCCGAGGCACTGCCCTGGAGCACCACGGTGCTGTCGAGGTTGTCGGAGAGGTAGCGGCAGCGGGCCGCGTTCATCTCGATGATTTTCACCTGATAGCGGCTTTCGATGGCCTCGGCCAGGCGTTCGCCGATCTGCCCGCCACCGGCGATCACCACGCGCTTGTTGGTTTCATCGAGGCGGCGCAGCTCGCCCATCACCGCGCGGATGTGCGCCTTGGCGGCGATGAAGAACACCTCGTCGTCGGCTTCGATCACCGTGTCGCCTTGCGGCAGGATCGGCCGGTCGCGACGGAAGATCGCCGCCACGCGGGTGTCGACATTGGGCATGTGCGCGCGGATCTGGCGCAGTTGCTGGCCCACCAGCGGCCCGCCGTAGTAAGCCTTCACCGCCACCAGTTGCGCCTTGCCTTCGGCGAAGTCGATCACCTGCAGCGCGCCGGGGTGTTCGATCAGGCGCTTGATGTAGTGGGTCACGACCTGTTCCGGGCTGATCAGCACGTCCACCGGAATGGCTTCGTTGTCGAACAGTTCGTTGCGGGTCAGGTAGGCGGACTCGCGGACCCGGGCGATCTTGGTCGGGGTGTGGAACAGCGTGTAGGCGACCTGGCAGGCGACCATGTTGGTCTCGTCGCTGTTGGTCACCGCCACCAGCATGTCGGCGTCGTCGGCGCCGGCCTGGCGCAGGATGGTCGGCAGCGAGCCGCGACCCTGGACGGTGCGGATATCGAGGCGATCGCCGAGATCGCGCAGGCGTTCGCCATCGGTGTCGACCACGGTGATGTCGTTGGCTTCGCTGGCCAGGTGTTCGGCCAGCGTCCCGCCGACCTGCCCCGCGCCAAGGATGATGATCTTCATCCGCTGTCCCTTCCCTTGTTGTTATAGGCCGCGCGCGGCGGCGATTTTTATCAGCTTGGCGTAGTAGAAACCGTCGTGCCCGCCTTCCTGGGCGAGCAGTTGGCGACCGTGCGGCTGGCGAATGCCGGCGTCGGTGGCCAGGTCCAGCTCACGGGCGCCAGGGGTGCGGGCGAGGAACGCCTCTATCACCTCGGTGTTTTCCGTGGGCAAGGTGGAGCAGGTGGCGTAGAGCAGCATGCCGCCGACCTCGAGGGTCGGCCAGAGCGCGTCGAGCAATTCGCCTTGCAGGGCGGCCAGCGCGGCGATGTCGTCGGGCTGGCGGGTCAGCTTGATGTCCGGGTGGCGGCGGATCACGCCGGTGGCCGAGCACGGTGCGTCCAGCAGGATGCGCTGGAAGCCCTGGCCGTCCCACCACTCGCCGGTGTCGCGGGCATCGCAGGCGATCAGTTCGGCGTCGAGGCCGAGGCGGTCGAGGTTCTCGCGGACCCGCACCAGGCGCTTGGCTTCCAGGTCGATGGCGACCACGCCGGCCAGCTTCGGCTCGGCTTCGAGCAGGTGGCAGGTCTTGCCGCCGGGGGCGCAGCAGGCGTCCAGCACCCGTTGCCCCGGCGCCAGCTGCAGCAGGTCGGCGGCCAGTTGCGCGGCTTCGTCCTGGACGCTGATCCAGCCTTCGGCGAAGCCGGGCAGGTCACGCACATCGCTGGCGGCGGCGAGGAGGATACCGTCGGCGCTGTACTGGCACGGCGCGGCGTCGATGCCAGCCTGGCGCAGCAGTTCAAGGTAGGCGTCGCGGCTGTGATGGCGGCGGTTGACCCGCAGGATCATCGGCGGATGAGCGTTGTTGGCGGCGCAGATGGCTTCCCACTGCTCCGGCCAGAACGCCTTCAGCGACTTTTGCAGCCAGCGCGGGTGGGCGGTGCGCACCACCGGATCGCGCTCCAGCTCGGCGAGGATGTCGTTGCCTTCACGTTGGGCACGGCGCAGCACGGCGTTGAGCAGGCCCTTGGCCCACGGCTTTTTCAGCTTGTCGGCGCAGCCCACGGTTTCGCCGATTGCGGCGTGCTCCGGGACGCGGGTGTAGAACAACTGATACAGGCCCACCAGCAGCAGCGCCTGCACATCGGCGTCGGCGCTCTTGAAAGGTTTTTGCAGCAGGCGCTCGGCCAGCGCCGAGAGCCGTGGCTGCCAGCGCGCGGTGCCGAAGGCGAGGTCTTGGGTCAGACCGCGGTCACGGGCCTCGACCTTGTCCAGTTGCGCCGGCAGCGAACTGTTCAGCGAGGCTTTGCCGCTGAGCACGGCGGCCAGGGCGCGGGCGGCGGCCAGACGCGGGTTCATTGGCCGAGTACCGTGCCGGGGGTGAATTTCTCGCGGCGGCTGTTGAACAGGTCGCTGAAGTTCAGCGCCTTGCCGCCGGGCAGTTGCAGGCGGGTCAGGCTCAGTGCCTGCTCGCCGCAGGCGACGACCAGGCCGTCCTTGCTCGCCGAAAGGATTTCACCCGGCGCGCCCTGGCCTTCGGCCAGGTTGGCGGCCAGCACTTTCAGCGCTTCGCCCGCCAGGGTGCTGTGGCAGATCGGCCACGGGTTGAAGGCGCGCACCTGACGCTCCAGCTCGACGGCCGGGCGGCTCCAGTCCAGGCGTGCTTCGTCCTTGTTCAGCTTGTGTGCATACGTGGCCAGGGCATCGTCCTGCACTTCGCCTTGCAGGGTGCCAGCGTCGAGGCCGGCGATGGCTTCCAGCACGGCGGGCGGGCCGAGTTCGGCCAGGCGGTCATGCAGGGTGCCGCCGGTGTCCGTGGCGCTGATCGGCGTGCTGACTTTCAGCAGCATCGGGCCCGTGTCCAGGCCGGCCTCCATACGCATTACGGTCACGCCGCTCTCGGCATCGCCGGCTTCCACGGCGCGCTGGATCGGCGCGGCACCGCGCCAGCGCGGCAGCAGCGAAGCGTGGCTGTTGATGCAGCCGAGCCTGGGAATATCCAGCACCACTTGCGGCAGGATCAGGCCGTAGGCCACCACCACCATCAGGTCTGGCGCGAGCGCGGCCAGTTCGGCCTGGGCGTCGGGGTTGCGCAAGGTCGGCGGTTGCAGCACCGGAATGTTGTTATCCACAGCCAGTTGCTTCACCGGGCTGGGCATCAGCTTTTGCCCACGGCCGGCCGGACGGTCCGGCTGGGTGTAGACGGCGATGATTTCGTGGTGGCTGGCCAGCAGGGCCTTGAGGTGTTCGGCGGCAAACTCGGGGGTGCCCGCGAAGACGATGCGCATGGAGTTCTCGCTTAAAAGAAAAAGGCTTGCCGGAGCAAGCCTTCTGGAGTGAGGAGGATCAAGCTTGCTGGCGGTGCTGCTTTTCCAGCTTCTTCTTGATGCGGTCGCGTTTGAGCGTCGACAGGTAATCGACGAACAGCTTGCCGTTGAGGTGGTCGCATTCGTGCTGGATGCACACGGCCAGCAGGCCTTCGGCGATCAGCTCGTAGGGTTTGCCGTCGCGGTCCAGGGCCTTGACCCGGACTTTCAGCGGACGGTCGACGTTCTCGTAGAACCCCGGCACCGACAGGCAGCCTTCCTGGTACTGGCCCATGTCGTCGGTCAGTTCTTCCAGCTCGGGGTTGATGAACACCCGCGGCTCGCTGCGATCTTCGCTCAGGTCCATGACCACGACGCGCTTGTGCACGTTGACCTGAGTCGCGGCCAGGCCGATGCCTGGGGCTTCGTACATGGTTTCAAACATGTCATCCACCAACTGGCGGATGGCGTCGTCGACTTCCGTCACCGGTTTGGCGATGGTGCGAAGGCGCGGGTCCGGGAATTCGAGGATGTTCAGAATGGCCATAAGCGTATGAGCTGCACTGTGCGATGTGTGACAAACATGAGCGCACATAATAAAGGGATTCTGCGCGTTCGGCACCTGCGAAAAGGTCGTCTAGGGTTGAAATGCCGGCTGTCGGACTGCGTTCGTCAGGCAGTTGTCAAAGCATTATCAACAGAGTTATCCACAGGTTGTGAGATGTGGGTAATCCCGAAAAGATCAAGGATGGTCTTATGCCCTGCCCCGATTTTCCCGCTTGCCCGCCTGCCGAACTGGAGGCGCGTTTGCGTCTGCAGCGTCTGCCCGAGGTCGGCCCGCAACGCTTTATGAAACTGATCCACGCGTTTGGTAGTGCCTCGGCGGCGCTCAGCGCACCGGCTTCCGCCTGGCGGACGCTGGGTCTGCCGCCAGCGGCGAGCGAGGCCCGACGCAGCGCCGAAGTGCGCGATGGCGCGGCGGCGGCAATGGCCTGGCTAGAGCGTTCGGGCCAGCATTTGCTGATGTGGGACGACCCCGCCTACCCTGCGCTGCTCGCGGAAATCCCCAATCCGCCACCGCTGCTATTTGTCGCCGGCGACCCTGCGCTTGTGGATAAACCGCAGTTGGCCATCGTCGGCAGCCGCCGTGCTTCGCCGCCGGCGTTGGGCACTGCGGCAGCGTTTTCCCGCAGCCTGGCCCGGGCCGGTTTTGTCGTGACCAGCGGCCTGGCCCTGGGCATCGACGGTGCCGCGCACCAGGCCGCGATCGAGGTGGGCGGGGCGACGATCGGTGTGCTCGGCACCGGCCTGCAAAAACTTTATCCACAGCGCCACCGCCACCTGGCACGTCACATGCTGGAACAAGGCAGCGCGCTGGTTTCCGAGTTTCCCCTGGATGCCGGGCCGCTGCCCGCCAACTTCCCACGGCGCAACCGCATCATCAGCGGGCTTTCCCTGGGCGTGCTGGTGGTGGAGGCGAGCCTCGCCAGTGGCTCGTTGATCACCGCGCGGCTGGCGGCGGAACAGGGTCGCGAGGTGTTCGCCATTCCCGGTTCGATCCACCACCCCGGCGCCAAGGGCTGCCACCAGTTGATCCGCGACGGCGCGCTGCTGGTGGAAAGCATCGAGCAGATCCTTGAAAGCCTGCGCGGCTGGCAGAACCTTTCGCCGGCGCCTGTGGATAAACCTGCTCATCCGTTGGTTGCCCTGCTGCTGGCCGCGCCACTGACCAGCGAAGGCCTGGCCCACGCCAGTGGCCTGCCGCTGAACCGCGTGCTGGCGGCGTTGACCGACCTGGAACTGGATGGCCGCGTGTGCAATGAAGCCGGGCGTTGGTTTGCCCGCCCTGGCTAAGTAAACTGCCCACCAGCCTTCAAGCGGAGTAACAGAAATGGTCAACAGTTGGCGTGCGCAACAAGCCGCGCGGGAAATCCGGGCCGGAGCGGTGATCGCCTATCCGACCGAAGCGGTCTGGGGCCTGGGCTGTGACCCATGGAACGAAGAAGCGGTGGACCGGCTGCTGGCGCTCAAGTCGCGCTCGGTGAACAAGGGCCTGATCCTGATCGCCGACAACATCCGCCAGTTCGACTTCCTCTTCGAAGACTTCCCCGAACTCTGGCTCGACCGCATGGCCAGCACCTGGCCCGGCCCGAACACCTGGCTGGTGCCGCACCAGGGCATGCTGCCGGAGTGGATCACCGGCGTGCACGACACCGTGGCGCTGCGGGTCAGCGACCATCCGCTGGTGCGGGATTTGTGCTCGCTGGTCGGCCCGCTGGTATCGACCTCGGCCAACCCGGCCGGACGTCCGGCCGCCAAGTCGCGGTTGCGGGTGGAGCAGTATTTCCACAACCAGCTTGATCTGGTGCTGGGTGGGGCGTTGGGTGGGCGGAAGAATCCGAGTGTGATTCGGGATCTGGCCAGTGGTGAGGTGGTTCGGGCGGGCTAACTAACGGCTCACTCGCCCCCCTGTAGGAGCGAGCTTGCTCGCGATGAAGCCATCTTGCGGGGCTATCGCGAGCAAGTTCGCTCCTACAGGGGGGGAACACGCGCAGTCCGGAAAATCAGGGAATCAGGACAGTCGACCCCACCGTCCGCCGCGCCGACAACGCCTCCTGCGCTTTCGCCGCCTCAGCCAGCGAATAGCGCTGCTGGATATCCACCTTCAGCTTGCCGCTGGCGATCATCGCGAACAGTTCGTTGGCCATGGCCTGGGTGTTTTCCGCGCTGTTGGCGTAGCTCGCCAGGGTCGGGCGGGTGACGTACAGCGAGCCCTTCTGCGCCAGGATGCCGAGGTTGACTCCGCTCACCGCGCCCGACGCATTACCGAAACTCACCATCAAACCACGCGGCGCCAGGCAGTCCAGCGACGTCAGCCAGGTGTCCTGGCCCACGCCGTCATACACCACCGGGCATTTCTTGCCGTCGGTCAGTTCCAGCACCCGCTGCGCCACGTCTTCACGGCTGTAGTCGATGGTCGCCCAGGCGCCCAGGGCTTTGGCGCGCTCGGCTTTTTCCGCCGAGCTGACGGTGCCGATCAGCTTCGCGCCCAACGCCTTGGCCCATTGGCAGGCCAGCGATCCAACCCCGCCCGCCGCCGCATGGAACAGGATGATCTGGCCCGGCTGCACGTCGAAGGTCTGGCGCAGCAGGTATTGCACGGTCAGGCCCTTGAGCATCACCGCGGCGGCGTCTTCGAAGCTGACGCTTTGCGGCAGTTCCACCAGGTTGTTCGCCGGCAGTTCGTGCAGTTCGCTGTAGGCGCCCAGCGGGCCGCCACCGTAGGCCACGCGGTCGCCAACCTTGAAGCGGCTCACGCCATCGCCCACCGCCTCGACCACGCCGGCGCCCTCGGTGCCGAGGCCGGACGGCAGGGCGGGCGGCGCGTAGAGGCCGCTACGGAAATAGGTGTCGATGAAATTCAGACCGATGGCGTGGTTGCGCACGAGAACATTGCCCGGCGCCGGTGCCGTGGGTTCGAAATCGACCAGGGTCAGTACCTCGGGGCCGCCATGCTGGCTGAACTGAATACGCTTGGCCATCTGCACTCTCCTGAGACATCGGGGAAAGGGCCTATCGGACGCTTTTGCTTGATCGCCGTCAACTACGGAGGGCACATGCACGGTGGTATGCTGTGCGCCGAATTTTTCCGCCGGTGCCGCCTGGGCCGGCCCATGCCCGCTTCAAGGTGACCCGATGACTAGCCGCACCGAGGCCGTGAAAGCCTACCTGCTGGACCTGCAAGACCGGATTTGCGCCGCGCTGGAAACCGAAGACGGCGGCGCCCGCTTCGTCGAGGATGCCTGGACCCGTGAGGCCGGCGGTGGCGGACGCACCCGGGTGATCGGCGACGGCAAGGTCATCGAGAAAGGCGGCGTCAACTTCTCCCACGTCTTCGGCAGCGGCCTGCCGCCGTCGGCCAGCGCCCACCGCCCTGAACTGGCGGGCCGTGGCTTCGAAGCCCTCGGCGTGTCGCTGGTGATCCACCCGCACAGCCCGCATGTGCCGACCTCCCACGCCAACGTGCGCTTCTTCATCGCCGAGAAAGAAGGCGAAGAAGCGGTCTGGTGGTTCGGCGGCGGTTTCGACCTGACCCCGTACTACGGCAACGAAGAAGACTGCATCCACTGGCACCGCGTGGCCGAGCAGGCCTGCGCGCCGTTCGGGGCTGACGTCTACCCGCGCTACAAAGCCTGGTGCGACCGCTACTTCCACCTCAAGCACCGTGGCGAGCCGCGTGGCATCGGCGGCCTGTTCTTCGACGACCTGAACGAATGGGACTTCGACACCAGCTTCGCCTTCATCCGCGCCATCGGCGATGCCTACGTCGAGGCGTACCTGCCGATCGTCCAGCGCCGCAAGGCCGAGCCGTACACCGCCGAGCAGCGTGAATTCCAGGAATTCCGCCGTGGCCGCTATGTCGAATTCAACCTGGTCTACGACCGCGGCACCCTGTTCGGCTTGCAGTCGGGCGGGCGTACCGAGTCGATCCTCATGTCGCTGCCGCCGCAAGTGCGTTGGGGCTACGACTGGAAGCCCGAGCCGGGCAGCGCCGAAGCTCGCCTGACCGAGTACTTCCTGCAGGATCGCGACTGGCTGAATCTGGACAAGGCCGGGCACTGAGCCCATTGTGCACAACCGTTGCCCGGTCGTCGGGCCTGACTGAGGAAGCGCGTGAATGGACCAGTACGTTGTATTCGGCAATCCGATCGGCCACAGCAAGTCGCCGTTGATCCACCGGCTGTTTGCCGACCAGACTGGCCAGGCGTTGGAATACGACACCCTGCTGGCGCCGCTGGATGATTTCACCGCGTGCGCGCTGGGCTTCTTCAAGCAGGGCCTCGGCGCCAACGTCACCGTGCCGTTCAAGGAAGAAGCCTTCCGCCTGGTCGACCGCCTCACCCCCCGCGCCCAGCGCGCCGGGGCGGTGAACACCCTGAGCAAGCTGGATGACGGCACCCTGTTGGGCGACAACACCGACGGCGCCGGGCTGGTGCGTGACCTCACCGTCAACGCGGGCGTGGAACTGGCCGGCAAGCGCATCCTGCTGCTCGGTGCTGGCGGCGCGGTGCGCGGTGTGTTGGAGCCGCTGCTGGCGCACAACCCGGCGTCGCTGGTGATCGCCAACCGCACCGTGGAAAAGGCCGAGCAACTGGCCCGCGAATTCGCCGACCTCGGTCCGGTGGCGGCCAGCGGCTTCAGCTGGCTCAAGGAGCCGGTGGATCTCATCATCAACGCCACCTCGGCGAGCCTCGCCGGCGAAATGCCGCCCATCGACCCGAGCCTGATCCAGCCGGGCCTGACCGTGTGCTACGACATGATGTACGGCAAAGAGCCGACCCCGTTCTGCCAATGGGCCACCGAACACGGCGCGGCCAAGGTGCTGGACGGTCTGGGCATGCTGGCCGAGCAGGCGGCGGAGGCGTTCTTCATCTGGCGTGGTGTACGGCCGGATAGTGCGCCGGTGCTGGCGGAGCTGCGTCGGCAGTTGGCGCGGGGATAGTCCCGGGGCGAAGATCGAAAAAACCGGCCGTTGAGTGAATTCAACGGCCGGTTTTTTTATGGCGCTTGGGGCGGGGTTATATCGGCATGTTCACCGTCGATTTCGCCATCGCGACATTCAGGAATGCCTTGGTGACCCTGAGGTGGACCTGCGTGCTGCTCAGCGCTTCTTGATGGCGAGGCTTGGCTTGCTCGGGCAACTGGCTGACGGCTTCGAGCGCGTGGTCCAGGTACTCGGCGGCCTTGCTGATTGCATCGGCGTGCGTGAGGCCGGGTTTGATACTGAAGTTCGTAGCTATATGCGACACCAACAGGAACCGTTTTCACAGCCCCATCGCGAGCAAGCTCGCTCCTACAGAGGTTTGGGCAAGCCATTGTAGGAGCGAGCTTGCTCGCGATGCGAAGGGCACTGAGAACCATCGACATGCATATGGCAGCCACCCGAGCAGGCTTCAGTCTTCAAACCGAATCGGACACCGCTCTACCCCTTCCAGCTTCTGCAACTCCTCCACCACCTGCGGCCTCGCTCGGCGCAAGGTCAGGCTGCGGTCCTGTCGCCGCAAGCGCCGCGCTTCCTGATGCAGCATCTCGACCCCGGAATAGTCGATGAAGTTGATCTGCCGCGCATCGATCACCACCTCGGCCGCCTGGCAGCGTTGCAGCCGCACCTGCAGGTAATGGCTGGCGCCAAAGAAGATCGAACCACCCACCCGCAACACATCCGCCTCGCCTTCCCGGCTCTGCTGCACCCGCGGCTGCGAGGTGCGCTTGAGGTAGAAGAAAAGCGACGCCAGCACCCCGGCGTAGATCGCCGTCTGCAATTCCAGCAGCAAGGTGGCGACGAAGGTCAGGATCATCACCAGAAACTCCGGCCGGCTGACCCGGTACAGCGCGCGGATCGCGCGGTGATCCACCAGCCCCCAGCAGATCAGCAGGATGCTCCCGGCCATCGCCGGAATCGGGATATGCGCGATCAGTTGCGCACCGGCCACGGCGAATAATCCCACCCACAGCGCGGAAA
This sequence comes from Pseudomonas sp. 20P_3.2_Bac5, assembly GCF_025466035.1. Taxonomy (NCBI): domain Bacteria; kingdom Pseudomonadati; phylum Pseudomonadota; class Gammaproteobacteria; order Pseudomonadales; family Pseudomonadaceae; genus Pseudomonas; species Pseudomonas sp. 20P_3.2_Bac5. The sequence goes on along the minus strand of NZ_JANLOA010000130.1, from coordinate 84,055 downwards.
ATATCCCGGCCAGCGGCGAGCGGGCACCGGCATCGTAGTTCAGCCCGGAGCGGGTGAACGAGCCGGACGAGAGGTAGCCCGAGCACCACGCGCCGATCATGTTGGACAGGCCCTGGGCGCGGATTTCCTGGTTGGCGTCGATCAACTGTTCCGAGCGAATCGACAGCGAGCGGGCGATGGACAGGCTGGTGACCAGGCCAAGCATGCCCACCGCCACGGCGCTGGGCAGCAGGCGCAGGATCAGTTCCAGGTCCAGCAACGGCAGCGGGCTCAGCGGCGGCAGTTGGCCGATAAACGCCGGCACCCGGACGACATGCCCGAACATTGCCGGCCACAGCACCGCCAGCAGGCTCGCCCCGACCAGACTTATCAACAGGCTGGGCCAGCGCGGCCGGGTCAGTTTGATCAGCATGCCGATCAGCAACGTGCCCAATCCCAGCAGCAGCGACGGCACGTCGATCTCGCCGACGTGCTCCAGCAGACTTTCCAGGGTTCTCAGTGCGGTGGTCTGGCTGTCCAGGTCGAGCCCCATCAGGCTCGGCAACTGGCCGAGGGCGATGACCACGGCGGCGCCGAGGGTGAAGCCGATCACCACCGAATGGGAAACGAAGTTCACCAGCGCGCCGAAGCGCAGCATGCCCATAAGCCACTGGAACACGCCGGCGAGGAAGGTCAGCAACAGGATCAGGGTGATGTAGTCCGCGCTGCCGACCACCGCCATGGGGCTGACGCTGGCGTAGAGGACGATGGAGATGGCGGCGGTCGGCCCGCAGATCAGGTGCCACGACGAGCCCCACAGGCAGGCGATCAGCACCGGCACGATGGCGGCATAGAGTCCGTATTCGGCGGGAAGGCCGGCGATCAGGGCGTAGGCGATGGATTGCGGCAGGGCCAGGATCGCTCCGCTCAGGCCCACCAGCAGGTCGCGGCGCACGCTGGCGCGGTTCTGCTGCGGCAGCCAGCGCAGAAAGGGCAGGAGTCTGTGGCGATCGGGCCAGGCCATGGGGTCGCTCTATACCGGTGAAGGCCGTTCAGGGTGCGGTGTCCGGCGCGCCGGTGCAAGCGGGCGATGCCGGCGCTGACCGAGGCCTGTGTACTGCTGTACGAGCAGGTACACGTGAGGTTTCGGTGCTGGACGATGGAGTGGCCGTTGTTTCGCGGTTTTGGTGGCTGCCGCTCTTGAGCCGGGCCTGCTTTGCCGGCCGCTTGGAGGATCAATTCGTTCTGCTTTTGGATGGTACGTAGTACGTCCTTGGTGTAACCCGCTCGGTACGCGGGCGGAACGATTCGTCGAATGGTTGGGTGAAGAGCAATCCCGGCAGTCGGTATAGTGCCGGGCAGACCAGTTTTCCAAGGAGTCAGTGTGCAAAGGATCAAGGGGTATCACGCCCACGTGTATTACGACGCCAGCACGTTCGAGCAGGCGCGTTTGTTATGCGAAGAGGCGTCGGCGCTGTTTCCGGTGACCATGGGGCGCATGCACCGCAAATTGGTGGGGCCGCATCCGGATTGGAGCTGCCAGTTGGCCTTCGGGCCGGAGGTGGTCGGGGTGGTGTTGCCGTGGCTGGCGCTGTATCGCCAGGGGCTGGTGGTGTTTCTGCATCCGCTGACCGGGGATGAGCTGGCGGACCACCGGGATCATGCGATCTGGATGGGGGCGGTCAGGCCGCTGGATCTTTCGATTTTTGAGTGATGCCTGGGGCCGCAACGCGGCCTATCGCGAGCAAGCTCGCTCCTACGCTGGACTGCAGGAGCGAGCGTGTCGGGACGCTGAACCGTCCCCATTGCGGATCACGCCTTGCGCGCGGCCCGCACACCTTCGGCCAGTGCCGAGCACAGCGCCAGCACGTTATCCACAGCCTGCTCCGGGCTGGCGGCGGTGGCGATTTTATCCACAAGCGCCGAACCCACGACCACACCGTCTGCCAGCCGCGCAATCGCCGTGGCCTGCTCCGGCGTGCGGATACCAAAGCCAACGCTGATCGGCAACGGGGTATGCCGACGCAGGCGGGCAATGGCTTCGGTGACGTGTTCAGTAGTCGCCGAGCCCGCACCGGTCACACCCGCCACCGAGACGTAGTAGACGAAGCCCGAACTGCGCTCCAGCACGCGCGGCAGGCGCGCGTCATCGGTGGTCGGGGTGGTCAGGCGGATGAAGTCGATGCCCGCGGCCTGGGCCGGGGCCGCCAGTTCGGCGTCGTGCTCAGGCGGCAGGTCGACGATGATCAGGCCGTCGACGCCCGCTTCGTTGGCCTGGGCGACGAACGCCTCGACGCCAAAGCGGTGGATCGGGTTGTAGTAACCCATCAGCACGATCGGGGTGGTCTGGTCGTCAACGCGGAATTCACGAACCATTTGCAGGGTCTTGGCCAGGGTCTGGCCAGCGTCCAGGGCGCGCAGGGTCGCCAGCTGGATGGCGACGCCGTCGGCCATCGGGTCGGTGAACGGCATGCCCAGTTCGATCACGTCCGCACCCGCCGCCGGCAGGCCCTTGAGGATCGCCAGCGAAGCGTCGTAACCCGGGTCGCCAGCGGTGACGAAGGTCACCAGGGCGGCGCGGCCTTCTTGCTTCAGCTCGGAAAAACGTTGTTCAAGACGGCTCATGCCTGCTTCTCCTGCGCTTGGGTCGCGGTCATATGGCTCATTACGGTTTGCATGTCTTTGTCGCCGCGCCCGGACAGGCACACCACCATCAGGTGATCCTTGGGCAGGGTCGGCGCGCGCTTGATGGCTTCGGCCAGCGCGTGGGAGGTTTCCAGCGCCGGGATGATGCCTTCCAGGCGGCAGGTGGTGTGGAACGCGGCCAGGGCTTCGTCGTCGGTGATGCTGACGTATTCGACGCGCTTGATCTCATGCAACCAGGCGTGTTCCGGGCCGATGCCGGGGTAATCGAGGCCGGCGGAAATCGAGTGGGCGTCGGTGATCTGGCCGTCTTCGTCCTGCAGCAGGTAGGTGCGGTTGCCGTGCAGTACGCCCGGGACGCCACCGTTGAGGCTGGCGGCGTGCTTGTCGGTGTCGACGCCGTGACCGCCAGCTTCGACGCCGATGATCTGCACGCTGCTGTCATCGAGGAAGTCGTGGAACAGGCCCATGGCGTTGGAGCCGCCGCCGACGCAGGCGACCAGGCTGTCGGGCAGGCGACCTTCCTTCTCTTGCAACTGGGCGCGGGTTTCCTTGCCGATGATCGACTGGAAGTCGCGGACCATCGCCGGGTACGGGTGCGGGCCGGCCACGGTGCCGATCAGGTAGAAGGTGTCGTCGACGTTGGTGACCCAGTCACGCAGCGCCTCGTTCATGGCGTCTTTCAGGGTGCCGGTGCCGGCGGTGACCGGGACGATTTCGGCGCCCAGCAGCTTCATGCGGAACACGTTGGCTTGCTGGCGCTCGATGTCGGTGGCGCCCATGTAGATCACGCAAGGCAGGCCGAAGCGCGCGGCGACGGTGGCGGTGGCCACGCCGTGCATGCCGGCGCCGGTTTCGGCGATCAGGCGTTTTTTGCCCATGCGCTTGGCCAGCAGCACTTGGCCGATGCAGTTGTTCACCTTGTGCGCGCCGGTGTGGTTGAGCTCTTCACGCTTGAAGAAGATCTTCGCGCCGCCGCAGTGTTCGGTCAGGCGTTCGGCGAAGTACAGCGGGTTCGGACGGCCGATGTAGTCGCGCTGGAAGTACGCCAGTTGTTCGAGGAATTCCGGGTCGGCCTTGGCCGCTTCGTATTCGCGGGCCAGGTCGAGCACCAGCGGCATCAGGGTTTCAGCGACGTAGCGGCCGCCAAAGGCGCCGAACAGGCCGTTGGCGTCGGGGCCGCTGCGAAGGTTGCTCTGGGTCATGGGGTCGCTCCAGGAAGAAGGGTGGGCTGACAATGGGCCTACTCTAACCACGACACGCCTCGCTGAAAACCGATAAGATCGCCGCAACCTGTCAGGAAAACTCACACGTCATGTCCAGGGAACTGCCGCCGCTCAATGCCCTTCGGGCCTTCGAAGTTACCGCTCGCCTGGGCAGCGTCAGCCAGGCCGCCGAGCAACTGCACGTGACCCACGGTGCGGTCAGCCGGCAGTTGAAGACGTTGGAAAGCCATCTCGGCGTGAGCCTGTTCGTCAAGGATGGGCGCGGCATCAAACTCACAGATGCCGGGCTGCGCCTGCGCGAGGTCAGCGGCGAGGCGTTCGAGCGGCTGCGTTCGGTCTGCGCCGAGGTGAGCCAGAGCGGTGCCGATGCGCCCTTCGTCCTCGGCTGCTCGGGCAGCCTGCTGGCGCGGTGGTTCATCCCGCGGCTGGGGCGTCTGAAGGCCGACCTGCCGGACCTGCGCCTGCACCTCTCGGCCGGCGAAGGCGATCTCGATCCGCGCCGGCCCGGCCTGGATGCCCTGCTGGTCTTCGCCGAGCCGCCGTGGCCGGCGGACATGCAGGTTCATGTGCTTGCCCGGGAATGCATCGGCCCGGTGCTCAGCCCGCATTTCGCCGGTTTCGAACGGTTGCGCCATGCACCGGCCAGCGCGCTGCTCGACGAAGCCGTATTGCAGACCAACTCCCGGCCTCAGGCCTGGCCGGACTGGGCGCGGCAACAGGGCATCGACCCGCGCGCGCTGCGTTATGGGCAGGATTTCGAGCATTTGTATTATTTGCTGGAGGCGGCGGTGGCCGGACTTGGCGTGGCGATTGCGCCGAAACCGCTGGTGGCCGACGATTTGCGCGCCGGACGCCTGGCCGCGCCGTGGGGCTTCAGCCAGACCGAGGCGTCACTGGCACTGTGGGTCCCTCGACGCGCCGCGGACGGGCGCGCCGAGCAACTGGCGGGATGGTTGCGCGCGGAACTGGCGCGGCAGGTTTAGTCGCGTTTGCTGCACAGCAGGTAAGCCGCCAGCAGACCCAGCGCGCCAACGGCAACGCCGGCGGTGGTCCAGGGGTGTTGCTGTGCGTAGTCGCGCGTGGCGAGGCCGGTTTCGCGGGTCTTGGTTTTCACCTCTTCATAGGCATCACCAAGCAGGTTGCGCGAGTGGCGCAGGGCGTTCTCGGCGTTGCTTCTCAGCGCCTTCACGGTTTTGCGCGATTCGTCCGAGGCATCGTCTTTCAGGCTTTCCAGCGATTTCAGCAGGCTTTCGATTTCCGCTTCCATGCTTTGCAGCGCGGCTTTGCGTAGCGAACTTGTTGCCATGGTGACTCTCCTTCAGCGTTGAGTAAGGTGTTGTAGGTTCCGACTACGACGTGTCTGGAAAGTGCGATCGAACGTTTCGGTCCAAACGCCCCTCAGAGGAAAAACGCCCTGGCGCTGCTAGGCTCAACCGGCACACCTTCAAGGAGAACAGCGATGTCCGATCATCACACCTACAAGAAGATCGAGCTTGTCGGCTCGTCCCCCACCAGCATCGAAGACGCGATCAACAGTGCCCTGGCCGAGGCCGGCAAGAGCATCAAGCACCTGGAATGGTTTGAAGTGGTGGATACCCGCGGGCATATCCGCGACAACAAGGCGGCGCATTTTCAGGTCACCCTGAAAGTCGGGTTCCGCATCGCCAACAGTTGAAACGATTACCCGGTTAGATACCCAGGGCTCCGGAATGACACCGGGGCCTTTCTCGTTTTTGATCCACCAAGGAGAGCGATCAATGAAGCAACTGATTCTGGCAGTAGCACTGATGGGCCTGGCCGGCACCACGCTGGCGGCGGGCAAGCCGTGTGAAGAATTGAAGAGCGAGATTGCGGCGAAGCTGGATGCCAAGGGCGTTCAGCACTATTCGCTGGAAGTTGTAGGCAAGGGCGCGGCTGCTAGCGGGAAGGTGGTCGGGACCTGCGAGGGCGGGACCAAGGAGATTGTCTACAAGCGTGGGTGAGTGGCCAATCGCGAGCAAGCTCGCTCCTCTGTAGGAGCGAGCTTGCTCGCGATCACAACCTCAGTTGCCGAGCACCGTCTGCGCCATCAGCTCATACGACCGCACGCGGTCCGCATGCTCATACAGGTCACAGGTGAAGATCAGCTCATCCGCCTGGGTCTGCTCCAGCAACACCTCAAGCTTGGCTTTGACCTTCTGCGGGCTGCCGACCATCGCCAGGCCGAGGAAATCCCCCACCGCCTCGCGTTCATGAGGCAACCACAGCCCGTTCATGCTTTCCACCGGCGGCTTTTGCACCAGGCTCTGGCCGCGCATCAGCGCGAGGATGCGCTGGTACACCGAGGTCGCCAGGTACTCGGCGTGTTCGTCGGTATCGGCCACCACCATGGGCACGCCCAGCATCACATACGGCTTGTCGAGCACCGCCGACGGTTGGAAGTGATTGCGGTACACGCGAATCGCCTCGTGCATGAAGCGCGGCGCGAAGTGCGAGGCGAAGGCGTACGGCAGACCGCGCTGGCCCGCCAGTTGCGCGCTGAACAGGCTGGAACCGAGCAGCCAGATCGGCACTTCGGTGCCGTAGCCGGGTACGGCGATCACTTTTTGATCAGGTGTGCGCGGGCCGAGGTAGCGCACCAGTTCGGCCACGTCTTCGGGGAAGTCGTCGGCGCTGCCGGAGCGTTCGCGGCGCAGGGCGCGGGCGGTCATCTGGTCGGAGCCGGGAGCGCGGCCGAGGCCGAGGTCGATGCGGCCGGGATAGAGGCTGGCCAGGGTGCCGAACTGTTCGGCAATCACCAGCGGCGCATGGTTGGGCAACATCACCCCGCCGGAACCGACGCGGATGGTCGAGGTGCCGCCGGCCAGGTACGCCAGCAGCACCGACGTGGCCGAGCTGGCGATGCCGTCCATGTTGTGGTGCTCGGCCACCCAGAAGCGGTGGTAACCGAAACGCTCGACGTGCTGCGCCAGGTCCAGCGAATTGCGCAGCGATTGCGCCGGGCCGCTGTCCTGGCGCACGGGCACGAGGTCGAGGGTGGAAATCTTGATGTCCGCGAGTTGCGTCATGGGGTCTCCTGAGCAAACGGAAGCCGCCGAAAAATGGCAGCCTTTGTTGCTCTGTGGGGGCGGTTGCCCGAGGAATCAATACCGGATGTGGCAAACGGGCTGAACTTGCCCGCGAGCGGGGCCTCTGAATTCAGGTAACGGCGCAACCCGCGTCGGCAACCCGAGGAGGCACCATGAAAAAGACTGCATCGGCCGTTTGGCAAGGCGGCCTGAAGGATGGCAAGGGCCAGATATCCACGGAAAGCGGCGCGCTGAAACAGGTTCCCTACGGTTTCAACACCCGTTTCGAAGGGACGCCGGGCACCAACCCGGAAGAACTGATCGGCGCCGCCCACTCCGGGTGTTTCTCCATGGCGCTGTCGATGATCCTCGGTGAAGCGGGGCTGACCGCAGAACGTATCGACACCACTGCCGAAGTCACCCTCGACAAACAGCCCGACGGCTTCGCCATCACCGCCGTTCACCTGATCCTCAAGGCCAAGGTGCCCGGCGCCAGCGAGCAGCAGTTCCTGGAACTGGCGAACAAGGCCAAGGCCGGCTGCCCGGTCTCGAAAGTGTTGAACGCGAAGATCAGCCTGGACGCCACGCTCGTGCAGTGAGCTTGCCTGGTAGCAGAACCATGGCATGCTCCTTCGGTCCAACCTGATGTTGGCTCAAGGTCTTTTGCCACGAGGAACTGCTCATGATCCGTATCGCAATCGCCGTGCTGGCTTCGCTGTTGGCCTTCAATGCTTCCGCCGCGATCAAGTCGTGCGAGGAATTGAAGGCCGAGATCGAAGCCAAGATCCAGGCCCGAGGCGTAACGTCCTACACCCTGGAAATCGTGCCCAACAGCGAAGTCCACGACCAGAACATGGTCGTGGGCAGTTGCGACGGCGGCACCAAGAAGATCATCTACCAGCGCAACGGCCAGTAAGCCTCAAGGGATGCAGTGGGTCAGCCGTTCCTGCGCCACCACCTTGCGCTCGGCGTCGTACAGCCAGGCGTTGGGTTGCAGGGCGATGGCCCGGGCTTCCAGCCGGTAACGCTGGCCGGCTTCGAAACCGTCGTATTCCAGCGTCAGGTAGCAGGTGCGCTCGGTCGGGTCGGTGGTGAAGAGGCCGGTGCTGATCTCATAGTCGAAGCGCACCACCAACTCGTGCTTGCCCGGCGACACCTGGAAGTAACGGCCGTCGTTGAGACGTTTGCCGTCGAGACGCTCGGCCATCAGCACTTTGCCCGGGGTGATGGTGTAAAGGTCGACCCACGCCTGTTTCTGATCGACCGGAGGCATCGGACTGGTGCAGGCGCCCAGCGTGGTGAAAGCGAGGAACATCGCGGGTTGGCGCATGTTCAGCTCTCCAGAAAGGTAACAGAACGTAAGCATAGCGCCATCAGCGGCCCTCAGGTGCGCTGGCAGCCAGCCGGCACGCCGCTTCCCACCACTTTTTGCTGTTCGTCATAGAGTTTTGCCCAGGGCCGGAAACCGATGCTGCCCGCTTGCAGGCGGTATTTTTGACCGGCGTTGAAGTCCTTGAACTTGAGGTTGAGCTGGCAATCGCGCCACAGCGGCTCGCTGGTGGGGCCGATATTGCTCGGGTCCACGGCGAACAGATAGCGCACGGTGAGCTGGTGATTGCCGGGGCTGACCTGGAAATAGCGGGTGTCGTCCCAGGCCCGCTCGTCCACTTCGACGGCGTGCAGGGTGTCGTCCTGGCCGGGGGCGAGGTCGACCCAGGCTTGGGTCGGATCCTGCGCGGGCAGGCCGGCGCAGCCGGTGAGCGCCAGTAAGGCGCTGGCAGCGAGCATCGTTCGCATGGCAAAACTCCGGGCGGGCAGGATAGTCTTGGATCGATCTGGACTTGAGCGGGACCACCCCACGCATGATTCGAATTCTTCTTTTGTTGCGCTCAAGTCCCGGGGCACTCGACCGCGTTTTTCGCCTGTTTGTTCCCGTGTTGCTGATCAGCCTGCTGAACGGTTGCGCGAGCGTGGGTTACTACGGCCAGCTCGCCAACGGCCAGTGGCAACTGTTGCGCGCCCGCACCCCGGTGCCGCAATTGCTGGCCGATCCCGCCACCGAACCGAAACTGCGCCAGCACCTGGAACAGTCCCAGCGCGCCCGCGCTTTCGCCAGCCAGCACCTGAAACTGCCGGACAACCGCAGCTACCGGGTCTACGCCGATATCGGCCGGCCGTTCGTGGTGTGGAACGTGTTCGCCACCCCGGAGTTTTCGCTGGAGCCGCAAACCCATTGCTTCCCCATCGCCGGCTGCGTCGCCTACCGCGGCTACTACAGCCAGGGTGGCGCGCGCGGGGCCGCGGCGGTGCAGAAGCTGCAAGGGCTGGATGTGTATATCGGCGGGGTCGAGGCCTATTCGACGCTGGGCTGGTTTGACGATCCGATCCTCAACTCCATGCTCGGCTGGGGCGACGAGCGCCTGGCGACGGTGATCTTCCACGAGCTGGCGCACCAGCGGGTGTACGTGAAGGACGACACCGCCTTCAATGAGTCCTTCGCTACCTTTGTCGAGCAGGAAGGCACGCGGCAATGGCGTGCGGCGCGGGGATTGGCGGCGCAGGTGCAGGAGGGTGGCAAGCAGCGTGACCAGTTTGTCGGATTGGTGCTGGCGAGCCGGGAACGGCTCAAGGCGCTGTACACCCAGCCGCTGGCGCCGGATGCGATGCGTGCGGCCAAGCAGGCGGAGTTCGAGCGGCTACGCCGGGAGTACCGGCAGTTGCGAGACAGCGAGTGGGGCGGGGTCGGACGTTTCGATGCCTGGATCAATGCACCGATGAACAACGCCAAGCTGTTGCCGTTCGGGCTGTATGACCAGTGGGTGCCGGCGTTTGCGGCGGTGTTTGCCCAGGTGGGCGGGGATTGGCAGCGGTTTTATGGGCGGGTGGAAGAGATTGGGCGGTTGCCGGTTGGGGAGCGGCAGTTGGTTTTGAAGGGGCTTTAAGGGCCTCATCGCCGGCGATGAGGCCCTCAGTAACCCCATCAACTCAGGGTTTCATGAACGCCCGATGCATCTCTGCCAACGTCGCAAAGTGATACGCCGGTGCTTCCGCCGCCAGCTCCTCATGACTCCCAAACCCATACCCCACCGCCACCGCTTCCAGCCCGTTGCTGCGCGCACCAATCAGGTCGTGCTTGCGGTCGCCGATCATCAGGGTCTGCGCCGGGTCCAGGCCTTCCTCGGCCAACAGGTGACCGATCAGCTCGACCTTGTTGGTCCGCGTGCCGTCCAGCTCACTGCCGTAGATCACTTTGAAATGCCGGGCAAAATCGAAGTGCCGGGCAATCTCGCGGGCGAATACCCACGGCTTGGACGTCGCTACATACAGCGTGCGCCCCTGCCCTTGCAGCTCGCTGAGCAATTCGCCGACGCCGTCGAACACGCGGTTTTCGTACAGCCCGGTGACCTTGAAGCGTTCACGGTAGAAATTCACCGCCTCCCACGCCTTGGCCTCGTCGAAGTCGTAGAACTGCATGAACGCTTGCAGCAGCGGCGGGCCGATGAAGTGTTCCAGGCGGGTCAGGTCCGGTTCGTCGATGCCGAGCTTGGCCAGGGCGTACTGGATAGAGCGGGTGATGCCTTCGCGCGGGTCGGTCAGGGTGCCGTCGAGGTCGAAGAGGATGTTCTGCTGGTGCATGGCGGTCTCGAAAAAGGGGCTGTGGATACGTTCACTCGGGCTGGTCGTAGCCTTCAGCCAGGTGCTGGTCCTTGAGTCGGACGTAGTTGGCGGCGCTGTAGGGGAAGAACGCGCGCTCCTTGTCGGTCAGCGGGCGGGCCTGCTTCACCGGGCTGCCGACATAGAGGAAACCGCTTTCCAGGCGTTTGCCTGGCGGCACCAGGCTACCGGCGCCGATGATCACTTCGTCCTCGACGATGGCGCCGTCCATGATAGTGCTGCCCATGCCCACCAGGATGCGGTTGCCGAGGGTGCAGCCGTGGAGCATGACCTTGTGGCCGATGGTCACGTCGTCGCCGATCAGCAGCGGGAAGCCGTCGGGGTTGAAGGGCCCGGCGTGAGTGATGTGCAACACGCTGGCGTCCTGCACGCTGGTGCGCGCACCGATGCGGATGCGGTGCATGTCGCCGCGGATCACCGTCAGCGGCCAGACCGAGCTGTCATCGCCGATCTCGACGTCGCCGATAACCACCGCGCTGCGGTCGACGAAGGCGCGTTCGCCCAGGCGGGGCGTGTGCTGCTGGAAGGTGCGAATGGCCATGAATAGCGTCTCTCTCTGAGGCTTATTAGCTGCGGTCGGCGCCGATTGTAATTAAGATGGGCCGGTGTTTCTTCTGCCAAGGTGTCCAACCGTGAGTGCGACCAACCCGCTTCTGCAGTCCTACGACCTGCCGCCCTTCTCGGCGATCCGCGCCGAGCACGTGCTGCCGGCGATTGAACAGATCCTGGCCGACAACCGCAACGCCATTGCCGCCCTGCTCAAGACCCAGGGCCAGAACCCGAGCTGGGCCGGACTGGTCCTGGCCATGGACGAACTCAACGACCGCCTCGGCGCGGCGTGGAGTCCCGTCAGCCACCTCAACGCCGTGTGCAACAGCGCCGAACTGCGCGAAGCCTACGAGGCCTGCCTGCCCGCCCTGAGCGCCTACTCCACCGAGCTGGGCCAGAACCGCGAACTGTTCCAGGCCTGGGAAGCGCTGGCCGCCAGCCCCGAAGCCGCCGGCTTCGACGTGGCGCAAAAAACCATCATCGAACACGCCCTGCGCGACTTCCGCCTGTCGGGCATCGACCTGCCCGCCGACCAGCAGCAGCGCTATGCCGAAGTGCAGAGCAAGCTGTCCGAGCTGGGCAGCCGTTTCTCCAACCAGTTGCTCGACGCCACCCAGGCCTGGACCAAGCACGTCACTGACGAAGCCGCCCTCGCTGGCCTGACCGACTCGGCCAAGGCGCAGATGGCCGCCGCCGCCCAGGCCAAGGGCCTCGACGGCTGGCTGATCAGCCTGGAATTCCCCAGCTACTACGCGGTGATGACCTACGCCACCGACCGCGCCCTGCGTGAAGAAATCTACGCCGCCTACTGCACCCGCGCCTCCGACCAGGGCCCGAATGCCGGCCATTTCGACAACGGCCCGGTGATGCGCGAGATCCTCGACCTGCGCCAGGAACTGGCCGAGCTGCTGGGCTTCGCCAATTTCGCCGAGCTGAGCCTGGCGACCAAGATGGCCGAGTCCAGCGACCAGGTGCTGGGTTTCCTGCGGGACCTGGCCAAGCGCAGCAAGCCGTTCGCCGCCCAGGACCTGGCCCAGCTCAAGGCCTACGCCGCCGAACAGGGCTGCCCGGACCTCAGCAGTTGGGACAGCGGTTTCTACGGCGAGAAGCTGCGCGAGCAGCGCTACAGCGTTTCCCAGGAAACCCTGCGCGCCTACTTCCCGATCGACAAGGTGCTGACCGGCCTGTTCGCCATCGTCCAGCGCCTGTACGGCATCGAGATCGCCGAACTGAAGGGCTTCGACACCTGGCACCCGGACGTGCGCCTGTTCGAAATCAAGGAGAACGGCCAGCATGTCGGCCGCTTCTTCTTCGACCTCTACGCCCGCGCCAACAAGCGCGGCGGTGCCTGGATGGACGGCGCCCGCGACCGTCGCCGCACGGCTGATGGCAAGCTGCAGAGCCCGGTGGCCAACCTGGTGTGCAACTTCACCCCGGCCGCTCCGGGCAAGCCGGCGCTGTTGACCCACGATGAAGTCACCACCCTGTTCCATGAATTCGGCCATGGCCTGCACCACCTGCTGACCCGCATCGAGCATGCCGGTGTGTCCGGTATCAACGGCGTGGCCTGGGACGCGGTGGAACTGCCGAGCCAATTCATGGAGAACTGGTGCTGGGAGCCGGAAGGCCTGGCGCTGATTTCCGGTCATTACGAAAGCGGCGAGCAGCTGCCACAGGACCTGCTGGAGAAAATGCTGGCGGCGAAGAACTTCCAGTCCGGGCTGATGATGGTCCGCCAACTGGAGTTCTCGCTGTTCGACTTCGAACTGCACGCCAGCCACGGCGACGGCCGCAGCGTGCTGGAAGTCCTCGAGGGCGTGCGCGACGAGGTCTCGGTCATGCGGCCACCGGCCTACAACCGCTTCCCCAACAGCTTCGCGCACATCTTCGCTGGCGGTTACGCCGCGGGTTACTACAGCTACAAGTGGGCTGAAGTGCTGTCCGCCGATGCCTTCTCGCGCTTCGAGGAAGACGGAGTGCTCAACGCCGAGACCGGCCGTGCTTTCCGTGAGGCGATCCTGGCCCGCGGCGGTTCCCAGGAGCCGATGCTGCTGTTCGTCGACTTCCGCGGTCGCGAGCCGTCCATCGACGCGCTGCTGCGCCACAGCGGCCTGAGCGAGGACCTGGCGGCATGAGCACGACCAAGAAACGCTTCATCGCCGGGGCGGTCTGCCCGGCGTGCAGCGAGCCGGACAAGCTGATGATGTGGAACGTCGACGGTACGCCGCACCGCGAGTGCGTGGCCTGTGGTTTCTCCGACACCCTCAACGAGCAGGGCCTGTCGGTGCCGAAGGAGCTGGGCACGCGGGTCAACCAGAATGAGGCGAAAGCGCCGAAACCGGCGGTGCAGACGGTGCAGTTCTTTCCCAATCCGAAGCTGAAGAAGCCGTCGGAATGAACGAAGGCCGTTCGGTTACCCCGAACGGCCTTTTCATTTGGCATAAAGCGGATGTTTGGCGTGTTACATCTGAAGCGTGAATGCCTGGGTGCATTTCTGCCATTCGCGGGTGGCTATCGTTCCCACTGGGACGGCCCTTTGCATGAGATCACCTGCTCTGATGTAAGCGTCCGCACTGTTTTATCCATAGAGACGGCGCTATGGGCTCACTTCGAGTGTGTGACGGGGCATGGCAAGCGACAACTGACAGAAATATCAGGTGTGGCGGTAAGAAAAATGCTTTTATACTGTATGAATAAACAGTATCGAGGTGGGCGCCATGGCTGCTCCAACGCCGGTGCGCGGTCGCGGGACCGCGCACAATCCGCACAACCGCTTTGCCCCCAACCGCTCGGTGGTCGAGGACGACGGCTGGTACCAGGAAGTGCCGTTGACCCAAGGCACCGAAGTCCGCATCGAAACCGCGAAAACCATCATCACCCGCAACAACTCCCCGGACCTGCCCTTCGACCGTTCGATCAATCCGTATCGCGGGTGTGAGCACGGCTGCATTTATTGCTACGCGAGGCCCAGCCACGCTTACTGGGACCTGTCTCCCGGCCTGGATTTCGAAACGAAACTGATCGCCAAGACCAACGCCGCCGCCGTGCTCGAGCAGCAATTGTCGAAGCCGGGGTATGTCTGTGCGCCGATCAACCTGGGCTCTAACACTGACCCGTACCAGCCAATCGAGCGCGAGCAGCAACTGACCCGGCGCCTGCTGGAGGTGCTGCTGCGCTACCGGCATCCGGTGACCATCGTCACCAAGGGGTCGCTGATCCTGCGCGACCTCGACCTGCTTAGCGAGCTGGCGAAGCAGCGGCTGGTGTCGGTGATGATCAGCCTCACCACCCTCGATGACGAACTCAAACGCACCCTCGAACCACGCGCAGCCGCGCCCAAGGCCCGGCTGCGGGCGATCCGGGTGATGCGCGAGGCGGGAATTCCGGTGGGGGTGTTGTGCTCGCCGATGATCCCGATGATCAACGACAGCGAACTGGAGCGTCTGCTGGAGGCCGCCAGCGAAGCCGGCGCGCTGAGCGCCGCGTACATGCTGCTGCGCTTGCCGCTGGAAGTGGCGCCGTTGTTCGAGCAGTGGTTGCAGGACCATTACCCGCAACGGGCCGCCCATGTCCTCAGCCTGGTGCGGCAGAGCCGGGGCGGTGAGCTGTACGACAGCCGTTTCGGCGCTCGCATGCGCGGTGAAGGGGTGTTCGCCGACCTGCTGGCGCAGCGCTTCGATAAAGCGCTGCGGCGCTATGGACTGAACCGTCGCGGCGGCTATTCGCTGGATTGCACGGCCTTCTGTCCGCCGGGCGGTCAGTTGTCATTGTTGTAAAAACAATAATGGCCAGTGGCAATTGATGGTTTTTTGATACCATCGAGGCGCCTTAAAAATCCCCTGTAACCCTTGTTCTAGAGCCATCCGAATTCAGTTTCAGTTAAGTTTCGACAAGTAGCGTAGGAATTCAGGCGAACGAATATGTGATTTGTTGACTACATCTGTAATCCAAGTGACGTAAGCCTGTCTGAATCTCAACCCGGTAAACTGGACTTACCTACGAACCTGTCAAAGAGGATGAATCATGTCGAACAAGGAACCCTCTCCGACCGGCCCGGCTACTCCGGAAGCCGAGACTGCCGATGGCGCCCTGAAACACATCGTTGATGGCTTTTTGCGATTCCATCACGAAGTGTTCCCTGAACAGGAAGAGCTCTTCAAAAAGCTCGCCACCGCCCAAAAACCCCGAGCGATGTTCATTACTTGCGCCGACTCGCGGATCGTTCCCGAACTGATTACCCAAAGCTCGCCCGGCGACCTGTTCGTTACCCGTAACGTCGGTAACGTCGTGCCGCCTTATGGCCAGATGAACGGTGGTGTGTCGACCGCCATCGAATATGCGGTGCTGGCGCTGGGCGTCCACCACATCATCATCTGCGGCCACTCCGACTGTGGCGCCATGCGCGCGGTGTTGAACCCGCAGTCGCTGGAAAAGATGCCGACCGTCAAAGCCTGGCTGCGCCATGCTGAAGTCGCCCGCACCGTGGTCGAGGACAACTGCCAGTGCGGTACCGAGCACGAGAACATGCAGGTGCTGACCAAGGAAAACGTCATCGCCCAACTGCACCACTTGCGCACGCACCCGTCGGTGGCTTCGCGCCTGGCGGCCGGTCAGTTGTATATCCACGGCTGGATCTACGACATCGAGACCAGCGAGATCTCCGCCTATGACGCTGCCAGCGATGCCTTCCTGCCGCTCAAGCGCGGCGAGCCGATACCAAGCGCTACTCCAAAAGGCCGCTTCTAAGCCTTCTCGCTTCACCCAATTCTGCTGACTGACCCACCACAGGCCGCCACGCGCGGCCCGTGGATGGGCGTCGGCTGTCTTTGAAAACGCTTTGATGCCTTGCCGCAGCGCCGGCGGCCTTCGGCTGCCCGTGATTTGGCGCTGCGCATGAATATGGCCAGAGGAACGGCCTGAAAAAGGAGAACAGGATGAACATGACGCAATTCAAAGCGGCCTTGCCGCGGGACCTGTTGGCATCGGTGGTGGTGTTTCTGGTGGCGCTGCCGCTGTGCATGGGGATCGCCATCGCGTCCGGCATGCCGCCGGCCAAGGGCCTGATTACCGGCATCGTCGGCGGGCTGTTGGTGGGTTGGCTGGCCGGCTCGCCGTTGCAGGTCAGCGGGCCGGCCGCGGGCCTGGCGGTGCTGGTGTTCGAACTGGTGCGCCAGCACGGCATGGCCATGCTCGGGCCGATCCTGCTGCTGGCGGGTGTGCTGCAACTGCTCGCCGGACGTTTCCGTCTTGGCTGCTGGTTCCGGGTCACGGCGCCGGCGGTGGTCTACGGCATGCTCGCCGGTATCGGCGTGCTGATCGTGCTGTCGCAGGTGCATGTGATGTTCGACCGCTCGCCGCTGCCCTCCGGGCTGGACAACCTGCTGGGCTTTCCCGCGGTCGTCGGCGATGCGCTGCCGCTGGAGCACGCGGGCAACGGCTGGCAGGCCGCGGCCCTGGGCCTGGGCACCATCGCGGTGATGTGGGCCTGGGAACGCTGGAAACCGAACACGCTGCGCTTCGTGCCGGGCGCGCTGCTCGGGGTGAGCTTGATGACGTTGCTGAGCATCGCCCTGGCCCTGCCGGTCAACCGCGTGCAGGTGCCGGACGACCTGAGCCAGGCGATCGACTGGCTGCGCCCCGCCGACCTGCTGGCGCTGGCCGACCCGACGCTGCTGGTCGCGGCCTTCGCCCTGGCCTTTATCGCCAGCGCCGAAACCCTGCTGTCGGCGGCGGCGGTGGACCGCATGCACAGCGGCCAGCGCTCGGACTTCGACCGTGAACTTTCCGCCCAGGGCGTCGGCAACATGATCTGCGGCGTGCTGGGTGCGCTGCCGATGACCGGGGTGATCGTGCGCAGTTCGGCCAATGTTCAGGCGGGCGCGCGGACGCGGCTGTCGGCGGTGTTCCATGGCGTCTGGCTGCTGGCGTTCGTCGTGCTGCTGGGCAGTGTGCTGCAGCAGATTCCGGTGGCGAGCCTGGCCGGGGTGCTGGTGTTCACCGGGGTGAAACTGGTGGACCTCAAGGCCTTTCGCGGGCTGGGTCGTTATGGCCGGATGCCGATGTTCACCTACGCGGCGACCGCCCTGGCGATCGTCTTCACCGACCTGCTGACCGGCGTGCTGCTGGGCTTCGCCCTGACCTTGCTGAAACTGGCGCTCAAGGCGGCGCGGCTGAAGATCAGTGTCAGCAGCCTGGCGCAGCCCGGGCATATGGAACTGCGCTTGAGCGGCGCCGCGACCTTCCTCAAGGTGCCGGCGCTGACCCAGACGCTGGACGCAATTCCGCCGGGCACCACCTTGCACGTGCCGCTGGCCAACCTCAGTTACATCGACCATTCCTGCCTGGAACTGCTGGAGGACTGGGGGCGGGCGAACGCGGCTAACGGTTCGACGCTGGTGATCGAGTCGCGACGGTTGAAGCGGCGCGTCGAAGGGCGGGTACGAACCACGGCGGGCCTGGGCACGTAGGCGAACCCTGAAAAGACCCGGCACCTGCGAATGTAAGCGCACGTTGCAGCAGGTGCCGTCACTGCCATACTATTAAGAATCAATACCATTTGCGTCACCCGCGCGCGGATCTCCCATGCCTTCCCCTGCCCAGACCCTCTACGTTCGACACTCACCCTGGCTGCTGCTGTTCCTGCGCCGTCGCCTGGGCAATGGCTGGGATGCCGCCGACCTGTTGCATGACACGTTCCTGCGCGTATTGCGCCGACCTGTCGAGTTCGACAGCCAGGTCGGCGAACGCTCGTACCTCGCCACCATCGCCAAGGGCCTGTGCATCGATCATTGGCGCCACGCCCAGATCGAGCGCGCCTGGCGCGAAACCCTGGCGGCGCAGCCCGAGGCGACGGTGCCTTCCGCTGAACACACGGCGTTGGTGATCGAAACCCTGTTCGAGGTCGACGCGATGCTGTCGCGCCTGCCGGCCAAGGTGCGCGAAGCGTTTCTCATGGCGCAGGTCGAAGGCGTGACCTACGCGGTGATCGCCGAGCGCCTGGAGGTCAGCGAGCGCATGGTCAAGAAGTACATGGCGCAGGCATTCCTGCATTGCGCCGTGCTTGAAGCCGAACTCGACGGCTTGCTGGTGGAGTGACGCGATGAGAGCCGCCCAGGAAAAACTCAGCCACGCGACCCTCGAACACGCCGCCCAGTGGTACGTGCGGCTGCAGGAAGAAGGCGACCAGAGCAGCGTTCGCGAGCAGTGGCAATGCTGGTTCGACCAGCATGCCGAGCATCAGGCCGCCTGGCGCTACATGGAACGGGTGGGCGAACGCTTCGCCCCGTTGCGGGCGGAAGGCGAGCGCGCCGGCCGCCTGCTGCGCGAGCGCGGGCCGGCACGCCTGGGGCGGCGCCAGACGGTGAAGTCGCTGCTGGTGCTGGCGATCGGTTCGATGGCGGGCCTCGGCGGCTGGCAGGCGGCGTCGCGCAATGGTTGGACCGCCGATTTGCACACCGGCACCGGCGAGAACCGCGAGGTGGCGCTGGCCGATGGCAGCACCTTGTGGCTGGGCGCGCAGACCGCCGTCGATACCCGTTTCGACGCGCGACAGCGCCTGCTCGACCTGCGCTTCGGCGAAGTCCTGTTGCAATCCTCGGTGCGGGATCGCCGGCCTTTGCTGCTGGAAACCGGGGCCGGCATGTTGCAGATGGTGTCGACGCCGATTCGCCTGGCGCTTCGCTATGCCGAGGGCAATGCCCGGCTCAACGTCTATCAGGGTGAGGTGGAAATCTTCACGCGCACCGGCACCCGCGCGCTGATCGAGGCCGGCCAGCGCGTCGATTTCAGCGCCCTTGCCGTCTCGCCCCCGGCACCGGCGCAGAGGGCGGGCGAATCCTGGCTGCAAGATCGGCTGACCGCCGAGGCCATGCCCCTCGAAGAGCTGATCGATGCGCTGGGCCGCTACCGTCCCGGCCATCTCGGCCTCCACCCGGACCTCGCCCGCCTGGCGGTGATGGGCACGTTCCCCCTCGACGACACGGATCACGCCCTGCGCCTGCTCGAGGCGGCACTGCCGGTGCGGATCAAGCGAATGACCGACTGGTGGGTGACGGTCGAACCGGCCTGAATATTTTTTCAGCGGCCGGTTCCCCTTTGCGTTCGTCGCCCGGTTCAACAGCAGAACCCTCCCATTTACCGCATGAACACCACAGGGACTGCCATGTCGTCGCCCCGCTCCTGCGTGTTGGCACTCGTGCCGATGACCATCCTCAGCTTCGCCCCGCTCGCCCTTCTGCCCGCCGCTGTCCAGGCCGCGCAGGCCAGCGCCCGGCTCCAGACCTTCCACGTTGCGGCGGGTAGCCTGAGCACGGTGCTCAATGACTTCAGCAGCCAGGCCGGCATTTACCTGGCCGGCAGCGACAGCCTTGCGACCGGCAAGCGCAGCGCCGGGCTGGACGGGGAATACAGCGTTGAACAGGCTCTGCAGGTGTTGCTGGCCGGCAGCGGCCTGGTTGCCGTGCCGCAGGGTGCCAGCGGTTATGTGCTGCAACCCGCCGCCGAGACCGGCGCGGTGCAACTGGACGCGACATCGATCAACGGTCAGGGCCTGGCCAGCCGCTACGGCCAGGAAGACAAAGGCTATCGCGCCACCCATTCGGCGACGGCGAGCAAGACCAGCACCGCGCTGGCCGACACCCCGCGCTCGGTCTCGGTGGTTACCCGCCAGCGCATGGACGACCAGCAATCGCAGAGCCTGACCGAAGTGCTGGGCTACGTTCCCGGCATCTTCGCCCCGCCCTTCGCGGCCGGTGATGGTCAGGCGGGCGACCTGTTCTTCATTCGCGGTTTCAACGCTACCGACTACGGCTACGGGCTGCTGCGCGACGGCCTGCGGGTGCAGGGCAACCGCTACGACACCAGCAGCGAGCCTTATGGCGTGGAGCGGGTGGAAGTGTTCCGTGGCCCGACCTCGATCCTGTATGGCGAAAACGCCCCCGGCGGCGTGGTCAATCTGGTGAGCAAGCGCCCGACCGCCCAGCCGCGCGGCGAAATCCAGCTCAGCTATGGATCCAACGAGCGCCGCCAACTGGGCATCGACGTGTCCGGCCCGCTGGCGGACAACCCCAACGTGCTCGGGCGGTTGGTGGTGCTGGGGCGCAAGTCCGGCACCCAGGTCGATCATCAGCCGGACGACCGCCTGTATGTCGCGCCGTCGCTCACGCTGAACTTCGACGAACAGAATGACCTGACGCTGCTGGCGTCCTACCAGCGCGACCGCACCCTGATGGAGCTGGGTTACCCGGCGGCCGGCACCCTGCTGAACAACCCCAACGGCAAGATCAGCAAGCACGCGCTGCTGGGCAATGCGGGCTGGGACAATTTCGAGCGGGAAACCTGGACCCTCGGCTACGAATTCCATCACCAGTTCAACGACGACTGGCAGTACCGGCAGAACTCCCGTTACATGCAGTCGCGCATCGACCGCCAGGAGATCTGGCCGGGCAACCTGAACAACGGCGGCTTCGGCACCACGGTGACCAACACCGCCTACGACCGCTACAACAAGTCGATCGCCTATTCGCTGGATAACCAGGTCGAAGGCCGCTTCAACCTTGGCGAGGTGGAAAACACCCTGCTGGTCGGCGCCAGCCTCGACCGCACCTCGTTCAATCAGGACTGGAACGCTGGTTTCGGCGGTAGCGTCAACGTGTTCAACCCGGTCTACAACGGCGACCCGGTGACCTCGACGCGGGTGCAGGACGCCCTGCTCGAACAGACCATGTATGGCGTCTACAGCCAGATCCAGTCCCGGCTCGACAACTGGGTGCTGTTGCTGGGCGGGCGCTATGACCGGGTCAACAGCGAGTACCGCAATCGCCGCGGCACCCTCAACGCGCCGGCCGACCTCGACTACTGGGATGGCCAGTTCACCTGGCAGACCGGGTTGATGTACCAGTTCGACAACGGGGTCTCGCCGTACCTGAGCTATTCCACCGCGTACAACCCGATCCAGCAGGTATCGAGCGCCTCGGGGCCGCTGGACCCGACGCTGAGCGAGCAATACGAAGCCGGTGTGAAATACGAGCCCAAGGGTTGGAATACGCTGATCAGCGCGTCGGTCTATGACCTGCGCAAGAAGGATGACTCGCTGTACGACAGCGCCAGCGGCGACTACCGCAACATTGGTCGCAGCCGCGCCAAGGGCGTGGAACTGGAGCTGAACAGCGACATCAGCGAAAACATCAACGTGACGGCGGCCTACACCTACACCGACTCGCGGATCACCAAGGACGTGGCCGGCTCGCTGCTCGAAGGCCACCAAGTCACCGGCGTTCCGCGCAACCAGGCGTCGCTGTGGAGCACCTATCGCTTCCTCGACGGCCAGCTCAAGGGCCTGCGTGTTGGCGCTGGTGTCCGTCATTTCGACAGCACCTTCGCGTACACCAGCCCGTCGCTGTACGGCAAGCTGGATACGGGTGACGTGACGCTTGTGGATGCCACCATCGGCTATCAGGTGAATGCGCACTGGTCGGCCGAGGTCAACGCGCGCAACCTGTTCGACCAGGAATATGTGGCGGGCTGCAACAACGCCGGGCGTTGCTACTGGGGTGAGGAGCGGACGGTGTTGGGGACGGTGAGTTACAACTGGTAAATCGGCTGTTGGTGCTGGCCTCATCGCTGACAAGCCAGCTTGCCAGCGATAGGGCCATCAAAGTGGCAATAAATATCAGCCCGTCTGCTGCTGACCCAACTCCAGCCCAACCCCGAGCTGCCGCGACAGGCACGGCCAGCGTTTCCACGCTGCGCCCGTCTCCGGGCTGCTCAGCGTCTCGCGATACGCTTCCACCGACTCCAGCGCGAAGCTTTCGTCGTTGAGCATGTTGTCCAGCGAGTGATGCGCCACTTCATCGAGCTGGTTGGCGAATTCTTCGCCGATCAACTGGTGGGCGATCAGGTTGGCCACGGTGGTATCCAGCGGAATCAACGGCTGCTGGAAATGCTTGATGTACAGGTCGTTGACCTCTTCCACCAGGCGATGCGCCAGATACGCTTCGTCCAGCAGGCAATCCAGGCCGACCTGGCCATTCACGATCTGCGGCGGGGTGATGAAATATTCCTCGGCGATTTTCAGCACCGGTTTGATCTGCGATTCGATACCCGCTTCGCGGGCGACATCGTTAGCGGCTTCCAGCAGCTCCGGGACCTGATCGATATAGGCAGCAACGAAACGGTTCAACGCACCTTGCGCGTCCTGCTCGGGTAACTGAATCAAGGGATGCAGATGGGGTAACTGGCGCTCAAGCCGTTCCTTCAACTGGCCGGTTTCGGCTTCGTGACGGTGGGCTTGGGCGATCTGCTCGCGCAAAGCGGCAATCTTCATGACAACTCCAAGGACAAGCGGTGACGTACGGAAGACACTAAATTAGTCCTATTTTTGTATCGGCTAAGATCCATTTCTCATAACGCCCACGCCCTTTTTTGGTGTGGGGTTATATCAAGGTGCCATCATTCATATAAGCCAATGTCCTACAAGGATTTTCGGCAATGACTGAGCGGTCGAAAGCGCTTTTCCGCCGCGTCATTGCGCGGTCGGGACCCCTGTCTATACTCCGCTGTGAAAGTGATTTGGCTGATGAGGCCCGCCTGTTGTGCAGCGGGGGGCCGTCGTCAAAGTCCGCAGTCTTGACGCCGTGCCCCCTGCCGTAGGTCCCGCCTCCGGGATAACAAGAACGATAAGGGGAACCCGCAATGATGCGACATCCACATGTCTGGATGGGCCTCCTGCTGTGGTCGCTACTCACGCCAGCGCATGCCGCCTGGACCGTGAACATGGCGCCGGGGGCGACCGAAGTCAGCAATGCCGTGTTCGACCTGCACATGACCATCTTCTGGATCTGCGTGGTGATCGGCCTCGTGGTATTCGGCGCGATGTTCTGGTCGATGATCGTCCACCGCCGCTCCACCGGCCAGCAGCCGGCGCATTTCCACGAACACACCTGGGTCGAAATTCTCTGGACCGTGGTGCCCTTCCTGATCCTGGTGGTCATGGCCATTCCGGCGACCAAGACCCTGATCGACATCTACGACGCCAGTGAATCGGACGTGGATATCCAGGTCACCGGCTACCAGTGGAAATGGCACTACAAATACCTGGGCCAGGACGTCGAGTTCTTCAGCAACCTGGCGACCCCGGCGGACCAGATCCACAACAAGGCGCCGAAGGACGAACACTACCTTCTTGAAGTCGACCAGCCGCTGGTGCTGCCGGTGGGCGCGAAAGTGCGCTTCCTGGTCACCGCCGCCGACGTTATCCACTCCTGGTGGGTGCCGGCCTTCGCGGTCAAGCGCGACGCCATCCCAGGCTTCGTCAACGAAGCCTGGACCCGCGTCGAGAAGCCCGGCATCTACCGCGGCCAGTGCACCGAGCTGTGCGGCAAGGACCACGGTTTCATGCCGGTGGTGGTCGAGGTCAAGTCGAAAGAGGACTACGACACCTGGCTCGGCGAACGCAAGGCCGAGGCGGCCAAGCTCAAGGAACTGACCAGCAAGGAATGGACGCTGCAAGAGCTGGTCGAGCGCGGCGACAAGGTCTACCACACCACCTGTGTGGCCTGTCACCAGGCCGAAGGCCAGGGCCTGCCGCCGATGTTCCCGGCGCTCAAAGGCTCGAAGATCGCCACCGGACCGAAGGAAGACCACCTCAACCTGGTGTTCCACGGCAAGCCCGGCACCGCGATGGCGGCGTTCGGCAAGCAACTCTCGGAAGTCGATCTGGCCGCCGTCGTCACCTACGAACGCAACGCCTGGGGCAACAACAAGGGCGACATGGTCACGCCGAAAGACGTGCTGGCGATCAAACAGGCGGAAAGCAAATGAGCCGGTTTTCAGGAGACAGGACATGAGCACAGTGATCGACGACCACGGTCATGCCGGGCATGACCACGCCCACGGCCCGGCCAAGGGCCTGATGCGCTGGGTGCTGACGACCAACCATAAAGACATCGGCTCGATGTACCTGTGGTTCGCTTTCTGCGCCTTTCTGCTGGGCGGCTCGTTCGCCATGGTGATCCGCGCCGAGCTGTTCCAGCCCGGCCTGCAGATCGTCCAGCCGGAATTCTTCAACCAGATGACCACCATGCACGGCCTGGTGATGGTCTTCGGCGCGGTGATGCCGGCCTTCGTCGGCCTGGCCAACTGGATGATCCCGCTGATGATCGGCGCGCCGGACATGGCCCTGCCGCGGATGAACAACTTCAGCTTCTGGCTGTTGCCGGCGGCGTTCCTGCTGCTGGTGTCCACGCTGTTCATGCCCGGTGGCGGGCCGAACTTCGGCTGGACCTTCTACGCGCCGCTCTCGACCACCTACGCGCCGGAAAGCGTGACCTTCTTTATCTTCGCCATTCACCTCATGGGCATTAGCTCGATCATGGGCGCGATCAACGTCATCGCCACCATCCTCAACCTGCGTGCCCCCGGCATGACCCTGATGAAGATGCCGCTGTTCGTCTGGACCTGGCTGATCACCGCCTTCCTGCTGATCGCGGTAATGCCGGTGCTGGCAGGCGTGGTGACCATGATGCTGATGGACATCCACTTCGGCACCAGCTTCTTCAGCGCCGCCGGCGGTGGCGACCCGGTGCTGTTCCAGCACGTGTTCTGGTTCTTCGGCCACCCCGAGGTGTACATCATGATCCTGCCGGCGTTCGGCGCGGTCAGCTCGATCATCCCGGCGTTCTCGCGCAAGCCGCTGTTCGGCTACACCTCGATGGTCTACGCCACCGGCGCGATCGCCTTCCTGTCCTTTATTGTCTGGGCGCACCACATGTTCGTGGTGGGCATTCCGGTGGTGGGCGAGCTGTTCTTCATGTACGCGACCATGCTGATCGCCGTGCCCACCGGGGTGAAGGTGTTCAACTGGGTCAGCACGATGTGGGAAGGCTCGCTGACCTTCGAGACACCGATGCTGTTCGCCATCGCCTTCGTCATCCTGTTCACCATCGGCGGGTTCTCCGGGTTGATGCTGGCCATCGCCCCGGCGGACTTCCAGTACCACGACACCTATTTCGTGGTGGCGCACTTCCACTACGTGCTGGTGCCGGGCGCGATCTTCGGGATCTTCGCCTCGGCCTACTACTGGCTGCCGAAGTGGACCGGGCACATGTACGACGAAACCCTCGGCAAGTTGCATTTCTGGCTGTCGTTCGTCGGCATGAACCTGGCGTTCTTCCCGATGCACTTCGTTGGCCTGGCCGGCATGCCGCGGCGGATCCCGGACTACAACCTGCAGTTCGCCGACTTCAACATGATCTCGTCGATCGGCGCCTTCACCTTCGGCGCCACGCAGATCTTCTTCCTGTTCATCGTCATCAAGTGCATCCGCGGCGGTGAGCCGGCGCCGGCCAAGCCGTGGGATGGCGCCGAAGGACTGGAATGGACGATTCCGTCGCCGGCGCCGTACCACACCTTCCAGACGCCACCGGAAGTGAAGTGAAAGGAGCATCGCGGTCATGAACGAGGGCATCTCGATCAAGCGCCTGGTCACTCGCCTGCTGATGCTGGCGGTGCTCATGTTCGCCTTCGGCTTCGCCCTGGTGCCGATCTACGACGTGATGTGCCGCGCGTTCGGCATCAACGGCAAGACCGGCGGCCAGTACGAAGGCAGCCAGGTGGTGGACCCGGCGCGCTCGGTGAAGGTGCAGTTCCTCTCGACCAACGCCATCGACATGGTCTGGGACTTCTACTCCACCGCCGACCAGATCGACGTCAACCCGGGGGCGGTGAACCAGATGATCTTCGTGGCCCACAACCCGACCGACAAACCCATGACCGCCCAGGCCATCCCGAGCATTTCACCGGCCGAGGCGGCGGCGTATTTCCACAAGACCGAATGCTTCTGCTTCAGCCAGCAGGTGCTGCAGCCGGGTGAGCGCATCGAAATGCCGGTGCGTTTCATCGTCGACCGCGACCTACCCAAGGATGTGAAACACCTGACGCTCGCCTACACGCTGTTCGACATCACCGCTCGCCAGCCGCCGGTCGCCCATGTGGCCAGCCAGAACCCGCAGAGCGCCCGATAAGGAGAACAATTCATGGCCTCTCACGAGCATTACTACGTACCGGCGCAAAGCAAATGGCCGATCATCGCCACCGTTGGCATGTTCATCACGGTGTTCGGCCTCGGCACCTGGTTCAACGACCTCAAGGCGGGGCGCGACTCTCACGGTCCGCTGATCTTCTTCGTCGGTGCGCTATGCCTGGCCTACATGCTGTTCGGCTGGTTCGGCGCGGTGATCAAGGAAAGTCGCGCCGGACTTTACAGCCCGCAGATGGACCGCTCGTTCCGCTGGGGCATGTCGTGGTTCATCTTTTCCGAGGTGATGTTCTTCATCGCCTTCTTCGGTGCGCTGTTTTACGTGCGCCACCTGGCCGGGCCGTGGCTCGGCGGTGAAGGCGCCAAGGGCGTGGCGCACATGTTGTGGCCGAACTTCGAGTTCACCTGGCCGCTGCTGCACACGCCGGACCCGAAACTGTTCCCGCCGCCCAAGGAAGTCATCGACCCGTGGCACCTGCCGCTGATCAACACCATCCTGCTGGTCAGCTCCAGCGTGACCATCACCATCGCCCACCACGCCCTGCGCAAGGACCATCGCGGCCCGCTGAAATTCTGGCTGGCGCTGACCGTCGCGCTCGGGGTCGCCTTCCTCATTCTCCAGGCCTACGAGTACCACGAGGCTTACACCAAGCTGGGGCTGACCCTGGGTTCGGGCATCTACGGCGCGACCTTCTTCATGCTCACCGGCTTCCACGGCGCCCACGTGACCATGGGCACCCTGATTCTCTTCGTGATGCTGATGCGGGTGTTGAAAGGGCATTTCAACGCCGACAAACACTTCGGTTTCGAAGCGGCCAGTTGGTACTGGCACTTCGTCGATGTGGTCTGGGTCGGGCTGTTTATCTTCGTTTACGTGCTGTGACGGGAGGCCTTACCAAGGGGCGTGGGAAACCAGTTGGCCGCTGTAGAAACCCCAGGTGATCAGGCCGAGGGTGAGGGCGGCCAGACTGACCCGTACGGTCAGGGCCTTGAGCAGACGGGTCGAGTTTCCGTCGTCCTTGACCAGAAACACCAGGCCGCTGAACAGGCTGACGACAGTCGCCAGCAACAACACAACGATCGCGGCTTTGAGCATGGCGAAAACTCCGGGGGGATGTGATGACTTTGAGTATAGCGGGGCCCCGATGAGGCCCTTTCGCCCTGGCGTGGTGCCGACCCTGGTGGTGCTGATGCTGCTGCCGGTGCTGATCGGCCTGGGCGTCTGGCAGCTCGGTCGCGCCGAGGAAAAGCGGGCGCTGCTGGAGGTCTATGCCGAGCGCGAAATTGCCCAGCCGGTGGCCGGCGAACGCCTGCTCGATGAAGTCGATCCCGCCTATCGCCGCGTGCACCTTCGCGGTCAATTCGATGCCCAGCACAGCCTGCTGCTGGACAGCCGCATGCGCGATGGCCACGCCGGCGTCGAACTGCTGCAACCGTTCTTCGATGAGCCGAGCCAGCGCTGGTGGCTGGTCAATCGCGGCTGGCTGCCCTGGCCCGACCGGCGCGTGCCGGTGGCCTTCGACACGCCGCAGCACACCCTGAACCTCACCGCCTGGGTCTATATCGCGCCGGGCGCCAGCTTCCTGCTGCGCGCCGATGCGCCGAACGGCGACTGGCCGCGGCTGCTCAACAGCATCGACGCCAGCCACCTCTGGACTCAACTCGCCCGCGACGGCTACGCCCATGAACTGCGCCTGGAACCGGGGCCCGGCAGTTTCCGGGTGGACTGGCCGGTGGTCGCCCTCGGGCCGGAAAAACACCTGGGTTACGCCGTGCAGTGGTTCGCCCTGGCGCTGGCCCTGATCGTTCTCTTCCTCTATTTCGGTTGGCATCAAAACAATAAAAAGGAGCAACAGCATGGGAGTCGCCACGGGTCCACTCGACATGTCTGAAGGCAAGGCGCCACGCGGCCGGGCCTGGGGGCGTTTGCAGCTCATCCTGATTTTGCTGGTGGTGGTGGGGCCGATGCTGCTCGCCACCGGCATGTACAAACTGCAGTTCTGGGTGCCGGAAGGCCGCAGCTACCACGGCGAGATGATCGGCAATGGCCAGAGCCTGGCCGACCTTGGCGTGCAGTCCGACGACCAGCGCTGGCAGTTGCTGGTCACCACGCCGAAGGAGTGCGCGGTGGACTGCCAGCAACTGGTCTACCTGGCCCGCCAGATCAACATCGGCCTGGCCCGCGACGCCGGCCGCGCCAGCCACGCCCTGGCCAGCACGGAACCGCTGAGCGGCGAGTACCTGGCGCGGGTCGAGCGCGAATACCCGCAATTGCAGCGCTACGCACTGGACCCGACGCGCTATGGCGCGACCATTCCCAACCGCGGCGAGGCGCAACTGTGGATCGTCGATCCTCACGGCAACCTGGTGTTGCGCTACGACGCACGGGTCAAGGGCAAGGACGTGCTCAACGACCTGCGCCACCTGCTCAAACTGTCCAACATCGGTTAGGAGCACGTCATGACCCGACCTGGATATCGCCTCGCTGTGTTCGCCACCGGGCTGGCGCTGCTGGTGGTGCTGCTCGGCGCCTACACCCGCCTCACCCACGCCGGCCTCGGCTGCCCGGACTGGCCGGGCTGCTACGGCTTCATCAGCGTGCCCAAGACCGAAGCGCAACTGGCCCACGCCGAGCTGAACTTCCCCGACTCGCCGGTGGAAGCGCACAAGGGCCGCAACGAGATGGTCCACCGCTATTTCGCCGGCACCCTGGCCCTGGTGATCGCCATGCTCGCGGTGCAGGCGCTGCGCCGCCATGGGCATGACGGCCAGCCCTATCGCCTGCCACTGATCGTGCTCGGGGTGGTGCTGGTGCAGGCGGCGTTCGGCATGTGGACCGTGACCCTGCAACTCTGGCCGCAGGTGGTGACGGCGCACCTGCTCGGTGGCTTTGCCACCTTGAGCCTGCTGTTCCTGCTCAGCTTGCGCCTGTCCCGCGCCTATATGCCGCTGCCCGGTCTGCCGCGACGACTGCGTCGGTTGGCGGCCGCGGCGTTGTTGCTGGTGATCGGGCAGGTCGCCTTGGGGGGCTGGGTCAGCGCCAACTACGCGGCGGTGGCCTGCATCGACCTGCCAACGTGCCACGGGCAATGGTGGCCGGAGGCGGACTTCGCCAACGGCTTCCACCTCACCCAGCACATCGGCCCCAACTACCTGGGCGGCCAGCTCGACAGCGAGGCCCGCACCGCCATCCACCTCACCCACCGGCTCGGCGCGATGCTGGTCACCTGCGTGGCGCTGGTGCTGGCCTGGCAACTGCACCGCGTCGGCTTGCGGCGCCTGGCCAAGCTGGTGCTGGCGGCGCTGTTCATACAAATCGCCCTGGGCATCAGCAACGTGGTGTTCCACCTGCCGCTGGCCGTGGCGGTCGCGCACAACGCCGGCGGCGCCGGATTGCTGCTGACCATGGTGCTGGTCAATTACCGCACCCGCCTGGCCATGCAGCCACGCGCGCGCCGCGTCAGCCCGGGCTGGCGGCTTACCCCGCTCAGGCTTGCGGGTGACCTTCATTATCTGGGAGACAATCCATGGCAGCGCTTCTGACCGAAAGCCAGAGCCAGGCCGGCTGGCGTGACTATCTGGAACTGACCAAACCCAAGGTGGTGGTGCTGATGCTCATCACCTCGCTGGTGGGCATGTTCCTCGCGACGCGCGCCGGGGTGCCCTGGACCGTGCTGCTGTTCGGCAACCTGGGCATCGGCTGTTGCGCCGGCGCGGCGGCGGCGGTGAACCACGTAGTGGACCGGCGGATCGACGCGCTGATGGCCCGCACCCACAAACGACCGCTGGCCGAAGGCCGGGTGGCGCCGCTGCCGGCGATGCTGTTCGCGCTGCTGCTGGCGCTGGTCGGCCTGACCCTGCTGCTGACCTTCACCAACGCCCTCACCGCCTGGCTGACCCTGGCCTCGCTGCTGGGCTACGCGGTGATCTACACCGGCTTTCTCAAGCGCGCGACACCGCAGAACATCGTGATCGGCGGACTGGCCGGCGCGGCGCCGCCGCTGTTGGGCTGGGTGGCGGTAAGCGGGCATCTGAGCGCCGAACCGCTGCTGCTGGTGCTGATCATCTTCGCCTGGACCCCGCCGCACTTCTGGGCCCTGGCCATCCACCGCAAGGCCGAATACGCCAAGGCCGACATCCCGATGCTGCCGGTGACCCACGGCGAGCACTACACCAAGGTGCACATCCTGCTTTACACCTGCGTATTGCTGGCGGTGAGCCTGCTGCCGTATGCCATCCATATGAGTGGGCCGCTTTACCTGGCCTGTGCCGTGCTGCTGGGGGCGCGCTTCCTGCAGTGGGCCTGGGTGTTGTACCGTGGCGTTCGGCCGCACGCTGCGATCAAGACCTTCAAGTACTCTGTCTGGTACTTGTTCCTGCTGTTCATCGCGCTGCTCGTAGACCACTACCTACTACTGAATCTATGACTCGAACCCAGAAAACCGTCTTTATCCTCGTCGCCCTGGTCGCATTGATTCTCGGGCTTACCATCAACAAAGTGCTCAGCGGTCGCAGCCAGGGCAACCCGGCCGAGCTGATCGACGCCGGCATCATCCTGCTGCCGCAGAGCCGCGCGGTGCCGGAGCTTGAAATGAGCGACGAAAACGGCCAGCCGGTGCGCGTGGACCAGTTGAAGGGCAAGTGGTCGCTGGTGTTCTTCGGCTACACCTTCTGCCCGGACATCTGCCCGACGACCCTGGCGCAATTGCGGCAGGTGAAGAGTGAGCTGCCGAAAGAGGCGGTGGAGCGGATGCAGGTGGTGCTGGTCAGCGTCGACCCGAACCGCGACACGCCGGCTCAGCTCAAGCAATACCTGGGTTATTTCGACAAGGATTTCCGCGGCCTGACCGGCTCGCTGGAAGCGACGCAGAAACTGGCGAATGCCCTGAGCATTCCGTTCATTCCGGCGGATACCAGCAAGGAGGGGTACACCGTGGATCACAGCGGCAACCTCGCGGTGATCGGACCGGATGGCGCGCAGCGGGGCTTTATACGGGCGCCGTTCAACAACCAGAAGCTGGTAGCGCAATTGCCGGGGTTGGTGAAGCGGGATTGAGGCGGGCCATCGCGACGGTTCGGTGCCCTGACAAGCTCGCGCCTACAGAGAACCTGTAGGAGCGAGCTCGCTCGCGATGCAGATAGATCAGAACGCCGGAATAACCGCGCCCTTGTACTTCTCGAGGATGAACTGCTTCACCTCAGGCGAGTGCAGCGCACCGACCAGTTTCTTCAGCGCGTCGGAGTCTTTGTTGTCCGGACGGGCAACCAGGATGTTCACGTAAGGCGAGTCGCTGCCTTCGATGATCAGCGCGTCTTTCTCCGGGTTCAGCTTGGCTTCCAGCGCGTAGTTGGTGTTGATCAGCGCCAGGTCGACCTGGGTCAGCACGCGCGGCAGGGTGGCGGCTTCCAGTTCGCGGATCTTCAGGTCTTTCGGGTTTTCGGCGATGTCTTTCGGCGTGGACAGGATGTTGGCCGCGTCTTTCAGCTTGATCAGGCCAGCCTTCTGCAGCAGCAGCAGCGCGCGGCCGCCGTTGGTGGCGTCGTTCGGGATGACCACGTTGGCGCCCGACGGGATTTCGTCCAGCTTCTTGAACTTGCTCGAGTAGGCGCCCAGTGGCTCCAGGTGCACGCCGGCAATGCTCACCAGATTGGTGCCCTTGCCCTTGTTGAACTCATCCAGGTACGGCTGGTGCTGGAAGAAGTTGGCGTCCAGGCGCTTTTCGGCAACCTGCACGTTCGGCTGGATGTAGTCAGTGAACACCTTCACTTTCAGGTCCACGCCTTCTTTGGCCAGGGTCGGCTTCACGAATTCGAGGATCTCGGCGTGCGGCACGGCGGTCGCCGCGACGCTCAGGGTTTCCGCGGCATTGGCGGAGATGGCCGCGAAGGCGGCGACAGCAACAAGCAGTTTTTTCATTCCATCACTCCTTGAGGGGGCCATCACGACCCCCGGCGTGTCGGCAGCGCCGACCCATTACTTACGGGAAAAATGCACAACCAGTTTGTCGCCGACGCTCTGCAGAACTTGAACCAGGATCAGCAGCAGGACCACGGTGACGATCATCACGTCGGTCTGGAAACGCTGGTAGCCAAAGCGGATGGCCAGGTCACCCAGACCGCCGGCACCGACCACACCCGCCATCGCGGTGTAGGACACCAGGGTGATAGCGGTCACGGTGATGGCGGCGAAGATACCCGGCCGCGCTTCCGGCAGCAGGGCATTGACGATGATCTGGCGGGTGGTGGCGCCCATCGACTGGGTCGCCTCGATGATGCCGCGGTCAACCTCGCGCAGCGCGGTTTCCACCAGGCGCGCGAAGAACGGCGTGGCACCGACCACCAGCGGCGGGATGGCCCCGGCCACGCCCAGCGAGGTGCCGGTGATCAACACCGTCACCGGAATCATCACGATCAGCAGGATGATGAACGGCAGCGAGCGCAGGATGTTGACGATCAGCGACAGCAGCGCATACACGCCCTTCTGTTCGAACATCTGCCGCGGCCCGCAGAGGAACAGCAGCACGCCCAGTGGCAAGCCCAGCAGCACGGTGAACAATAGCGAGCCGAACAGCATGATCATGGTGTCGCCGGTGGCCAGCCAGATCTCGGACCAGTCGACGTTGGCGAAGAAACTCAGGGCGTCCATCAGCGCAGTACCTCCATGTGAACGTCAGCCGCGGTGAAGCGGGCGAACGCCGCTTCCATGTCGCCGCCGGTGACGGCCAGGGTCAGTTGCCCATACGGAGTGTCCTTGATGCGGTCGATGCGCCCGGCAAGGATGCTGTAGTCCACGCCCGTCTCGCGGGCCACGGTGCCCAGCAGCGGCGCGTAGGTGGCGTCGCCCTGGAAGGTCAGGCGCACGATGCGGCCCGGTACGTGGGCGAAGTCGTCGCGCTGCTCGGCTTCGTCGACTTGCTCGTCTTCCTGGACGAAGCGCTTGGTGGTCGGGTGTTTCGGGTGCAGGAACACCTCGGTCACCGTGCCCTGCTCGACGATCTGGCCGGCGTCCATCACTGCAACCTGGTCGCAGACACGGCGGATCACGTCCATTTCATGGGTGATCAGCACGATGGTCAGTTTCAGCTCGCGGTTGATCTCGGCCAGCAGTTGCAGCACCGAGGCGGTGGTCTGCGGGTCGAGGGCGCTGGTGGCTTCGTCGCACAGCAGAATCTTCGGCTGGGTCGACAGGGCGCGGGCGATGCCGACGCGCTGCTTCTGTCCGCCCGACAACTGCGCCGGATATTTCTTCGCATGCTCGGACAACCCGACCCGCGCCAGCAGCTCGCTGACCCGCGCGTCGATGTCCTTGCGCGACAGCTCGCCGGCCAGGGTCAGTGGCAGGGCGACGTTGTCGGCCACGGTCTTGGAGGCGAGGAGGTTGAAGTGCTGGAAGATCATCCCGACCTGCTGGCGGAAACGGCGCAGGGCGTTGGCGTCGAACGCGGTCACGTCCTCGCCATCGACGATGATCTTGCCGCCGCTCGGGGCTTCCAGGCGATTGATCAGACGCAGCAGCGTACTTTTGCCGGCACCGGAATGGCCGATCAGGCCGAACACCTGGCCGTTGTCGATGCTCAGGCTGGTGGGGTGCAGCGCGGGAATGTCCCTACCGGCGACGCGGTAGGTCTTGTGGACTTGTTGAAACTCGATCACGTAGCGAACCTTGTGGGGCGCATGGAAAGGGGGTCAGCGGTTAGCCGGTCGCGCATTTTAGCCTGTTCGTATAGAGGTTCTTAGCATTTATTTCGTATTGGACCAACGTCGCGGGAATAACGCGATCAGTGGTCGCCACATCCGATGGAACGCCTGGCTTGCCGCCCCAGTCACTAACAGAACAAGCCCGCGAAGGGCGCCTGACGACTGATGAGGAAAGCAGATCATGCCCAGCAAGAAGAACCCGCCGCGGGAAAGCCAGCTCGCCGGTGTCGACACCCCCGACCGGGCCAACACCAACGCTAAGCTGCAGAGCCTCGAGACGGTGCGCAGCGACGCCACGGGCCAGGCCTTGCGCACCAACCAGGGCGTGAAAGTCGCCGACAACCAGAACAGCCTCAAGGCAGGCGACCGCGGGCCGTCGCTGCTGGAAGACTTCATCATGCGCGAGAAAATCACGCATTTTGACCACGAACGCATTCCGGAACGCATCGTCCATGCCCGGGGTGTCGGCGCCCACGGCTTTTTCCAGTCCTACGAGAACCACGCCGCGCTGACCAAGGCCGGTTTTCTTCAAGACCCGGAAAAGATCACCCCGGTGTTCGTCCGTTTCTCCACCGTCCAGGGCCCTCGCGGCTCGGGCGACACCGTGCGCGATGTGCGCGGCTTTGCCGTGAAGTTCTACACCGATGAGGGCAATTTCGACCTGGTTGGCAACAACATGCCGGTGTTCTTCATCCAGGACGCGATCAAGTTTCCCGACTTCGTCCACGCCGTGAAGCCCGAACCGCACAACGAGATCCCCACGGGCGGCTCGGCCCACGACACCTTCTGGGACTTCGTCTCGCTGGTGCCGGAGTCGGCGCACATGGTGATTTGGGCCATGTCTGACCGGGCCATTCCGAAAAGCCTGCGAACCATGGAAGGCTTCGGCGTGCACACCTTCCGCCTGGTCAACGCCGAGGGCGTGGCCAGTTTCGTCAAATTCCACTGGAAGCCGAAACAGGGCGTGCTGTCGCTGCTTTGGGACGAAGCGCAGAAACTCGCCGGCAAAGACACCGACTACCATCGCCGCGACCTCTGGGAGGCCATCGAAACCGGCAATTACCCGGAATGGGAATTTGGCGTGCAGATCGTGCCGGAGGCCGACGAACACAAGTTCGAATTCGACCTGCTCGACCCGACCAAGATCATCCCCGAGGAGCTGGTGCCGGTAACCCCGCTGGGCCGGCTGGTGCTCAACCGCAACCCGGACAACTTCTTCGCCGAGACCGAACAGGTGGCGTTCTGTCCTGGGCATATCGTGCCGGGCATCGATTTTAGTAACGACCCGTTGCTGCAGGGCCGGCTGTTCTCCTACACCGACACCCAGATCAGCCGCCTGGGCGGGCCGAACTTCCACGAAATCCCGATCAACCGCCCGCTGGCGCCGAACCATAACGGCCAGCGCGACGCCCTGCACCGCGTCACCATTGACAAGGGCCGCACCTCCTACGAGCCCAACTCCATCGACGGCGGCTGGCCGAAAGAAACCCCGCCCGGCCCGCGTGACGGCGGTTTCGAGTCGTACCCGGAACGCATCGAGGCGCACAAGATCCGTCAGCGCAGCGAGTCGTTCGGCGATCACTTCTCCCAGGCCCGGCTGTTTTTCCACAGCATGAGCCCGAACGAGCAGGCGCATATCGTCGCGGCCTACAGCTTCGAGTTGGGCAAGGTCGAGCGCGAGCACATCCGCGTGCGCGAGGTGAATGAAATCCTCGCCAATATCGACCTGGACCTGGCGGCGAAGGTCGCCGCTAACCTCGGCCTGCCGGCCCCGACCGCCGGAACCCTGGATACGCCTGACTCATCGCTCAAGGCCTCGCCGGCGCTCAGCCAGATGAATCATCCGGGCGAAGGCATCAAGGGCCGCAAGGTGGCGCTGCTGGTGGCCGACGGTGTCGACGCCGCCGAAACCGACAAACTGGTCAAGGCGCTGGAAGCGGAAAGCCTGCAGATCAAGGTGCTGGGCCCGACCTCGGCGCCGGTCAAGACGTCCGCGGGCAAACCGCTGGCGGTGGACGCGTCGATGGAGGGCATGCCGTCCGTGATTTTCGACGCGGTATGGATCGCCAGTGGCAAGTCGGTGCTGGATGCGCTGAAAGGCGACGGCGTGGCGGTGCACTTCATTCTCGAAGCCTACAAGCACCTCAAGCCCGTCGCGGGCGATGCGGCCGCGAAAGGCTGGTTCGACAGCCTCAACCTCAAGGCCGACAGCGGTTTGCTGGCGGGCAGCGATGGCAAAACGGTCAAGGCGTTCATTGCCGCGATCGGCAAGCATCGGGTGTGGGAGCGGGAGGCGGCGGCCAAGGCAATTCCGGCCTAAGCCCTTCGCGACGGTTCGGCGCCCGGCAAGCTCGCTTCTACAGATCCAACTGTAGGAGCGAGCTTGCTCGCGAAAGGGCCCCAGATTCGAAGAGGGATCTTTAAATCACTCGCTGCGACGGGGAGTCAGAACCACCTGCGCCGGCTGATTGCGGTGGATTTCATTGCGCACCTGCAACTCGAAATCCGGATCGCGCTTGTTCACCCGCTTGGCCAGTAAACCCGAAAGCCACGGGTAATCGGCCGTACGCGGCACCTGGAAAAGCACGTCGCACTGGTAATTGACCACGTCGGTGGCAATGTCATCGAGCTGGCGACGCAGTTTGCCGATCTCGCGGATATCCAGGGCGATCACCGTGCTCGGCGCGGTGGGATCAATCAGCTTGGCCTTGGGCTTGGCTTCGGCAGCCTTGAGCGCAGCTTCGGCCTTGTCCAGCTCGGCCTTGCGCGCCTGGGCGATGGCGCCGTTGACGCCGCCAGTCAGCGCCGGGGCCTTGGGCATCAGTGCGCGAGCGCGCGCCAAAGCGGTTGCGGCGGCATTCACATCACCTTTCTGCAGGACGATCTGGCTGCGTTGCAGGTAGGCCTCGGCCAGTTGCCGCTGGTATTGCTCGACGCGGCTGTCGTTGGGCGATTCGGTTTGCAGGGTTGCCAACTGGTCCTCGGCGGTGGCCAGTTCGTTGCTGGCGATGCTTTGTTGCAGTTGTTGCCAGGCATCCGGCGCGGCCGGCACGACGGTGCTTTCGACCGGCTTGCTGGCGCAAGCGGTCAGGATCAGGGAAAACGCGGCAAGGAGCAGATAACGGGACGCGAACGGCTTCATTCCTACGACTCTCTATTTGCGCAAAAAACGAGCAAGTCTACACCCAGTCCATGGCGTCGAACATCATTCCTTCGAAGGCTGGCGGGTAAATCGTGCTGCCGGACGCCCGCCGCGCAGGTGGCGTCCGGACGCCGGTCAACGCTTGGGAATGGCCAGGCTCAGCAAGAATAGCACCGCGGCACAGACCACGATCGACGGGCCGGCCGGGGTGTCTTTGAACCACGACATGGCCAGTCCGCCGCACACCGCGAGCACGCCCAGCAGGCTGGCGCCCAGGGCCATCTGCTCGGGCGAGCGGGCGTGGCGCTGGGCCGCGGCGGCGGGAATGATCAGCAGTGAGGTGATCAGCAGCACGCCGACGATCTTCATTGCCACGGCGATCACAACGGCGATCAGCAGCATCAGCGCCAGGCGCAGGCCGGTGACCGGCAGGCCTTCGACCCGGGCCAGTTCCTCGTGCACGGTGACCGCCAGCAGCGGCCGCCACAACACCACCATCAACAGCAGCACTGCGGCGCTGCCGCCGAGGATCCAGGCCAGGTCGCCGGGGCTGATCGCCAGCAGGTCGCCGAACAGGTAGGCCATCAGGTCGATGCGCACGTCGTGCATGAAGCTCAGCACCACCAGGCCCAGCGACAGCGTGCTGGGCGCGAGGATCCCCAGCAGCGTGTCCGAGGCCAGCGGCTGGCGTTGTTGCAGCGTCACCAGCAGCAGCGCCAGCAGCAGGCAGCCGACGGTGACGGCCAGGGCCGGGCTGATGTCGAGCATGAAACCGAGGGCGACGCCGAGCAGTGCGGCGTGGGACAGGGTGTCGCCGAAATAGGCCATGCGCCGCCAGACCACGAACGATCCCAGAGGGCCGGCGACCAGCGCCAGGGCCAGGCCCGCGAGCAGGGCGTAAAGCAGGAAATCAGCCATGCTTGCAGTTGTCTCCGTGAACATGTCCGCCCTTGGCGGGTGCGACGACCGAGCCATGCAGGTCGTGGCTGTGGTCGTGATGGTGGTGATAGATGGCCAGGCTTGGCGCGTTCTTGCCGAACAGCTCGACGAACGCCGGGTCGCCGCTGACCTGTTCCGGATGCCCGGAACAGCAGACGTGGCGGTTGAGGCAGACCACCTGGTCGGTGGTGCTCATCACCAGGTGCAGGTCGTGGGACACCATTAGCACGCCGCAACCATGGCGGTCGCGCAGGCGGGTGATCAGGCTGTACAGCTCGGCCTGGCCGGCGACATCGACGCCCTGCACCGGCTCGTCCAGCACCAGCAGCTCGGGTTCGCGCAGCAGCGCCCGGGCCAGCAGCACGCGCTGCATTTCACCGCCGGAGATGGTCTGGATCGGGCTGTCGATGACCTGTTCGGCGCCCACTTCTTCCAGCGCGCTCATCGCGGCGGCGCGGTCCACACCCGGCACCAGACGCAGGAAGCGCAGCACCGACAGCGGTAGCGTGGCGTCCACCTGGAGTTTCTGCGGCATATAGCCGATACGCAGCTTCGGCTTGCGCCAGACGCTGCCGGTCCCAGGCTTGAGCAGGCCGAGCACGGCGCGCACCAGCGTGGTCTTGCCGGCGCCGTTGGGGCCGATCAGGGTGACGATCTGGCCGGGCTCGACGGTCAGGTCGATGCTGTCGAGGATGGTCTGCCCGGCAAACGAGACGCCCACCTGCTGCAGGCGGATCAGAGCGTTGCTCATCAGGCGCTCCGGCAGTTGCCGCAGAGGCCGACCACTTCGACGGTCTGCGCTTCCACGCTGAAGCCGACATCCTTGGCGCTGTCGATGATCGCGTCGCTGATCGCCGCCTGTTCCAGCTCGATCGCCACGTGGCATTCGCGGCAGATCAGGAACTGGCCCTGGTGGGCGTGCTCGGGGTGGTTGCAGCCGATGAAGGCGTTGAGCGAGGCGATGCGGTGGACCAGGCTGTTTTCCAGCAGGAAATCCAGCGCCCGATAGACGGTCGGTGGCGCGGCGCGGCGGCCGTCCTGCTCGCTGAGCACGCCGAGGATGTCGTAGGCGCCCAGCGGCTTGTGGCTTTGCCAGACCAGCTCCAGCACGCGACGGCGCAGGGCGGTCAGGCGCACCCCTTGGCGCGCGCACAGCGCATCGGCTTCGGCCAGGGCGGTGTGGACGCAATGGGAATGGTCGTGTGGGCGGTTGGCCAGCGGAGTATTGGGCATGGGCGGCGACGGTTTTGAGGAGAGACGTTATTATGTTACCTGTCTTTGCCTCATTGAGTGGTCATCGTGTCCCGATTTTTTGCCCTTTTTGTCGCTTTTGTCTCAACCCTGGTCGTCCTCCCGGCGCACGCCGAGGTACGCGTACTGACCAGCATCCAGCCTCTGCAACTGATCGCCGCGGCGGTCCAGGACGGTGTCGGCAAGCCTGAAGTGCTGCTGCCGCCAGGGGCGTCGCCGCATCATTACGCGCTGCGCCCGTCGGATGTGCGGCGGGTGGCCGAGGTCGACCTGCTGTACTGGATCGGCCCGGACATGGAAGGTTTCCTGCCGCGGGTGCTGAATGGCCGCAGCAAGCCGACCGTCGCGGTGCAGAGCCTGCCGGGCATGCACCTGCGCCATTTTGGCGAGGACAGCCAGTCTCACGATGAACATGAAGAACACGGCGACGATGCCGATGAGCACGATCACGACCACCGCCCCGGCAGCCTTGATGCGCATTTGTGGCTGTCGACGGTCAACGCGCGGGTGATCGCC
The DNA here is from genome assembly GCF_025466035.1 of Pseudomonas sp. 20P_3.2_Bac5. Lineage (NCBI taxonomy): Bacteria > Pseudomonadati > Pseudomonadota > Gammaproteobacteria > Pseudomonadales > Pseudomonadaceae > Pseudomonas > Pseudomonas sp. 20P_3.2_Bac5. The sequence continues at coordinate 44,356 of NZ_JANLOA010000130.1, read as the reverse complement.
GGGCGCATGAGTGCCGACCTGAGTGCTGCGGATCCGGCCAACGCCGCGCGTTACCAGAGCAACCTGAAAGCCTTCGAACAGCGCCTCGACGCGCTGGACCAGCGCTTGAAAGAGCGTGTTGCGGGCGTGGCGGGCAAGCCGTTCTTCGTCTTCCATGAGGCGTTCGATTACTTCGAGTCGGCGTATGGCCTGAAGCACGCGGGCGTGTTCAGCGTGGCGGCGGAAGTCCAGCCGGGCGCCCAGCATGTCGCGGCGATGCGCAAGCGCCTTCAGGAAGCAGGCAAGACCTGCGTGTTCAGCGAACCGCCGCTGCGGCCGCGTCTGGCCGAGACCCTGACGGCGGGGTTGCCGGTGAAACTGGCGGAACTGGATGCACTGGGCGGCACGCTGCCGGTGACTGCTCAGGGGTATGAGCAGTTGCTGGATAACCTGGGGAATGGGTTGGCGGGGTGTCTGGAAAGTCTGTAGCGGCTGCAATCGCTGCGGTTCGGCGCCCCGAACCGCAGCGATGCTTTTAGAGGCTCAAAGCGCAAACGGCAACGCCAGCTCCACATCCTGCCGCGCCTTCAGGCGCACCTCGAACTCCGCCGGGTCATGGATCAACACATCCATCCCCGCAAAGGACTCGGCGGCAATCAGCCGCGACAGCCAGAACCGCACACACGCCACCCGCAACATCACCGGCCAGAGCTGGGCTTCGGCCGCGGTGAACGGGCGCAGCGCCGCGTAGGCGCCGAGGAAGGCGCGGGCGCGGGCCGGGTCGATTTCGCCGGCTTCGTCGCAGCACCAGTCGTTCAGGGCGATCGCCAGGTCGTAGAGCATCGGTCCGGAGCAGGCGTTGTAGAAGTCGATCACGCCGGTCAGGTGCGTGCCTTCGAACAGCGCGTTGTCGCGGAACAGGTCGGCGTGCAGGTTGGCCCGTGGCAGCGCCATGATCTGTGGCTGGTGGGCGACGATCTCGTCCAGGCTGGCCTGTAGCAGCGCCTGCTGTTCCGGGGTCAGGCGGCCCATCAGTTCGTTGCCGGTTTCCAGCATCCAGTCCAGGCCACGGTCGGTCTTGCGCTCCAGCACCTTGCCGCGGGTTGCCAAGTGAACGTGCGCGACGAACGCGGCGACCTGGATGCAATGCTGGTTGTTGGTGACCTTGATGTGCTTGCCGGCCAGGCGTGGCTGCAGCAGCGCCGGCTTGCCGGCCAGTTCGCGCAGGGCGTCGCCATCGGTGGTGCGCAGCGCGTAGGGCACCGGCAGGTCGGCTTCGTGCAGCACGTCGAGCAGTTCGATGAAGAACGGCAGGTCCTGGATCGGCCCGCGTTCGACCAGCGTCAGCACGAACTCACCCTGTTCGAGGCTGATGAAGAAGTTGCTGTTCTCGGTGCCGGCGGCAATGCCCTGGAAGTCCCGCAGGCGACCCAGTCCGTAAGGGGCCAGAAAGGTTTCCAGCTCGGGCCGGGTCAGGGGGGTGAAGACAGACATGGTCAAAAACTGCTCATACGGGCACGTCGTATCGACGTGCCGGGTGGATGTTAAAGGTCCGCGTTACCACTCGAAGATCTTCCAGGCCGGAATCAGCATGTCGGGTTGGTCGGAGCGGATGAAGTTGGCATCGGTGCCGTCCGCGCGCACCAGAAAGTAGGGCTTGCCCCCTTTCGGTGTGACCTTGATTGCGTACAGGAACCCGTTCTGACGGTACTCCTGAATGGTTTTGTCACCTTCCTGGCGAATGGTTACGTCTGGGTCGGCGGAGGGCGCGTCGTCTGCTGCAATGGCCGCGACAGGAGCGGCAGCGAGCAGGCCGAGCAACAACAGGCGATTTAATGTACCCATGATAACCTTGTCCCTTTGTCGTCAATGTTCCGGACATTCTAGCGCCGGGCCCGTCGAAAAGGTTGATTCCGCTCATGAGCCAAACCCCCCTCGTCCTGGTGGACGGTTCTTCTTACCTCTACCGCGCCTTCCATGCGCTGCCGCCGCTGACCACCTCGAAAGGCATGCCGTCCGGCGCGGTCAAGGGGGTGTTGAACATGCTCAGGAGCCTGCGCAAGCAATACCCCGAAAGCCCGTTCGCGGTGGTGTTCGACGCCAAGGGCGGGACCTTCCGCGACGAGCTGTTCGCCGACTACAAGGCCAACCGCCCAAGCATGCCCGACGACATGCGCGTGCAGATCGAGCCCCTCCACGCCGCGGTCCGCGCCTTGGGTTTCCCGCTGCTGTGCGTGGAAGGGGTCGAGGCCGACGACGTGATCGGCACCCTGGCCCGCAGCAGTGCGGCGGCGTCCCGTCCGGTGGTGGTTTCCACCGGTGACAAGGACATGGCCCAACTGGTCGACGAGCACATTACGCTGGTCAACACCATGACCGGAACCGTGCTCGACATCGAAGGCGTAAAAGGGAAATTCGGTGTCGCGCCGGAGCAGATCATCGACCTGCTGGCGCTGATGGGCGATACCGCCGACAACATTCCCGGGGTCAAGGGCGTCGGCGAGAAGACCGCCGTCGGCCTGCTGGTCGGGGTGAACGGCGGCCTGAAAGAACTCTATGAAAATCTCGACCAGGTTCCGGCCCTGCCGATCCGCGGGGCCAAGACCCTGCCGGCCAAGCTGCTGGAGCACAAGGAGATGGCCTTCCTCTCCTATCAACTGGCGACCATCAAGTGCGATGTCGAACTGGACGTGGGCCTGGACGACCTGCACCTGCGCGAGCCGGACCGCGAGAAACTGCGGGAGCTGTACACCCTGCTGGAGTTCAAGGGTTGGATCGACGACCTCGACCGGGAAGTCCGCCGTGCAGCGCAACCAGCGCCAGCGGCTGCGCTGAACCTGACGGCGGCGGCTGCCACGCCCGAGGCGGCGGTCGCTGCCGAGGTCGTAGCGCCGGCCGCTCCAGAGTACGAAACCATCCTCGACCAGGCGCGTTTCGACGTCTGGCTGCAGAAACTCAAGGATGCCCCGCTGTTCGCCTTCGATACGGAAACCACCGGGATCGACGCCCACCAGGCGCAACTGGTCGGCGTCTCGTTCGCGGTGAAGGCGCATGAAGCGGCGTACATCCCCCTGACCCACAGCTACCCCGACGCGCCAGTGCAACTGGACCGCAGTCAGGTGTTGCGTGCGCTCAAGCCGTTGCTGGAAGACCCGGCCAAGCTCAAGGTCGGCCAGCACGCCAAGTTCGACATGAACATCCTCGCCAACTGCGCCATCGAGGGTGATCAGGCCAATGGCATCGAAGTGCGCGGCGTGGCGTTCGACACCATGCTCGAATCCTACGTGCTCAATTCCACGGCCATCCGTCACGACATGGACAGCCTGGCGAAGAAGTACCTGGAACACACCACCATCACCTTCCAGGACATCGCCGGCAAAGGCGCCAAGCAACTGACCTTCGACCAGATCCCGCTGGAGAAGGCCGGGCCTTACGCCGCCGAAGACGCCGACGTGACCTTGCGCCTGCACCAGGCGCTGTTCCCGCAACTGCAGGCCATCCCGAGCCTGGCCAGCGTGCTGACCGACATCGAGATGCCGCTGGTGCCGGTACTGGCGCGGATCGAGCGCCAGGGTGCGCTGGTGGATGCAGACCTGCTGAAAATCCAGAGCCAGGAACTGGGCGACAAGATGGCCGCGCTGGAGCGCGAAGCCATTGAGTTGGCCGGCGAGGAGTTCAACCTCGGCTCGCCGCGTCAGCTTGGCGCGATCCTCTACGACAAGTTCGGCCTGCCGGTGCTGAAAAAGACCGCGAAGGGCCAGCCGTCCACCGCCGAAGAGGTTCTGGACGAACTGGCCGAGGAAGGCTATCCGCTGCCGAAGGTGCTGATGCAGTACCGCTCGCTGAGCAAGCTCAAGAGCACCTATACCGACCGCCTGCCGGAGCAGATCAACCCGCGCACCGGTCGCATCCATACCTCCTACGGGCAGGCGGTGGCTGCCACTGGTCGGCTGTCGTCGAGCGATCCGAACCTGCAGAACATCCCGGTGCGCACCGCCGAAGGCCGGCGCATTCGCCAGGCGTTCGTCGCGCCCAAGGGCTACAAGCTGCTGGCGGCGGACTACTCGCAGATTGAATTGCGCATCATGGCGCACCTGTCCCGCGACGAGGGCTTGATGAACGCCTTCCGCAACGGCCTGGACGTGCACACCGCCACCGCCGCGGAAGTGTTCAACGTGCCGCTGGAGGCGGTGACTTCCGACCAACGGCGCAGCGCCAAGGCGATCAATTTCGGTCTGATCTACGGCATGGGCGCGAAGAAGCTGGGCAAGGACATCGGCGTCGAAACCAAGCAGGCCAAGGCCTACATCGATGCCTATTTCGCCCGCTACCCCGGCGTTCGCGAATACATGGAGAGCACCCGCAAGCAGGCTGCGGAACAGGGCTACGTGGAAACCCTGTTCGGCCGCCGGTTGTACTTGCCGGCCATCAATTCAAGCCGCCCGCAGGAACGTGCCGGCGCTGAGCGCACCGCGATCAACGCGCCGATGCAGGGCACGGCCGCCGACATCATCAAGCGCGCCATGGTGGCGGTGGATAACTGGCTGCACAGCTCGGGGCTGGATGCCCGGGTGATCCTCCAGGTACACGACGAACTGGTGCTGGAGGTGCGCGAAGACCTGGTGGAACAGGTTCGTGAAGAAATTCGCCCGCACATGAGCGGCGCCGCGCAACTGGATGTTCCGCTGCTGGTTGATGTCGGAATTGGCGCGAATTGGGACGAAGCGCATTGAAAATGCAGGGAAATGCTGCGGCATAAGGTCGCGGCATTTGTCTCGCTGGCGGGGTTGGTCTTAAGAATTTTCCTACTTATCGCAAATAGTTTTCACGGCTCAGGAACTAAACCGGTGAATCGCTACTCAGAGGTACTGAATGGCTGGTGAAGCCCTTCAATGCTCCTATGTTGTGTTAAGTGTTGGCAGATATCCGGACCCCGCCCTAGCGGTTCGGAACTTGAACCCCGAACTTCCCCCTCCCCATACGAAGTCCGGGGTTTTTTTTGCCCGGCGTTTGCCGGGCAAAAGCCACCGAAGCCTTATTCTGCGGGCTTGTCAGCCAATTCCATCCAGCGTGCCAGCACCGCGTAGGCCTCTTCCAGACCTTGGCGTTTCGGCGCCGAAAACAGCTGGATCGTGACGCTTTCGCCCCAACCCTTGCGAATTTCCGACTGCACCTTGAGCAGGGTGTTCTTGGCTGCGCCAAAGGTCAGTTTGTCGGCCTTGGTCAGCAGGATGTGCATCGGCATGCCGCTGGCGATCGACCAGTCGAGCATCATCCGGTCGAAGTCCGTCATCGGGTGACGCACATCCATCATCAGGATCAGGCCCTTCAGGGCCTCGCGGCTGCCCAGGTAGGCTTCCAGGTGGCGCTGCCAGTGCTGCTTGAGCGGGATCGGAACCTTTGCATATCCGTAGCCCGGCAGGTCGACCAGACGCCGATCGTCGTCCAGACTGAAGAAGTTCAACAACTGGGTACGCCCCGGTGTTTTCGAGGTGCGGGCCAGGCTGGCGTGGGTCAGGGTGTTGAGGGCGCTGGATTTGCCGGCGTTGGAACGCCCGGCGAAGGCGACTTCGTAACCTGCATCGGGCGGGCATTGATCGACTTTTGCCGCGCTGATGGCGAATTTCGCCGTTTGGCAAAGTCCGAGGATGGGGTTTTTGACTTGCATGGGATGTCCGGTTTGGGTGTTGCCAGAGGCTGGCTCGGCAAGCGGTGTCGTTTCCGTTTCGGTAACGGGAGTATATAATGCCCTAGATTTTGTGTGCGCATTATCCCAGCGTAGGACGATGTGCACGGGGGCCTAGAATTACAGATTGCGCGACAGAACGCAGTGCAACCCCCAACCCTGAAAGGTCGTTCGCATGACGAAATGGCTGCTTGCATTCGGTGTCTTGATACCGTTTTTCAGCGCTCAGGCTACACAGGATCCCGAGGCGTTGTACAACCGCACGTGTGCGGCTTGTCACGCCGGGCAGCTGCCACAGGCACCGAAAGCGGGTGACAGTGCGGCTTGGGAGCCAAGACTGGCGCAGGGTATGGAGATGTTGGTCGGGCATGTAACCCAGGGTTTCAAGGCTATGCCGCCGCGTGGATTGTGCATGGACTGCAGTGCCGAGGACTACCAGGCAATCATCCGATGGATGAGCCAGTAGGCCCGATACATAACTCTTTCACCCTTAGCCGTAGTTGGATTAGCTGATGAACAAACTACTCGTGAGTCTGCTGTTGACCTTGGGCGTTACAGGCGGCGCCAATGCCGCAGGCACTATCGTTGGCGATGCCGCTGCCGGTCAGAGCAAAACCGCTGTTTGTGGCGCTTGTCACAATCCGGACGGCAACAGCCTGGCACCGAACTTTCCGAAGCTCGCAGGCCAGGGTGACAAATACCTGCTGAAGCAACTCAACGACATCAAGGGAGGCAAGCGCACCGTTCTGGAAATGACCGGCATGCTCACCGCCTTCTCCGATCAGGACCTGGCCGACATCGCCGCCTATTTCTCCAGCCAGAAAGGCAGCGTGGGTGCCGCCGATCCGAAACTGGTCAAGCGTGGCGAAGAGCTGTTCCGCGGCGGTGACCTGAGCAAGGGCCTGCCGGCCTGCACCGGTTGCCACTCGCCAAATGGCGCGGGTATCGCAGCCGCCGGCTTCCCGCATTTGGGCGGCCAGCACGCCAGCTATGTGGCCAAGCAGTTGACCGCGTTCCGCGAAGGCGAGCGCACCAACGACGGCGACGCCATGGCCATGCGCTCGATCGCCGCCAAGCTGAGCAACAAGGACATCGAAGCGCTGTCCAGCTACATCCAGGGTCTGCACTGATCCGGGGGCGCACCTTTAACGTTGGGTTAATGGTGCGTCACGAACATGAAAAGGGCGGCTTCGGCCGCCCTTTTTTCGTTCTACTGCCGTTACACTTACGAACTCGCACCCGCCTTGGCCTGTCAGAAGATAGGTCGTTTCAGGGCGACCCATGACTGCTCAGGAGTAAAGCATGCGTAAACTGATTCTCAGCGCCGCGTTGGTGGCTGCCAGCGCTTTCGGTATGACTGCACAGGCTGCCGAGCCAATCGAGGCGGGCAAGCAATATATCGAGCTGAGCAACCCGGTGCCGGTGTCCCAGCCGGGCAAGATCGAGGTCGTTGAGCTGTTCTGGTATGGCTGCCCGCACTGCTACGCATTCGAGCCGACCATCAATCCGTGGTCCGAAAAACTTCCCGCCGACGTCAACTTCAAGCGCATTCCCGCCATGTTCGGCGGTCCGTGGGATGCTCACGGCCAGATGTTCCTGACTCTTGAAGCCATGGGCGTGGAACACAAGGTTCATGCCGCCGTCTTCGATGCCATCCAGAACCAGAAGAAGCACCTGACCAAGCCGGACGAAATGGCCGACTTCCTGGCAACCCAAGGCGTGGACAAGGACAAGTTCCTGGCGACCTTCAACTCCTTCGCGATCAAAGGCCAGATCAACCAGGCCAAGGAACTGGCGAAGAAGTATGAAATCACCGGTGTTCCGAGCCTGGTGGTCAACGGCAAATACCGCTTCGACCTGGGCACTGCTGGCGGCCCGGAAGGCGTGCTGAACGTTGCCGATCAACTGATCGCCAAGGAGCGTGCCGCCAAGTAAGCGGCGATCACCATGAGACGTTGGAGAAGCGAGCGGATTGCCGGCCTGTGTGATCCACGGGTCAACGAAAATCATCTGGTGGAGAACAGTCTCCCGGAAGACGGTCGTCTGCGCCTGCTCAGCTTCAACATCCAGGTCGGTATCAGCACCGAGCGCTACCGGCACTACCTGACCCGCGGCTGGCAACACCTGCTGCCGCACACCGGGCGTGCCGGGAACCTGCAGAAGATCGGCGACCTGCTCAGCGACTTCGATCTGGTGGCCCTGCAGGAAGCCGATGGTGGCAGCCTGCGCTCGGGCTACGTCAATCAGGTCGAACACCTCGCCCACCTTGGTGCCTTTCCCTACTGGTACCAGCAGCTCAACCGTAACCTCGGGCGTTTCGCCCAACACAGCAATGGCGTACTCAGCCGGCTGAAGCCGCAGTTGCTGGAAGATCACCCGCTGCCCGGCCCCGCAGGGCGCGGCGCGATCCTGGTGCGCTTTGGCGAAGGCGAGGACGCGTTGGTCGTGGTGATGATGCACCTGGCCCTCGGTTCCAAGACCCGGGCGCGGCAACTGGCCTATATCCGTGAACTGATCAGTGGTTATCGCCATCAGGTGTTGATGGGCGACATGAACACCCACGCCACTGACCTGCTGCAACACTCGCCGCTGCGTGACCTCGGGCTGATCGCCCCGCAGGTCGAGGCGACCTTCCCCAGTTGGCGCCCGCAGCGCTGCCTGGACCACATTCTGCTCAGTCCGACGCTGACCCTGGAACGGGTCGAAGTCCTTTCCCAGCCAATTTCCGATCATTTGCCGGTAGCCGTTGAGATTCGTTTGCCTGATGCACTGACTGTGGATACGCTTCCGGTTTTGCGTTAGTCCCCTCCTTTGCGGACCCAGGCATGACCGACGAAGCCCAGCGCTGGAAAGAGAAGTACCTCAAGAGTATCGAGCAGCAGGAGAAGCTGGAGCGCCGTTGGGATGCCCGCCTCGACTTGCTGCGCCGTGGCCTCGTGCGCAGCACCCTCGCCGCTGAAGGCAGCGACCGCGTGGTGGACGAGTGCATGAAGGAAATGCGCGACGTCATCCGCACCGACAACATGGACGCCGCCCTCGCCGGCTTGATCCCGCGCCTGGAAAAAGCTGTGCTCGACTCCGAGCAGCGCCGTGCCACCCGGGTTTCCCAGGTCAGCACTGCGCTCACCGCGCTGGTCAACCAGTTGCAGTCGCTGTCGCTGCCCAGCGAAGTGCGCCGTCCGCTGAAGAAGTTCGCCAAGCAGGTGGAAGCCCGCGCCAGCCAGTCGCGCGAGGTGCCGTTGCTCCTCGGTGAACTGAGCAAGCTGCAAGGTCAGGCGCTGGAATTGCTGAACAATCCCGAGGAGCACAAGCAGCCGGGCTTGTTGCAGCGCCTGTTCGGTGGCCGCGATGCCGAGGCCGAAGCGGATGTCGCCCCGGCCGTCGCCGATGAGCGCCCTGTCGAAGCTGCGCCACCGCCGGCGCGGAAGGTCGAAGACGCGCCGTTGGCGGATGTTGATGAGCTGCGGCCGCTTCCGGTTGCCGCTGAGGTGACGGAGCACCGCGCCCCGACACCCGCGCCGCAACCTGCGCCTGTCGAAGCGCCGCCGCCAGCCGTCGAGATCGAGACGCCCGCCGAGCCTGTCGCCGTAGTCGAGCCTTTCGAGGTCACTGCGGCCGCCGCCGCCCCGGCCGAGGATCAGCCGCAAGCACCTGCAGAGCCCGTCGAAAGCCCGGAAGCGGAACGTCCCACGGACGAAACCCCGGAAACGACCGAAGAGCCCGCTCAGGAGCTGACCCCGGAAGAGCTTTTGTATTCGCTCCCCGATGGCACCGAGCCGACCTACAGTTCGGTCGCCACGCACATCGAAGAAACCCTGCTCGGCCTGCTCGACGACCTGACGCTGCCCGAACGCCACCAGCCGCAGGCGCAGTCCGTGCGTAATCGTCTCGAACACGGGCTGAACTGGTACGAACTGCTGCCGGTGCTGGACGACCTGGCCGTCTTGATGCTGGCCATCACCGACAGTGGCCAGCACGAATTCGAGGCGTACCTGCAACAGCTCAACGAGCGCCTGGAGTCATTCCAGAGCCATCTGCAGGAAGCCAGCGAAGGACACGCCGACAACCAGACCGCCGAACGCGACCTGAACAGCCAGTTGCGCGAACAGGTCGACGGCCTGCAAACCAGCGTGCAGGGTGCGGCAGACGTCGACAGCCTCAAGCACATTCTGGAAAACCGCCTGGAAGGCCTGCTCGGCACCATGGACGAGCACCAGAGCGAGCGCGACAAGCGCGAGCAGGAAATGTCCACCCGCCTCAAGGGCCTGGCCGAGCGTGTCGCGCACATGGAGCAGGAAGCCCAGGGCTACCGCGAGCACCTCGAAGAGCAGCGGCAGAAAGCCTTGATCGATCCGCTGACCGGCTTGCCGAACCGTGCGGCGTGGTCCGAGCGGCTGGACCTGGAAGTCGCCGACTGGCAGGAAAAAGGCGGTCACCTGCTGATGGCCATCCTCGACCTCGACCATTTCAAACGCATCAACGACAACTACGGCCACCTGGCGGGCGACAAGGTGTTGAAGATCGTCGCCAACGAACTGCGCAAGCGCCTGCGCACTCGCGACTTCATCGCCCGCTTCGGCGGTGAGGAGTTCGTCCTGCTGGTTCCGCAGACCGGCATCGCCGGTGGTCTACAGTTGGCGGAGAGCCTGCGCGCGGCGGTGGAAGCCTGCCCGTTCCACTTCAAGGGCGAGCGGGTCACCATCACCCTGTCGGTGGGCATCACCGCATTCCGCTCCGGTGAGCGCAGCGATGTGGTACTCAAGCGGGCCGACGAAGCGCTCTACCGGGCCAAACACCAGGGTCGCAACCGCGTCGAACAGGGGTGAGCGGCCTTCAGTGAGGTACGTTATGCTATTGCATTACAGACTTCCCAGGCGTCGCCCTCTTTTCATGAAAGCGTTTTTCTCCCTCCTCCTGCTGGCCGTGCTGGCAGGTTGCAGCAGCGGCCCGCAACTGCGCATCGATCGCAGCCATGTCTCGGCCAACCAGGACAGCCGCATCCAGTTCGTCGTGCTGCATTACACCAATGCCTCACTCGACCGCTCGCTGGCACTGCTGACCCATGGCGAAGTCAGCAGCCACTACCTGATCGGCGATGATCGCGACGCCACCATTTACCAACTGGTCGATGAAAGCCGCCGGGCCTGGCATGCCGGTGACAGCCAGTGGGAAGGCCGCACCTGGCTCAATTCCACCTCCATCGGTATCGAAATCGTCAATCCCGGCTTTACCGACACGCCAACCGGGCGGGTCTGGCACCCGTTCAGCGAGGCGCAGATCCAGTCGCTGATCGTCTTGCTCAAGGACATCGTCCAACGCAACAACATCCAGCCGCGGCACATCATTGGCCACAGCGATATTGCCCCGCTGCGCAAGCTCGATCCCGGCCCGCTGTTCCCCTGGAAACGCCTGGCTGATGCCGGTCTGGGCATCTGGCCCGACGCGCGGGCGGTGGCGCAGGTGCAAGCGCGCTTCGCGGTCAATCCGCCCAGCGTGACCTGGTATCAGCAGCAACTCGCCCGCTTCGGTTATGCGATCGAGCAGAGCGGCGAGCTGGATGTCGCCACCCGTCATGTCCTTGCCGCCTTCCAGATGCGCTTCCGTGCGCAGCGTTTCGACGGCCAGCCCGACGCGCAGACAGCGGCGATCCTGCAGGTGCTCAACAACGCCCGCTGATGGGGCCTGAAGGCCGCCGCCCAACGGGCAGGCTGAGTCGTCCTCCTGTTGCTATACCTCTTGGTACTCGACGGGATATTTTTGATGTCATCTGCCCTCCTGATGTTGCGCGGCCTGCTCTATCGTCCCTGGCTACTGGCCACGCTTGCGGCCTCGGCGAGTGCGATCTTGTTGCTGCTGGCCAGCCTCGGCGTGGCGATGCATCAGTTGCAGGTCAACGAAAGCGAGCAGATGAATGCCCGCGGCGAGCGCTTCCTCGACCGGCTGGAGCAGATCTTCGGGCAATTGCGCGAAGGCGTCGATGAACTCCAGGCGCAGCCGGCGCGCGGTTGCGATGCCAACATGCTCGCGGCCTTGCAGCAGGTGGCGTTCAATAATCGCTTCGTCTTCGAGGCCGCCTATGTGGACGGCCAGCAAACCTGCTCCAACCGTCTTGGCGATCGCACCTCCGAATCCCTGCCGCCCCCGGACATTCAGGGCCCCACCTACAGTTACTGGCTCAACACCAGCACCGAGCCCGATGACAACCGTGCCGCACTGGTACTCGGGCGCGGGCCGTTTCGCGTGTCCACGTCGCGCGGCCACCTCACCGACGTGGTCGACCTGCCCGCCGGCGGCAGCCTGTTGGTGGTGCTCGACCGCGGCGCCCGCGCCGTGCCGGTGTTGGGCCCGGTTCAGGCATGGCCGCCACCCGGCGACGTCTGGCCGCCGGTTTCCACGAAAGCGCTGGTGGAACTGCCGGATCGCCTGGTTTACCGCATGCCGACCAAGTCGCCGGATTACCAGCTGGTGCTGATCGCGCCGCGCGCCAGTCTGCCGTTGAAAATGAACGGCGTGCTCTGGCTGCTGTTCCCCGGCAGCCTGCTGTTGGCCTGGTGCATCGGCTGGGCGGTGCTGCAACTGGTGCGGCAGAGCCGCTCCATGAGTTCGGAACTGCAAGGCGCTTTGCGCCGGGGTGAATTGCAGGTGCTCTACCAGCCGATCTTCGAACTCACCAGCCGCAACTGCGTGGGCGCCGAGGCGCTGGTGCGCTGGCGCCGTCCGGACGGCTCGCTGACCAGCCCCGACCTGTTCATCCCGCTGGCCGAGAACACCGGCCAGATTCGCCAGATCACCGACTTTGTCCTGCAACGGGTGTTCGACCAGTTGGCCCAGCTCTTGCGCGCCAATCCGAAGCTGTACATCTCGGTCAACCTTGCCGCCTGCGACGTGATGGTGCCGCGCATCGGCCGGGTGGCGGCGCGGCTGTTGGCCACGCACCATGTGGCGGCGAGCCAGATTGCGTTCGAGGTGACCGAGCGTGGGCTGATAGACGTGGTAGTGGCCCGGGACAACCTCCAGGCGCTGCGGGCGGTGGGCCATCAAGTGCTGATCGACGACTTCGGCACCGGCTATTGCAGCCTCGCCTATTTGCAGACCCTGCCGGTGGATTGCCTGAAGATCGACAAGGCGTTCGTCGATGCCCTGGGCCATGATGCCGCCAGCAGTGGCGTCGCCCCGCACATCATCCGCATGGCCCATGCCCTGCAACTGCGGGTGATTGCCGAGGGCATCGAATACGAAGACCAGGCGCTGCTGCTCAACAGCGAGGGCGTGAATTATGGCCAGGGCTGGCTGTTCGCCCACCCGCTGAGCGCCCGCCAGTTCGTAGAGCTGATTACCCGCGGTCGGCGCCTGGGCCCACGGCGCATCGACGACGAAGCCTGAAACGCCTCAGACCGGCAGCGCCATGTAGAACTGTGTGCCTTGCTCGGGCCGCGAATAAACCCCCATGCGCCCGCCATGCAACTGGACGATCTCCTTGCACAGCGCCAGGCCGAGGCCGGCGCCGCCTTTCTTGCGTCCGACCTGGACGAAAGGCTCGAAGATCCTGCCCTGCTGGCTGTAGGCAATGCCTTCGCCGTTGTCTTCGACGCTGATGATTACCCGCTCGCCATGTCGCCTCGCCTGCAGGCGGATGCGCCCGCCCGACGGGGTGTGGCGAATGGCGTTGTCCAGCAAGTTGTCCAACACCCGGTCGAGCTGGGCGACGTCGGCCTGAATCCGCGGCAACGGGTTGCCCAGCTCCAGTTGCAGGTCGATCTGCTTGGCCGCCGCCGCACTGGCGTAACGCGCTCGCGCCCGCTCCAGCAATTCATCAAGGGGGCAGAGGCTGCGCTCCAGCTTCTGCTGGCCGCTCTGGTAACGGGAGAAGTTCAGCAGGTCGTTGATCAGTTGGGTTAGGCGCTGCATTTCCTCGCCGATGGTGTCGAACAGATCGCTCTCGCGGGACTGCTCGGGAAACTTGACCCGCTCGCGTAGCAGGCCGAAAGCCATGTGCATGCCGGTCACCGGCGTGCGCAACTCGTGGGAGGCGCGCAGCACGAACTCGCTGCGGACCCGCTCGAACGCGCGCTGCTCCGTCACATCGTGAAGCACCATCACCGCGCCGAGGATCTGCCCGTCCGGGCGGCAGACCGGCGTCAGGCTGTAGGTCAGCACGCGGTTTTCCTTTTCGATCTCCAGGTGCAGGTCTTCCGGCACCCGCTCCAGATTGCCGCCGCGCAGGACCTGATGCAGTTGCTGGTCCAGCTCGGGGCGCTGCATGGCTTCGCCAAGGCGACTGCCGGCGCGGGAGTCGTCCCAGCCCAGTTGGCGCTGGGCCACCGGGTTGAGGTGTTCCAGGCGACCCTGGCGGTCGATGATCAGCAGGCCGTCGTCGATGCTGTCGAGCACGGCTTGCAAGCGTTGCTGGCCGGCGACCAGTTCATCGACATTGGTCGCCTGATGCTGGCGCAACGCCTCGGCCATCAGGCCGAAGCGCCGGGCCAGTTGGTTGATTTCCAGTGCCGAGGTTACCGGCAGGGTCACCTCGAAATCACCGCGCCCGACTTGGTCGGCTGCGGTAGCCAGCGCCTCGATCGGCTGGCCGAAGCGACGGGCGATGCCGTGCGCGGTGAGAAAGCCTAGGCCCAGCACGGCGAGGCCAACGAAGCCCAGCACCCCGGACATCAGCACGGCTTTTTCCCGCGAGACTTTCTCCGCTCCGCGAATCTGCTCGACGGCCTGTTTGTGGGATTCGATCAGGCTGCTGCGCAGCGCGCTGAAGGCTTGCCCCAGTGGCTGATCGACGCTCAGGTTGCGCCCCGGCGCCGAGGTAGCCCGCAGTTCGCGAAGGAAGTGCTGAAACTCACTGTTGGCCCGGGTGAAGTCGTCGAAGCCGTCGGCCTGCTGCTCATGACTCAGGCCCTCGTCCAGCAACCGCTGGAACTCGCTCTGCAACTGGCTCAGGACCGACGCATCGCTGTTCTCGTCGAGAATCTGCGTCAGTTGCTCGCTGAGGTTCTGGCGCATCTTCAGGCCCATGTCGAGGACATAGGTGTTGTTGCGGATCATCGCTTCCTGCGAACTGGCCATCTGCTGAACGCTGACCAGGCTCAGCAGCAGGCCGAGCAGGGCCACGGTGATCAGCGCCGAAATGCTGAGAAACAGCCTTGTCCGCAACTTCATCGCCCATTTCATAAGTTGTACTGCTTGCGCTTGCGGTACAGCGTCGAAGCGTCGATCCCCAGGGTCTTGGCGGCTTGGTCGAGGGTGTCGCTGGTGGCCAGTACCGCGCCGATATGCGCGCGTTCCAGTTCGTCCAGGCTGAGCGCGGCACCGATGCGCGGTGCATTGCTGGCGGGTTGCTCGGCCATGCCGAGGTGGACGATTTCGACTTTCTCCTGCGGGCAGATGATGCTCGCGCGCTCGATCACGTTACGCAGCTCGCGGATGTTGCCCGGCCAGCGGTAGTTGAGCAGCGCGGCCCGCGCTTCTTCGCTGAAGGCCCGCGCCGGACGCGAGTATTCCTTGACGAAGCGGGCGAGGAAACGATCGGCCAGGGTCAGGACGTCCTCGCTGCGCTCGCGTAACGGCGGTAGGTGCAGGGTGATGACGTTGAGGCGATAGAGCAGGTCTTCGCGGAAACGGCCTTCGCGGACCATGTCCTCGAGGTTGAGGTTGGTCGCGGCGAGGATGCGCACATCGGCGCGGCGGGTGACCGGGTCGCCGACCCGCTCGTATTCCTTGTCCTGGATGAACCGCAGCAGCTTGGGTTGCAGGGCCAGGGGGAAGTCGCCGATTTCGTCGAGGAACAGCGTGCCGCCGTCGGCCTGGTTGACCCGGCCCAGGGTGCTTTCGCTGGCGCCGGTGAAGGCGCCGCGGCTATGGCCGAACAGTTCGCTTTCCATCAGTTCGGCGGTCAGGGACGGGCAGTTGATGGTGACGCAGGCCTTGCGCGCGCGCTTGCTCCAGCCGTGGATGGCCCGGGCCAGCTCGCCCTTACCGGTGCCGGACTCGCCGAGGATCAGAATGTTGGCGTCGGTGGTCGCCACCTGCCGGGCGGTTTCCAGCACCACCATCATGGCCGGGCTGTGGGAGTCCAGGCCGTCCTTGGGCTTACGGATTTCGCCTTCGAGGGCTTCGAGGCGCGCCGAAAGCTGGCGCACTTCCAGTTGCTTGGCGGTGGCCAGGCGCAACTGGTCGGGGCTGCAAGGCTTGACCAGGTAATCGGCCGCGCCGGCCTGGATAGCATCAACGGCGGTATCCACCGCCGAATGGGCGGTGACGATCACCACGCGCATCCATGGGGCCTGAATACGCATCTGTGCGAGGACGTCGAGGCCGTTGTCCTCGCCCAGGCGCAGGTCGAGGAAGCACAGGTCGAACACCTGACGCTGCAGCAGGGTTTCGGCCTGCGCAGCGCTGTTGGCGGTGGCGACGGTATAGCCCTCGTCCTCCAGGCAATAACGGAAGGTACGCAAGATGGCGGACTCATCGTCCACCAGCAGAATGCGGCCTTGAGGATCTGGGGCTGACTCCATTTTCCATGCGCTCCTTAGGAATTATCTTGGTTAGTGTCGGAAAAATCGGGCAAGTTGCATGGTCAATTCTGATTCATTCCTTTCCTTGCATGCTAGCTCCCTGCTTGCCGACCTAAATTTGGGAAAATTCCTACGGAAAAATAGTCTCTGACCATGCAAAAAGCACGACGCCGCCAGGGGGCATCGTGCAGGATGCTTTCCCGACGGTATTTGCTTCATGCGTAAATTATTGATTTATATAGAAAATATTATTAGATGCGGGCTGGCATGCAGGCTGCAATGACCCTTCCAGGTCATAACAAGATGCAGCAAGAGGAGCCCGGCATGAACCGCACACCCGCCGCCCTGGTGCTTATATCGCCATTACATCTGCGCCAGCTTTTGTTTCTCTCGCTGGCGCTGCTGCTGACACTGATTGCCGGCCAGGTGTATCACGCCTGGCAGGTCAAACAGGTCGACAGCCAACTCGCAATCCAGGTCGAGCGCCTGCATGAAAGCCGTGCCGTGCCCCTGCAAACCGCTCCGCTGATGCGCTCCAAGGCGCTGCCAGCCGCCACCGCCGCTGCCCATGTTCCACAAGAACGCTGGGTGTTTTAACGGCGAACGGCCAAGGACCCTTTCCATAACAGAAGGAGAATCACCATGTTGAGTTGGGCCATTACCTTCCTGATTATCGCCATTGTCGCTGCCGTGCTGGGCTTCGGTGGTATCGCCGGCGCCGCTACCGGTATCGCGAAGATCCTCTTCATTATCTTCCTGGTGCTGTTCGTGGCTTCCTTCTTCTTCGGACGTCGCGGTCGAGGTTGAACCAATGAAAGGCGTGATACGCAACGCCCTGGCCGCCGCCCTGTTGCTGGGCGGCTGCACGGCGGCAATGGCGGCCAATGACGGCCAGGTCCGGGCCACCGACATTCTCGGTGCGGACCCCGAGTATCGGGAAACCTGGCAGGACATGGTCAAAAAAGAGGAGCGGTTGCCCGAGTGGGTGCTCAACCTCAGCGGTGTTTCCGAGCAGCAGATGTCAGCGGTCGAGGAAGACGGCGACAAGTATCTGGTCGGACCGTTGTGCGAAAGCGAAGGCAAATGCCTGAACAAGCGTCTGATCGTGGCCTTCCGTTGGGATAAGGAAAAAGCCTACGGAATGCTGGTTGAGGTGCCTGAGGGGCTGCCCGGTGACAAGTCACCGACCCGCCACGCCGATTATCGCTGGCTGGGTGACCCCGACCCGGGCATGCAGGCCATGCTCAGGGAACAACTCAAGCGTGATCCGAACTGGTACTGAAGCCCCGCCGGGTGCTTCGGGACAGAGACAGAAGCTGAACCTTTTCACCGTTCAAGCTTCTATGTTGCGCCCACTCGAGGAGGGCAGGCGCATGACCAAGGGGCCGGGCTGCTCTGATTGCTACAGGATCGGAGGGGCCTAGGGGTACAAGGAGTGCCTCCGTCGAGGGCCGGGTCAGGAAGCAACGCCGGGAGTGGTCTGTCAGGGTGTCCCGTAATCCGGGATACCTTTGACGGGCTCTCCCGGCCGTATCCATTCCGGCAGCCCTTTCTTCCCGACAGATGGCAAATCCGCCACCCGCTCGTCTGTCCGGCAAAAATATTTTCGGCTTTTTCCTACATGCGCCGATGCGATTTTCACCCATTCGGATTGTCGAACACCTGCCTGTCGCACCTGCCGATTACCCTCCGAATCTGCCGCAATATGGCGGATTGATCGTATTCGGAATCCCGAACACCCCTTTCGCAACCCTCCTTGACGACCGTTTTTTGCCGAAAAACTCATGCCGATTCGGCATGGGGTACTCGTTTCCGGCATTAGACTAGGCCCCTCCACGCCTGAATAGTTGCGCCTTTTTTCGCCTGCCAGCGCTCATTACCGCTCGCTCGCGATGACCTTCTGCGGTGCCTTTGACTGTTGCCGAAGAAGTCTTCCAGACCCCTTTTAATGGCTCTGGAATGCTGGTTACAGCGCAATGCCCGTGTCCACTTGAACAAAAAGGTAATGACATGAAGAAGGCAAAACTGAGCCTCGCCTGGCAGATCCTCATCGGTCTGGTACTGGGTATCGCCATCGGAGCACTGCTGAATCATTTCAGTGCAGAAAAGGCATGGTGGATCAGCAATGTGCTGCAGCCAGCCGGTGACATCTTCATTCGCCTGATCAAGATGATCGTCATCCCGATCGTGATTTCGTCGCTGATCGTGGGTATCGCCGGGGTTGGCGATGCGAAGAAACTTGGCAGTATCGGCCTCAAGACCATCATTTACTTCGAGGTGGTGACCACCATCGCCATCGTCGTCGGCCTGGTCCTGGCCAACCTGTTCCACCCGGGCGCTGGCATCGACATGAGCACCCTGGGCACCGTGGACATCTCCAAGTACCAGGCCACCGCGGCCGAGGTGCAGCATGAACACGCGTTCATCGAGACCATCCTCAACCTGATTCCATCGAACATCTTCGCGGCGCTGATGCGCGGTGAAATGCTGCCGATCATCTTCTTCTCGGTACTGTTCGGCCTGGGCCTGTCCAGCCTCAACGCGGAAATCCGCGACCCGCTGGTGAAGACCTTCCAGGGCGTTTCCGAAGCCATGTTCAAGGTCACCCACATGATCATGAACTACGCCCCGATCGGTGTGTTCGCCCTGATCGCCGTGACCGTCGCCAACTTCGGCTTCGCCTCGCTGCTGCCGCTGGCCAAGCTGGTGCTGCTGGTGTACTTCGCCATCGCCTTCTTCGCCTTCATGGTGCTGGGCCTGGTGGCGCGCCTGTTCGGCTTCTCCATCATCAAGCTGATGCGCATCTTCAAGGACGAACTGGTCCTGGCCTACTCCACCGCCAGCTCGGAAACCGTGTTGCCGCGAGTGATCGAGAAGATGGAAGCCTACGGCGCGCCGAAGGCCATCTGCAGCTTCGTGGTGCCGACCGGTTACTCGTTCAACCTCGACGGTTCGACCCTGTACCAGAGCATCGCGGCGATCTTTATCGCCCAGCTCTACGGCATCGACCTGTCCATCAGCCAGCAGTTGCTGCTGGTGCTGACCCTGATGGTCACCTCCAAGGGCATCGCTGGCGTGCCGGGCGTTTCCTTCGTGGTCCTGCTGGCCACCCTGGGCAGCGTTGGCATTCCGCTGGAAGGCCTGGCGTTCATCGCCGGTGTCGACCGCATCATGGACATGGCGCGTACCGCCCTGAACGTGATCGGCAACGCTCTGGCGGTCCTGGTCATCTCCCGTTGGGAAGGCATGTACGACGACGCCAAGGGCAAGAAATACTGGGATTCGCTGCCGCACTGGCGCAGCAAGGAAGTGGCGGTGGCTGGCAAGGCCGTCAAATCCTGAGTCGTTTTCCTGCTGAATGAAAAAGCCCCGATTCGTCGGGGCTTTTTGTTTTCTGTGAGTTTGTAGGGGCCTTATCGCGAGGCAGCGTATCGGTAGGAGCGAGCTTGCTCGCGATAAGGCCCTGAAGGGGTCGCAACAGAGGACACTGGTTCTGCCGGCCGCTATCATTCAGCCCATCTTTGGGGGAGTTAACGGATGCTCAACGGCCTTTGGCTTGGTTTTTTCGTGGTGGCGGCCATTTCGGCCCTGGTGCAATGGCTGGTGGGCGGCAACGCCGGGGTCTTCGCGGCGATGGTCGAAAGCATTTTCGCCATGGCCAAGCTGTCGGTCGAGGTCATGGTCCTGCTGTTCGGCACCCTCACCCTCTGGCTGGGCTTTCTGAAGATCGCCGAGCAAGCCGGGATCGTCGAGTGGCTGGCCAAAGTGCTTGGCCCGCTGTTCCGCCGGCTCATGCCGGAAGTCCCGCCCGGTCATCCGGCGTTGGGCCTGATCACGCTCAACTTCGCCGCCAACGGCCTGGGCCTGGACAACGCCGCCACGCCCATCGGCCTCAAGGCCATGCGCGCCCTGCAGGAGCTGAACCCCAGCCCGACCACCGCCAGTAACGCGCAGATCCTGTTCCTGGTGCTCAACGCCTCGTCGCTGACCCTGTTGCCGGTGACCATCTTCATGTACCGCGCCCAGCAAGGCGCGATGGACCCGACTCTGGTGTTCCTGCCGATCCTCATCGCCACCACCGGCTCGACCCTGGTCGGCCTGCTCTCGGTGGCGGTGATGCAGCGCCTGCGCCTGTGGGATCCGGTGGTGCTCGCCTATCTGGTGCCCGGCGCCTTGCTGCTGGGCGCGTTCATGGCACTGCTGGCCGGCCTGTCCGCCACCGCGCTGGCCAACCTGTCGTCGATCCTCGGCAACCTGACCCTATTCGGCCTGATCATGCTGTTCCTGCTGATCGGCGCCTTGAAGAAGGTGAAGGTGTACGAAACCTTCGTCGAAGGGGCGAAGGAAGGCTTCGACGTAGCCAAGAATTTGCTGCCGTATCTGGTGGCGATGCTGTGCGCGGTTGGCGTGCTACGGGCGTCCGGCGCGCTGGAATTTGGTCTGGACGGGATTCGCCATACGGTCGAATGGCTGGGCTGGGACACCCGCTTCGTCGATGCCTTGCCGACCGCGCTGGTCAAACCGTTCTCCGGCAGCGCGGCGCGGGCCATGCTCATCGAAACCATGCAGACCCACGGCGTGGACAGCTTCCCGGCGCTGGTAGCGGCGACGGTGCAGGGCAGCACCGAAACCACCTTCTACGTGCTGGCGGTGTACTTCGGCGCCGTCGGTATCCAGCGCACCCGCCACGCGGTGGGTTGTGCGCTGTTGGCTGAACTGGCCGGCGTGCTGTCGGCCATCGCGGTCTGCTACTGGTTCTTCGCCTGATAGCGGTTGCCCTCGGCTACGGTCCAGTCGAGCAACTGCGCCATCAACCGGTCAGTGACCTGGCCCAGGCCACTGACCACCGCCGGGATTTCCTTGTCGGCCTGTGGCTGGCGGACTTCGAAATGACGGCTGGCGAGGATGCGCTGGGTGCGCCCCTCCACCAGCCGCGCATCCAGGCGGATCACCACGCTGATGCCCTGGGCGCTGTATTCACTCTGGAGTGCCTGTAGCTCGCCGACCAGCTCGTAGTCGGCTTGCAGGTTGCTGTCGTCGGCGCTCAAGCGCGGCACTCGGCCATCGCGCTGGAAGGCATCGAGGATGCGATTGCGCAGCAGGGTCGGGGCCGGGTCGGTCCAGCGCGCGCCCTTATAGCTGCTGATCTGGTCGCCCTGCGGCACCACGGCGATGCGCGGGACATTGAAGATGTCGCTGGCCAGCGGCTTGTTCACCCGCAACGACCAGCTCACCGGCGCGCTGGTCGACGACGCGGCCACCGCCGCCGGCAGGCGATAAACCTCGGCGTTCTCGGCCTGGGGCAGGATCGAGCAGGCGCTGCTCAGGCTGATCAGCAGGGCCAGGGTCAGGCGGCTGGCGAGGCTCATGGCTCGAACTCCTTGTTTTGATCACGGCCGAGCAGGTAGCCGCTGGGGTTGGCTTCAAGGCGACGGGAAATCCCCTTGAGCGAGTTGAGGGTGTCACGCAGTTCGCGGATCGCCGGCGACAGCTCGCGGAAGCCTTGGGCACCGCTGTCGATGGCGTCGCGATTGCTTTCCAGCAGCGCATTGAGCGTCGCGGTGCTCTGCGCCAGCGAACGCATCGCCTGGTCGGCGCTGTTGACGATCTGCGGGCCCTGGCTGCCAAGCAGCTTGTTGGCGTTGCGCATCAGCTCGCTGGTTTGCTCCAGCGTGGCGCCGGCCTGCTGGCCGATGGTCGCCAGTTCGCGGATGGCATGGCTGATGTCCTCGCGCTGCGCGGCGATGGCGCCGGTGGTTTGCTCCAGGTGTTCCAGGGTCGAGCCCAGGCGCGTGGCGTTTTCTTCGGAGAACAGGCGGTTGGCGTTGTGCAGCAGCAGGTTGATGTTGGTCACCAGGTCGCTGCTGTTGGTCAGCAGGCGGGCGATAGGCGATGGAGAGGCGATGATCACCGGCAGTTTGCCGCCCTTGCCCACCAGCGGCGGACTTTCCGGAGTACCACCGCTGAGCTGGATCAGCGAGGTGCCGGTGACGCCGGTCAGGGTCAGCTTGGCCTGGGTGTCCTGTTTCACCGGGGTTTCGGCGTTCAGGCGGATGCGCGCCAGAACCCGGCGCGGATCGGCGGGGTCCAGGTGCAGGCTGGTGACATCGCCCACCTTGATCCCGCTGTATTGCACGGCGCTGCCTTTGGACAGGCCGGTGACCGGCTCGTTGAACACCACCTCGTAGTCCTTGAAGGTGCTGTCGACGCTGGATTTGGCCAGCCACAGGCCGAACAGCATGGCGCCGGCCACCACCAGGACGGTGACCATACCGATCAGCACATGGTGCGCGCGGGTTTCCATTTCACTTCTCCTTCAGCGCTGTGGCGGCCTGATACGCCGCCCGGCCACGCGGGCCATGGAAATACTCGTGGATCCACGGGTCGTCAGTCTGGGCCACTTCGTCGATGGGCGCGGCCACCAGCACCTTCTTCTGTGCCAGTACCGCGACCCGGTCGCTGATGGTGTAGAGCGTGTCCAGGTCGTGGGTGATGAGAAACACGCTCAGGCCGAGGGCATCGCGCAGGGTCAGGATCAATTGGTCGAAGGCCGCCGCGCCGATGGGGTCGAGGCCGGCGGTGGGTTCGTCGAGGAACAGGATGTCCGGGTCCAGCGCCAGCGCGCGAGCCAGAGCGGCGCGTTTGATCATGCCGCCGGACAGCGAGGCGGGAAACTTGTCCGCCGCCGATTGCGGCAGGCCGGCCAGGGCCAGCTTGACCCCGGCCAGGTGCTCGGCGTCGTCGCGGCTCAGGCCGGCGTGCTCGATCAGCGGCAGGGCGACGTTTTCGGTGATGGTCAGCGAGGAGAACAGCGCGCCCTTCTGGAACAGCACGCCGAAGCGACGTTCGATCAGCGAGCGCTCGTTCGCGTTGGCGTTGGACAAGTCCTGGCCGAACACCCGCACCGTGCCTTCGTTGGGCCGGCGCAAGCCGATGATGCTGCGCAGCAGCACCGACTTGCCGCTGCCGGAGCCACCGACCACCGAGAGAATCTCGCCGCGGTACAAGTCCAGGTCGAGCTGCTCGTGCACGCTCTGGCTGCCGAAGCGGTTGCACAGGCCACGGACTTCGATCACCGCCTCGCGGGCGTCGGGCCGGCTCACCAGCCCATCTCCATGAAGAACAGCGCGGCCACGGCGTCGAGGACGATCACCACGAAGATCGACTGGACCACCGCCGAGGTGGTGTGGGCGCCTACCGACTCGGCGCTGCCGCTGACCTTGAAGCCTTCCAGGCAACCGATCGCGGCGATCAGGAAGGCGAAGAACGGCGCCTTGGCCATCCCCACCAGGAAGTGCTGCACACCGATGTCGTCTTCCAGCAGCGAAAGGAACATCGCAGGCGAGATGTCCAGCGACAGCGCGCAGACCACCCCACCGCCAACGATGCCGCAGAGCATCGCCAGGAACGTCAGCAGCGG
Source organism: Pseudomonas sp. 20P_3.2_Bac5 (assembly GCF_025466035.1). NCBI lineage: Bacteria > Pseudomonadati > Pseudomonadota > Gammaproteobacteria > Pseudomonadales > Pseudomonadaceae > Pseudomonas > Pseudomonas sp. 20P_3.2_Bac5. The sequence goes on along the minus strand of NZ_JANLOA010000130.1, from coordinate 20,751 downwards.
CAGGGAAATCAGCAGCGCCAGCACGCGCGGGATCACCAGCAGCTCCACCGGGTCCAGGCCGAGGGTGCGAATTGCGTCGACCTCCTCGTTGGCCTTCATCGAGCCGATCTGCGCGGTGAAGGCGCTGGCGGTGCGGCCGGCCATGAGGATGGCGGTCAGCAGCACGCCGAACTCGCGCAGGAATGAGAAGGCGACAAGGTCGACGGTGAAGATGCTCGCGCCGAAGCTGGCCAGTACCGTGGCGCCGAGGAAGGCCACCACCGCGCCCACTAGGAACGTCAGCAGGGCGACGATGGGCGCGGCGTCGAGGCCGGTCTGTTCGATATGGGCGACCACCGAGGTGATGCGCCAGCGTTTGGGTTGCAGTGCGCGCCGGGCCAGGGTGGCGATGATCAGGCCGATGAAGCCGAGTAGCTGGCGGCTGTCCTGCCAGAGGGTGTCCACCGCCGCGCCGATGCGCGCCATCAGTTGGGTCATTACCGGAAGCTGGGTAACGCGCGGCGGGATGCAGAACTCGGTCAATGAAGCTTGCACGCTGTGCAGCAGGTGGCGGCTGGCGGGCGGCAGCGGGCTTTCGCTTTCCAGTTGCGCCAGGCGCTCGGGCCCGAGCAATTCCACCAGCAGCGAGGCGCCGGCGGTGTCGAGCTTGCCGAGCTGGTCCAGTTCCACAGGGGTGTTGCTGTCGTACTGGCCGCTGAGGGCCGCGGTGCTCTGCTTGAGGCTGGCGTAGTTGACCAGCGTCCAGTCACCGCTGAGCCGCAAGCGCGGCGGGCTTTGGCTCGTGTCGAGAATGGCGCTGGCGGGGCTGGTAATACGGGTCATAGGCTCCGGAGGTCCATGGGCGCTTGAACGCAGTCTGATCGTCGCGCAGGCACTTTTCCTACAAAGCCCTGAGCATAGCGTCACTGTGTGGCGGATGCTTGACCATCATCAACCACGCGGAAGCGCAACACGCCGATCACCTGGCCGTCCTCGGTCAGCACCCGGACCTGCCAGCGCCCCACCGGGTTGGCCGGGAACACCTGTTTGTGGGTCCAGGCGCGGTAGCCTTCCTTGCGCCCGCCATTGATATCGAGGGCGATGCGATCGACCTCTTTGCCGTTGAATTGCCAGACGTGATAGATGCGCTCGTTCAGCCCGCGCGGGGCCTTGATCGCGGTGTAGGCGTAAAGTCCGGCGCTGCGGATCTGGCTGGCGCTGACCTGCTTGAGGCTGTCGCCGGGGGTGCGGTTCTGCAGTTGGCTGCTGATCGCCACCTCGGTCATCCACAGGGTCGCCGGCGGCACCCAGGAACGCAGCAACCAGCCGGCACCGCCGATCGAGAGCGTCACCAGCACCAACGCGATCGCCCGGCGCGCATTGTTGATCGGGAAGCTGCTGGCCAGGCTTGGGAAGGACAGCAGCATCGCCACGCCCAGCGCGAGCTTGAAGCTCTCGGCGGTGGTCAGGTGGAGGATGATCGGCAGCGCCGTGAGCATCGCGGCGAATAGGGTCAGGGTGTGCAGGGCGAGGAACAGCCAGCGCCGGGGCGCGACCCAGCGGTAGTAGAGCGGGTCGATGATCGACACCAGCCCGGCGGCGCCCAGCAGACCGGTGAAGATCAGTTGGCCGCTGTTCCAGGTGGTGGTGACGAAGAAGAACGGCAGGACGAAGAACAGGCTTTCCTGGTGGATCATCTGCGTCGCGTAGCGCAGAAGCGGTTGCGGGATTTCGCGCTTGAACAGGCGGGCGAACAACTGGGTGAAACTGTTTTCCAGCATCAGCCAGACCCAGCTCACCAGCATCAGGATCGCGACCCAACTGGCCAGGCTTTCCTGGCGATCGACCAGGATGAAGCTGCCGATACCGGAGAGGAAACCACCGAGTGCGATGACCCCGGGATAGCGCTTGATCAGTTCGATGAGGCGCTGGATGTAGATAGGCATGGGGACATTCGCAGAGGGCTGTAAGAAACGGTTACAAGAATACTCCGGTTTGGTCGATTTTGGGGCGGCAGAGCGGCATACAAAGACGCGCGTAGGAGCGAGCTTGCTCGCGATGGGTGCCCGCCTATCCAGCGGACCTGCGCCGATACCAGGCAACCCCGCCACCCACCACCACAACCAACCCCAACACGCCCCACCAGAACAGTTCGTCATACCCCAGCAACGGCTTCTCCACCCGCACATACCCGGTGGTCTTGAACAATTCCCGCATCGCCTGGTTCGCCTCTTCCAGGCTCACCCCGCGCAGGCGCTGTTTCGGGTCGACGAAATGCCCATCGGCATAGGTGTTCAACGCGCCCCAGTAATAGTCCGCCAACGCGCTGTTGCCCTGGGTGGTCCAGGATTCGCGGTCGATGGCCGCCGCCTTGATCCGTTCGAAGGTAGACGGGTCGAGGCCCTCGTCACGCAGGCGCTTGATCAGGTCCTGCATCACCTCTTCCGCTTCTTCGACCTGATCGCGCTCCAGGTCGGCATTCAAGCTGAGCATGCCGCTGTCGCCAAAGGTTTCACGCTGGCTCCACGGTCCGTAGGACAGGCCGTGCTTGAGGCGCAGTTCGCTGTACAGCGCCCAGTCCAGGTAACGCTGGACCAGATCGAGGGTCTGGTCGTGCTCGTTGTCCAGCACCGGCTCCAGGAACAACCAGCTCAGCCGCGCGCCGTTGCCCAGCAGGCCGCGCACCAGCGTGCGGTTTTCCTCAGCCTGCCGGCTAACGCCATCCAGCGCCCGCCGCTCGGCCGGCTCCACGGGCTCCAGCTCAGCCCAGGAGCGCTCGAGATAAGCCGGCAGCAGCCGGTCGAGGCCGCCGACGATGATCAAGGTCATGTTGTTGGCCGCGTACCAGCGCTGGCGAATCTCGTCGACCTGTTCCAGGGTCATGTCGTCCAGATCGGAGCGCTCGGCGCATTTCAGGCCAAGCTCCACCGCCAACTGGTCGCTGGCGCGGTGACCGATGGCCTGACGGTCGAGCCAGCGTTGCAGGTGGGAATAGTGGCCACCGTCTTCGCGCTCGATGATGCGCTTGGACTGCGCCAGCGCGTCGTCATCGAACTGGGTCTGCTGCAGCAAGGCGAGCAGCAGGTCGAGCACTTTGCGTTGGTTGCGGGCCGGCGCTTCGATCACGAAGGTGGTGTCGGCGCTGCTGGTGTAGGCGTTCCATTCCCCGCCGAGGGCCTGAAGGCGTTGTTCCAGGCCGCCTTCGCCGCTGTCGTCAATGCCGCTGAACAGCAAGTGTTCGAGCAGGTGCGGCAGTTCTTGCCGGTCGCAGGGAAAGTCATCGAAACCGATGCCGACCACCAGGCGGATCGACACATGGTCCCGTTCGTAGCCCGGTTTGAGCAGCACTTGCAGGCCGTTGGGCAGCAGATAGCCCTCGACTTGCGTGCGGTCCAGGGCAAAGCCGGGCATGGCGCCCAGCAACAGACAAACGAACATCAGGCAACGCATGCAGGGCTTCCTTGCAGAGTGTCGACGCAGTAAAGGGTCACGGCGAGTGGATCTCGTCCGGCACGGTGTCGATCAGCAAGCCGCCGGTGTCGTGACCACCCAGTACCACATAGGCACTGCTGCAGAACAATGAGTTCAGTCGTTTCATGTCGGCGATCAGTTCCAGGTGCAGCGAGCTGGTCTCGATACTCTGCACCACCTTGCGTTGCAGGCGGCTGACGTGGGCGTGAGCCAGGCGCCGCTCCTGGGCGCGGAAGCGGCGTTTTTCCCGCAGTAGCTGGCGGGCGCTCTCCGGGTCGGCACTGAGGAACACCGACAGCCCCAGGCGCAGGTTGGCCAGCAACTGGCCCTGCAAGCCGGTCAGTTCTTCCAGGCCCACTTCGGAGAACTCGCGGCGCTGCGAGGTCTTCTGCTGCTGGATCTTGCGCAGCATGCGTTCGATCAGGTCGCTGGCCATCTTCAGGTTGATCGCCAGCTCGATGATCTCGGCCCAGCGCTGGCTGTCCTGCTCGCCGAGGTCTTCCCGCGGCATTTGCGCCAGGTACAGTTTGATGGCGTTGTACAGCGACTCGACATCGTCATGCAGGACGCGGATTTCCTGGGTCACCGCGGTCTGGGTGCCGCGCAGCACGCTGTTCATGGCTTCGAGCATGGTGTCCACCAGATCGCCCAGGCGCAGGGTTTCGCGCACGGCGTTGGCCAGGGCCAGGCTGGGTGTGGCGAGGGCGGTCGGGTCGAGGTGGCGCGGGGTGGTGTGGCCGTTGGTTTCCGGGCGTTCGGGCAGCAGCCAGCTGCAGGCCCTGGCCATCAGCTTGACCGTGGGCAGCAGGGTCAGGCAGCGCAGGCTGTTGTAGAGCAGGTGGAAACCGATCACCAGTTCGGCCGGGCTGAACGTCAGGCTGTCCATCCAGGCGACCAGCGGGGTCAGTAGCGGAATGGTCACCAGCAGGCCGATCAGCTTGTACAGCAGGCTGCCCAGCGCCACCTGGCGCCCGGCGCTGTTACGCATGCTGGTGCTGATAAAGGCCAGCAGGCCGCTGCCGATGTTGGCACCGATGACCAGGCCGATGGCGACCGGCAGGCCGATCACCCCGGCGCCGGCCAGGGTGGCGGTCAGCAGCACGGCGGCGAGGCTGGAGTAGGAAATCATGGCGAACATCGCGCCAATCAGGGCATCGAGGAGGATGTCGCCGGTCAGCGAGGCGAACAGGACTTTCACTCCTTGCGCGGTGGTGATGGGCGTCGCCGCCTCGACGATCAATTGCAGCGCCAGGATGATCAGCCCCAGGCCGATGCCCACGCGCCCGAGTTGGCCGGCGCGGGTCTGTTTGCGCGACAGGAAGAAGATCACCCCGAGGAAGATCAGCAGCGGCGACAGCCATGACAAGTCGAGCGTCAGCACCCGCGCCATCAGCGCGGTACCGACGTCGGCGCCGAGCATGATCGCCAGGGCCGGGGTCAGCGCCATCAGGCCCTGGCCGACGAACGAAGTGACCAGCATCGCCGTGGCGTTGCTGCTCTGCACCATGGCGGTGACCAGAATGCCGGCGATGAACGCCAGTGGCCGGCGTGACATGTTCTGGCTGATTACCCGGCGCAGGTTTGAACCATAGACCCGCAGGATGCCGGTACGGACGATGTGTGTGCCCCAGATCAGCAGGGCGACGGCTGACAATAGATTGAGCAGGGTCAGCATGAACGGGCCCCCTGTGTGTCTGCCCCAGCGGGGCCAATGAATGTGCGCGGAGCCTGGCCGTTGGCAACGGCGGTTTTTTCCAGTGCTCACTTAAGCTTTAGTTCGCCAGAGGCCTTGGCGCCAGCAGGGTTGGCGGGTTCTGGCAGATAAAGCCGAGAAACCGCCGCTGTTGCCGCCACAATGAAAAAAGGCCCCGGAAGGGGCCTTGATTCAGCAACTGGCCAGTATTACTGACCCGGGATGTCCTTGCGAAGTTTCACCGGTTCGCTCTGTGCTTCTTTGCGTTTCTTCGCCATCGCCGTGCGCATGCGGATATTGACGGCTTCCACGGCCAGCGAGAAGGCCATGGCGAAGTAGACGTAGCCCTTCGGCACATGCACGTCGAAGGCTTCGGCGATCAGCACGGTACCGACCACCATCAGGAACGACAGCGCGAGCATTTTCAGCGACGGGTGCTTGTCGATGAAATCGCTGATGGTCTTGGCGCAGAGCATCATCACCAGTACGGCGATGATGATTGCCGCGACCATGACCGGCACGTGGGACACCATGCCAACCGCGGTGATCACCGAGTCCAGGGAGAACACGATGTCGATGATGGCGATCTGGATGATGGTGTACAGGAACTTGCCGCCGGCGCTCGTCGTAGTCTCGTCGGCGCTTTCGTCTTCGCCCTCGAGGCCGTGGTAGATCTCCTGGGAGCTTTTCCACAGCAGGAACAGGCCACCGAAGAACAGGATCAGGTCACGGCCGGAAATGCCCTGGCCGAAGACTTCGAACAGGTCGGCGGTGAGGCGCATGACCCAGGTGATCGACAGCAGCAACATAATGCGGGTGACCATCGCCAGGGCGAGGCCGAAGATCCGGGTGCGCTGCTGCATGTGCTTGGGCATGCGGCTGACCAGGATCGAGATCATGATGATGTTGTCGATCCCGAGCACGATTTCGAGTGCGGTCAGGGTGAAAAGGGCAACCCAGATTTCCGGGTTGGTCAGCCATTCCATGTTTGTTCCTTCAGGTGTATGACGTTGCGCGCCGGATCAGGCGCGCAAACGGGTTGGGTGGATCTGTTTACTAGAGGCTACTGAACAGCGGGAAAATTCCCATGAGCAGCGCGGCGAGCATTATGCATAGGCAGACTAGCACTGCCCACTTCAGGGTAAAGCGCTGGTGGTCGCCGAACTCGATGCCGGCCAGGGCGACCAGCAGGTAGGTCGACGGCACCAGCGGGCTGAGCAGGTGAACCGGCTGTCCGACGATCGAGGCGCGGGCCATTTCCACTGGCGAAATGCCGTAGTGGCTGGCGGCTTCCGAGAGTACCGGCAGCACGCCGTAGTAGAAGGCGTCGTTGGACATGAAGAAGGTGAACGGCATGCTCACGATCGCGGTGATCACCGCCAGGTACGGGCCCAGCGCGTCCGGGATCACGGCCAGCAGGCTCTTGGACATGGCCTCGACCATGCCGGTGCCGGACAGGATGCCGGTGAAGATACCGGCGGCGAAGATCAGCCCGGTTACCGCCAATACGCTGCCGGCGTGGGCGGCGATGCGGTCTTTCTGCTGTTGCAGGCATGGGTAGTTGACGATCATCGCGATACTGAAGGCGATCATGAACAGCACTGGCAGCGGCAGCAGGCCGGCGATCAGCGCGACCATCAGCGCGGCGGTCAGGGCGCCGTTGAACCACAGCAGTTTCGGGCGGCGGGCGTCCGGGTATTGGGAAACGGTGATTTCGCTGTGGTCTATCTCGTCACCCGGCAGGTGCAACTCGCCGAGACGGGCGCGCTCGCGCTTGCCGTACATGTAGGCGATGGCCAGGATCGCCACGACACCGGCGAGCATGGCCGGGATCATCGGCACGAAGATGTCCGAAGGGTCCACATGCAGCGCGCTGGCGGCACGGGCGGTCGGGCCGCCCCACGGGGTCATGTTCATCACCCCGCCGGCGAGGATGATCAGGCCGGCCATGATCCGCGGGCTCATGCCCAGGCGGCTGTACAGCGGCAACATCGCGGCGCAGCAGATCATGTAGGTGGTGGCGCCGTCACCGTCGAGCGAGACGACCAGGGCCAGCACCGCGGTGCCGACCGAGACTTTCAGCGGGTCGCCCTTGACCAGCTTGAGGATCTTGCGCACGGCCGGGTCGAACAGGCCGGAGTCGATCATCAGGGCGAAATAGAGAATGGCGAACATCAGCATCACGCCGGTTGGGGCGAGCTTGCTGATGCCTTCCAGCATCATCGGGCCGATCTTGCTGGAAAAGCCGCCGAACAGGGCGAACAGGATCGGTACCAGGATCAGCGCGATCAAGGCCGACAGGCGCTTGGTCATGATCAGGTACATGAAGGTGATGACCATGGCGAAGCCGAGGAAGGTCAGCATGGGGGTACTCCAGGCGTAGTGCGTCGGGACGGGACGTGACGGACGGATCAGCGGGCGAGGCGCTGTGTCTGGAGTAGCGGGGGGAAATCAGGGCGCAGGAAGGTACGGAAGGACATCAGAATCACCATTGTTCTTGTTGATTGGGCCGGGCTCGGTAAATCGGATGCCCTGGCGCGCCGGTCGCTATGCCGGTGGTGAGGCGATGCTAAGGGGCTAAGCTTTCAGCCAGCTTTCGAGGGTTGAAAGGTGACGAGAGGTATTTTTCGGGACTGCCTTCGCGAGCAAGCTCGCGCCTACAAGGCAATGGTTACCCTGTAGGAGCGAGCTCGCTCGCGATGAGGCCCCAAGAACCACGGCTGAATCTGCATCAACAAGGAGTGCTGAACAAATGACTCAATTCCACGAGGGCGGCTGCCACTGCGGCGCCCTGCGCTACCGGGCCGAAGGCCCGCTCACCGATGTCGCCCACTGTCATTGCTCGATCTGCCGACGGGTCACCGGCGGTTTGCTGGTCACCTGGGTCACCGTGCCCTGCGGTGGCTTCCAGTGGTTGACCGGAACCCCGCAGCGCTACGATTCGTCCGCCAGTTGCGTGCGTTATTTCTGCAGCCGTTGTGGCGCGCATCTGGCCCTGACCACCGACCTGAGCCCGGAAACCATCGATATCACCGTCACCACGCTGGATGATCCGGAATCCGTGCCGCCAAACCGGCATATCTGGACCGAGAGCCGCTTGCCCTGGCTGCACCTGGACGAACAGTTGCCCAGCGAGCGGCACGAATCACTCTGAGGCCTAAGGCAGTTCTAGCCCGCCCGCGGCCTTGTGCAAGGCCCGCAGGTGCTCGCCGAGCTGTTTGATATTGGCCTCCACCGCTTTGATCTGCGCCGCCCGCTCCGGCCCGAGCAAGGCGCGCACTTCCGTGTCCAGGTCCACGCTCAACGCCTGCAACTGTTGCTGGCGCTGGCTGCTGCTCTGCTCCAGTTGCTGGCGCTCGGCGGGCTGCGGCAGGCCATAGCCGCCCTCCCCCAGCAATTCCGCCGGTTTGCTCAGGAAGCCACTGTTGGCGAGGATCTGCTGCAAGGTGTTGTTGGCCTTGGCCACGCTGCCGTCCTCCAGCGCGCGCCCGGTCAGGTAGCGTTGCTTGACCTCGTCCTGGGCCAGCAGCAACTGCCGGCGCAGTCCGGCCTGTTCCAGCAGCAGCAAGGCGGCGCTGGTGCGCAGGTCGGCGCGGTCGAACCACGGGCGACGCTGTTCGGCGCTCTGTTCCAGCCAGCTTTCGACGCTGTCGGCGGGGACCGGCAACTGCTTCTTGAGAATCTGGAACATCGCCTGGTAGCGATCACGGTAGGAATCAAAGCGATAGCCCAGGCGCAGCGCCTCGCGCGGGTCGTCCAGCACGCTGGTATCCGCCAGACCGCGGCCCTTGAGCACTTCCAGCAGGCCGTTGGGCATGATGTTGTCGAGGCTGGTCAGGCGTGGGTTGGCGGTGCCGCTGCGCAGCAACTTGAGGGTTTCCACCGCGCAGTTGTTGGAGAGGAAGAAGTAGTTGCCGTCGTAGCTCCAGTGCATCTCCAGTGCCTGACGCACCAGGGCCTCGAGCTCCTCGCGGGACAGCTTCAGCGGGATCGACGCGAGGCTGCGCAGCTCGGTCTTGGTGTATTCATCGATGACCTGGCCCAGCGGCAGTACGAACAGTCGCGACGGGTAGGCACCGACCAGGCCATCCCAACTGGACAGTTGCACATCGTTGACGAACGCCCGATACGACAGCACCAGATGCTGGTCCAGATCGAGACGGCAGTCCGGCCCGCGTGGCCGGCCAGGGGCGCAGATCACCAGGCGCAGCATGCTGTGGCCCCAGCGGCTGACCCAGTTCTGGTTGGCTTCGGCCAGCAGGTAATCGACCGCATAGACGCGCTCCGGGTCGATCTGCCCCAGCGGTTGCTTGGCGAAATCGTTGCCGGCATTGAGGAACGGCAGCGCCGGCTCGCAGGCCGGATGCGCCGGCGCCCAGCCGAAGTGCTTGCTCAGGTAAGCCTGCAAGGCCGGGCGGCGGCAGGCATAGCTCGGGTCGAGGAGGAAGTACTCCATGTTGACCGCGATGAATTCCTTGGGGCTGCTCAGCTCATAGCTGTCCGGGCTGCGGGCGATCTGGCGATTGTGCTGCTCGCGTTCGCCGCGACGGCCAACGTATTGCGGCCAGCCGGCAAGGTCGAGCAGGCGCGGATCATCGCTGAGGGTAAAGCGGCGTTCGGGCTGGCCGCGGCATTCATCACGCAGCCCCACCTTGCCCTGGCTGTCGTTCTGGCGTTTGCACTGGAAGATCAGCCGCCGCTCGTCGTTGGGCCAAAGCCGGGCACGGTCGTAGATATGGGTGGTTTCGTGGAGGACGGTGGCCAGCAATTCCTGGCGCACGGTGCCATGGGGGCGACCGGTCTTCTGTGTGACGGCACTGCCGTCGGTGAGGCTGGGCAGCAGGCGGCGATTGAGCGCCAGTGTGGACACCAGCGAGGCCTGGCCGTAGGCGTCTTCGGGCATGCGCGCGTCCCAACTGACCGTGATGGTGCGGTCGAGGCGGGTCTTGAAGCTGGGCGGAAGCTTCTCCATCGCTTCATCCAGCAGCGCCTGGGTGGCCTGGCGCTGGGATGAAGTCAGGCTGTCGTCCTGCAACACCAGTTCCAGGTCGGCCAACGCGGGGACGCTGAACAGTGCCAGTGCACCGCTCAGCAGCCAGTTACGCAGGGATTTCACAGGGCCAGGATGGCTTCGGCCAGGACCTGATCACTGGCCTGGCGCGCTTCCGGGACGCGTTGGCGCAGGGTGTCGAAAGCGGCTTCCAGTTGCGCGCCACGGATGTCGCCGTTGCTGGCGACGAAGCTGGCGGCATCGTCGCGGGCTTCGCGGACGACTTTCGAGTCGCGGATCGAGGTGGTGGTGTCAGAGGTAAAATCGATCGAACGGCCAAAGGCGCGGACGATGATGTTGCTGGTGGCGACCACGGTGTGTGCCTGGGCTACGTCGGCCAGCAGCAGGAAGCCGAGGGTGGCGGCAATCAGCGGATTACGCATGGAACATCTCCGGAAAAACAGGTGTGGTCATTGGACGAGAATTGCCTGCGCCAGTTCAAGGTCGCCAGCATGAAGTTCGGGGTTTTCATGGCGCAATCGCTGGATGACCGCCTCCAGCCGTGCGCCGCGCAACTGGCCGTCGCTGGCAATGAAGGCCGCGGCGTCATCGCGGGCGGCCCTGACCCACTTGCGGTCGAACGGCGCGGTCGTCACCTGGCTGGTGGCGTAGCCGCTGACGACGAGTGTGGCAGTGGTCATATCGAAGGCCAGGGCGGTGCCGGGCCCGAACAGCACAAGCAGCAATGGCAAATAACGCATGGGGAAACAGTGCCTCCGGAATCGAGGCGGCAAAGGCTATCCCAATGTGCAAGCCCGGGCCAGAGCGGTCGGCCCGGGTGTTTTGCCTGGTGTTTCGAGGGCGGACGACCCGTGTCGGATCAGATCGCCAGAATCGCCTGGGCCAGTTGTGCGTCGCTGGCCTGCAGCATTGGCTGTTGCTGGCGGATGTGGATGAAGGCGCTTTCCAGCTTCGCGCCACGGATGTCGCCGTTGCTGGCGACGAAGCTTGCGGCGTCGTCACGCGCGGCGCGGACGATCTTGTCGTCGCGGAACGAGGAGGACACATCGGAAGTGGCATCGGTGGAAGCGGCCACGGCACCTACAACGGCGTCGGTGGTGACAACGAAGCTGGTGGCCTGGGCAGTCGAGGCCAGGGCCAGCAAGACGGCGGCGCCCAGCAAGCGGGTACGGAACATGGTCGATCTCCTGAGTAGGGCTTTGGTCATCTGAATGTCAGACGCGCGCTCAGCTTATTGCGTTACGGGTGAGTCAAGCTGCGTGAAGCAAGCGTAACACGGGGTAAGCGAAACGGCGTCGGATGTAACTGTTATGGTCTTTTTTTGCTTTGTGGAAATTGTACTGCTCGTGGAGCTAGGCGCTCTATTTCGCACCTTCCAGAACGAAAAAACCCGTCAGCAGTTACCTGCGACGGGTTTCTCGGAATTCGGTGCCGGCCTTGGCCGGCGCTCCTGGCTTAACGCCAGAAAGGCTTGCTCAGCTCTTCGTAGCGCTGTGCTTCGCTGATACCGGCGTCGGCCAGCAGGCGGGCATCCAGACGGGCCAGTTGATGGCGGCTGGAGATGCGGCGCTGCCACAGCATCAGGTTAGCCAGCAGGCGCAGAGGCAGAGCGGCTTGGGATTGTTGAGCGTTGTTTTCGAAAATCAGATCGGAACTGAGGGTACGTTCCATGATGTCTTCCTTCCGCTTATGGCGGCATTGGCTAGTGGTTTAACTGATGCCAATGATCCTCCTCCGCCGTCCATAACAGTAGATACAGTTCACCTTGATTGTGAGGGTCCAGTTAACTGTTTAAGGGTGCTGTTGCACTCAAAATACGCGCAACTGTACTGGTCTGCGCACTTTTGGTGCATTTATAGTCAAGGGGAGGGTCGTGAGGTGGAAAAGCTGTGGGATATTACCGGTACAGTAGAACAGTTTTTGTGGATTTGAATGAGGCAACTGTACAGCCGGTGCGCATTGCGCGTCACCGGCTGCCAACTGTCATGGATCAACCGGCGAGCATGCGACCGGTTTCTTCCAGGTTTTCGTGCCAGGCCAGGGCCTCACGCAGGATGTGCGGGGTATGACCGCCACGCTCGCACGCGCGGGTGAAGTAGTCGTTCAGAGCCTCGCGGTAATCCGGGTGCACACAGTTGTCGATGATTACCCGGGCTCGCTCGCGTGGCGCCAGGCCGCGCAGGTCGGCCAGACCCTGCTCGGTCACCAGGATGTCGACGTCATGCTCGGTATGGTCCACATGGCTGACCATCGGAACGACGCTGGAAATTGCGCCGCCCTTGGCGATCGACTTGGTGACGAAGATGGCCAGGTGCGCGTTGCGGGCGAAGTCGCCCGAGCCGCCAATGCCGTTCATCATCCGCGTGCCGCAGACGTGGGTGGAGTTGACGTTGCCGTACAGGTCGAACTCCAGCGCGGTGTTGATGCCGATGATGCCCAGGCGACGGACCACTTCAGGGTGGTTGGAGATTTCCTGCGGACGCAGCACCAGCTTGTCCTTGTAGCGCTCCAGGTTGCCGAATACGTCGGCGTTGCGGCGGCTCGACAGGGTGATCGAACTGCCCGAGGCGAAGCTCAGCTTGCCGGCGTCGATCAGGTCGAAGGTCGAGTCCTGCAGCACTTCGGAGTACATGGTCAGGTCTTCGAACGGCGACTCGATCAGGCCGCACATCACCGCGTTGGCGATGTTGCCGATACCGGCCTGCAGCGGGCCGAGCTTGTTGGTCATGCGGCCAGCATCGACTTCCTGTTTGAGGAAGTTGATCAGGTGGTTGGCAATGCCCTGGGTTTCTTCATCCGGCGGCAGCACGGTGGACGGCGAGTCGGACTGGTTGGTGATGACGATGCCGACGATCTTCGCCGGGTCGATCGGGATCGCGGTGCTGCCGATGCGGTCGTCGACCTTGACCAGCGGAATTGGCGTGCGGGTCGGGCGGTAGGTCGGGATATAGATGTCGTGCAGGCCTTCGAGGTTGGCGTTGTGCGCCATGTTGATCTCGATGATCACTTGCTTGGCGAAGATCGCGAAGCTGGCCGAGTTGCCCACGGAAGTGGTCGGCACGATGTGGCCTTGCTCGGTGATCGCCACGGCTTCGATGACGGCGATGTCCGGCAGCTTGAGCTGGGCGTTGCGCAGTTGCTCGACGGTTTCCGACAGGTGCTGGTCGATGAACATCACCTTGCCTTCGTTGATGGCCTTGCGCAGGGTGCTGTCGACCTGGAACGGCATGCGCCGGGCCAATACGCCGGCTTCGGTCAGTTGCTTGTCCAGGTCATTGCCCAAGCTGGCGCCGGTCATCAGGCTGATTTTCAGCGGCGACTGCTTGGCCCGTTCGGCCAGCGCGTGGGGAACGGCCTTGGCTTCACCGGCACGGGTGAAACCGCTCATGCCGACGGTCATGCCATCCTGGATCAGGGCGGCGGCGTCTTCCGCGCTCATGACTTTACTGTGCAGCGAGGACAAGCGAATGCGATCACGGTACATGGATTGTTATCTCGGGCTACTGAAGCTAGATGCGCAGTCTAGTGATTTCGCAAATGTTCGTCGCGCGACCAAGGTCGTAGGCGACGCCCGGAAATAGAGCCTTCCGTCGGCGGGCCGGGGACGAAAAAGCCCCAGGCGTTACCGCGCTGGGGCTTTTTGTCACAGTACCGCGAGGGGCTTATTCCACCGCTTTGACCATGTCCTCGATGACCTTCTTGGCGTCGCCAAAGACCATCATGGTCTTGTCGAGGTAGAACAGTTCGTTGTCCAGGCCGGCATAGCCGCTGGCCATCGAGCGTTTGTTGACGATGATGGTCTTGGCCTTGAAGGCTTCCAGGATCGGCATGCCGGCGATCGGCGACTTCGGATCGTTCTTCGCCGCCGGGTTGACCACGTCGTTGGCGCCGAGCACCAGCACCACGTCGGCCTGGCCGAACTCGGAGTTGATGTCCTCCATCTCGAACACCTGGTCATACGGCACTTCGGCTTCCGCCAGCAGCACGTTCATATGGCCGGGCATACGGCCCGCCACCGGGTGGATCGCGTACTTCACGGTCACGCCGTTGTGGGTCAGCTTCTCGGTCAGTTCCTTCAGCGCGTGCTGGGCACGGGCCACCGCCAGGCCGTAGCCGGGAACGATGATCACGGTGTCGGCGTTGCTCAGCAGGAAGGTCGCGTCGTCGGCCGAACCGGACTTCACCGGACGGGCCTCCTGCGCGCCCGCCGGGCCGCCGGCATCTGCTGCACCACCGAAACCGCCGAGGATTACATTAAAGAAGGAACGGTTCATCGCCTTGCACATGATGTACGAGAGGATCGCACCGGACGAACCCACCAGGGAGCCTGCGATGATCAGCATCGAGTTGTTCAGCGAGAAGCCGATACCGGCGGCCGCCCAGCCCGAATAGCTGTTGAGCATCGACACCACCACCGGCATGTCCGCGCCGCCGATCGGGATGATGATCAGCACGCCCATGACGAACGCCAGGGCCAGCATGACTGCGAAGGCAGTGAGGTTGCCGGTGAAGGTGAACACCAGGCCCAGGCCGATGGTGGCCAGGCCGAGCACCAGATTGAGCTTGTGCTGGCCGGCGAACTGTACCGGTGCGCCCTGGAACAGGCGGAACTTGTACTTGCCCGAGAGCTTGCCGAAGGCGATGACCGAACCGGAGAAGGTGACCGCACCGATGGCCGCGCCAAGGAACAGCTCCAGGCGGTTACCGGCGGGGATCGGGTCGCTGATGCTGCTGACGATGCCCAGCGATTGCGGCTCGACCACCGCGGCGATGGCGATGAATACCGCCGCCAGGCCGATCATGCTGTGCATGAACGCCACCAGCTCCGGCATCTTGGTCATTTCAACGCGCTTGGCCATGATCGCGCCGGCGCTGCCACCGACCAGCAGGCCGACCAGCACGTAGGCGATGCCGTCGGTGGCCAGCTCGGCGCCAAGCTTGTAGATCAGGCCGACGGTGGTGACCACCGCCAGCGCCATGCCGAGCATGCCGAACAGGTTGCCGCGGCGGGACGTGGTCGGGTGCGACAGGCCTTTCAGGGCCTGGATGAAGCACACCGAAGCGACCAGGTAGAGAAGAGTTACCAGGTTCATGCTCATTTTTACTTCTGCCCCTCAGCCTTCGCGGCCTTCTTCTTGAACATCTCCAGCATGCGCCGGGTGACGAGGAATCCACCGAATACGTTCACCGCTGCCAGGGCGACCGCGAGGGTGCCCATGACCTTGCCCAGCGGGGTGACGGTCAGGGCGGCGGCGAGCATGGCGCCGACGATGACGATGGCGGAGATGGCGTTGGTGACCGCCATCAGCGGGGTGTGCAGCGCGGGCGTGACGTTCCAGACCACGTGGTAACCGACATAGATCGCCAGCACGAAGATGATCAGGTTATAGACGCCGTGAGAGATCAGCATGTCTTCCATTGTCTGGCTCCTTATCCGTTCTTGCGGATGACCTGGCCGTCGCGGCACATCAGGCACGCGGCGACGATGTCGTCTTCGAGGTTGATCGTCAGCGCGCCGTCTTTGTCGAGCAGCAGCTTCATGAAGTCCAGCAGGTTGCGGGCGTACAGCGCCGACGCATCGGCACCGACCTGCGCGGGCAGGTTGGTCGGGCCGACGATGGTGACGCCGTTCACCTGTACCACCTGGTCGGCGACGGTCAGCGGGCAGTTACCGCCCTGGGCCGCGGCGAGGTCGATGACCACCGAACCTGGCTTCATTTGCGCCACGGTCTCGGCGCTGAGCAGCGTCGGTGCCTTGCGGCCCGGGATCAGCGCGGTGGTGATGACGATATCGGCCTGCTTCGCGCGTTCGTGTACGGCTTGCGCCTGACGCTGCATCCAGCTGGCTGGCATTGGTCGGGCATAGCCGCCGACGCCTACGGCGCATTCGCGTTCTTCGTCGGTTTCATACGGCACATCAAGGAACTTCGCACCGAGCGATTCGATTTGCTCCTTCACCGCCGGACGCACGTCCGAGGCTTCGATCACTGCACCCAGGCGCTTGGCCGTGGCAATGGCCTGCAGGCCGGCCACACCGGCACCGAGAATCAGCACGCGGGCGGCTTTCACCGTACCGGCGGCGGTCATCAGCATCGGCATGAAGCGTGGATAGTGGTGAGCGGCGAGCAACACAGCCTTGTAGCCGGCGATGTTGGCCTGCGAGGACAGCACGTCCAGGCTCTGGGCCCGGGAAGTGCGCGGCGCGGCTTCGAGGGCGAAGGCGGTAATGCCGCATTCGGCCATCTTGGCGATGAGTTCGTTGTTGAACGGGTTGAGCATGCCCGCGAGCACGGTACCGCTCTTGATCTGGCCCAGTTCGCTGTCGTCGGGCGCTACAACTTTCAGGACAAGCTGCGCGCCAAACGCATCGGCGGCGCTTCCCATGACGGCGCCGGCAGCCTCATAGGCACTGTCCGGGATGCTGGCGTTGAGGCCGGCTCCGCGTTGCACAGTGACCTGATGACCCTGTCCCACCAGTTTCTTGATGGTTTCGGGAGTGGCAGCGACCCGTGTTTCGCCCGTCTGCGTTTCGAGAGGAACACCAATGTGCACGTCGTATTCTCCTGCGTGATCTTTTGTAGTTGAACCAGCGCACTACGGATGGTGCGTCTGGGCGGCCGATCAGCACGATCCCGCCTGAACGAGGCGGGGCGCGGCATTTTGCAAGCGATCCTTAATCGCTTCAATGGGTTCTGAATGGAAACGACAAACAAACTACAAGTCACCCTGTGACCGTATGTCGCAACGATTCGGCTCCAGCCCGTCAAATACGGGCTTTAGCGACATTAAAAGAAAAATTAAAAATTTTCTGACAATTTTCATGTGGGCCACGAAAAACGTCGTTTGAATGGCAGGAAAGCCCCGAAAACAGTGGGGTTTGACGGGGTTTTTAACGTGACTGAAACAGTTGTCGCCTATGCGACATTTCCATACATCTGTAGGGCTTCATTTTTATTGACTACTGGGTCAGTAATCCTGTTTTGTCCTTGTGGGCCGCGGCGTAGCGCTGAGCCTCGCCCACCAGCCAGTCGCGAAAAGCACGCAAGGAAGCCGATTCCACCTTCCTTTCCGGGATCATCAGGTAATACGCCTTGATGCTGGACAACGCGTGCGGGTTGGCGATCACCAGGCGGCCCTCCCCCAGTTCGCGTTGGATCAGGAAGGGTGGAATCAGCGCCACACCCATCTCATGCATCGCTGCCTGGGCCAACATCGAGAATAGTTCATAGCGTGGGCCTGTCATGTCCCGGGCGACATTCATGTCCACACTGTCGAACCACTGGCGCCATGCGTAGGGCCGGGTGGTCTGCTGCAGCAAGGGCAGTTGCGCGACGGCCTGGGGCCCCAGATGTGGGTGCTGGCCCAGCAGCGCAGGGCTGCACACCGGCACCGGGTTTTCTCCCATGAGGCGGTGGGATTGCGTACCGGACCAGTCGGCATCGCCAAAGTAGATCGCGGCATCGAAATGGGTGTCGGCAAACAGGAAGGGCCGCGTCCGGTTCGTGAGGTTGACCGTCACCTCCGGGTGGCGCTGCTGGAAGTCCTTCAGTCGCGGCAACAACCATTGCGTGCCAAAGGTCGGCACGACCGCCAGCTCGATCACGTTGGCACCTTGCTGGCCCATCACCGACAGGGTGTCGCGCTCCACCGCATCCAGTTGTGTCGCCACTCGCCGGCTGTAGGACAAACCCGCTTCAGTGAGCTTCACCCCGCGCCGCGAACGGCGGAACAGTTCGACATTGAGGAACTCCTCCAGGCCACCGATCTGTCGGCAGACGGCGCCTTGGGTGAGTGACAGTTCCTGCGCCGCCTTGGTGAAGCTCTCGTGGCGGGCCGCGGCCTCGAAGCAGACGAGGGCCGTAGTGCTGGGGATCTTGCGCCGCATATACGTCAACCTCACTAATCAGCGGTGGAAATGGCCTCCCAGCCTGCCACGGAGTGAGAAAACATCACAAGAGTATGCGCAATCCTCGTTTGTCGCCCTGCCCGTTCAGGCCTAGGATCAATGCACGACAAAAACATCTCCCTTCCCTACTTCGAGGACTCCCTCATGGCCGGCAAAGCAAGCTTCAACTGGATCGATCCGCTGCTGCTCGATCAGCAGCTCACCGAAGAAGAGCGCATGGTGCGTGAAAGCGCTTTCCACTTCGCCCAGGACAAGCTGGCGCCACGCGTGCTGGAAGCCTTCCGTCATGAACAGACCGATCCTGCGATCTTCCGCGAAATGGGCGAAGTCGGCCTGTTGGGTGCGACCATCCCCGAGCAGTACGGCGGCAGTGGCCTGAGCTACGTGTGCTACGGCCTGATCGCGCGTGAAGTGGAGCGTATCGATTCCGGCTACCGCTCGATGATGAGCGTGCAGTCCTCGCTGGTGATGGTGCCGATCAATGAGTACGGTACTGAAGCACAGAAACAGAAATACCTGCCCAAGCTGGCCAGCGGTGAATGGATTGGCTGCTTCGGCCTGACCGAACCGAACCACGGCTCCGACCCAGGCTCGATGATTACCCGGGCGAAGAAAGTCGACGGCGGCTATCGCCTGAGCGGCAGCAAAATGTGGATCACCAACAGCCCGATCGCCGACGTGTTCGTGGTCTGGGGGAAGGACGATGCCGGCGATATCCGTGGATTCGTCCTGGAGAAAGGCTGGCAAGGTCTGAGCGCGCCAGCGATTCACGGCAAGGTTGGCCTGCGGGCGTCGATCACCGGTGAGATCGTCATGGACAACGTGTTCGTGCCGGAAGAGAACATCTTCCCGGACGTGCGCGGCCTGAAAGGTCCGTTCACCTGCCTGAACTCGGCGCGCTACGGCATTTCCTGGGGCGCCCTGGGTGCCGCCGAAGCTTGCTGGCACACGGCTCGCCAATACACCCTGGATCGTCAGCAGTTCGGTCGCCCGCTGGCAGCCAACCAACTGATCCAGAAAAAACTGGCCGACATGCAGACCGAAATCACGCTGGGCCTGCAAGGCTGCCTGCGTCTGGGCCGCATGAAAGACGAAGGTACCGCTGCGGTGGAGATTACCTCGATCATGAAGCGCAACTCCTGCGGCAAAGCGCTGGAGATTGCCCGTCTGGCGCGGGACATGCTGGGCGGCAACGGCATCTCCGACGAGTTCGGTGTTGCCCGTCACCTGGTCAACCTCGAAGTGGTCAACACCTACGAGGGTACCCATGACGTGCACGCGCTGATCCTCGGTCGCGCACAAACCGGTATCCAGGCCTTCTATTAATAAGGAGCCAGCCCATGGGCGCGCTTTCTCATTTGCGGGTGCTGGATCTGTCCCGGGTGTTGGCCGGGCCATGGGCCGGCCAGATCCTCGCGGACCTGGGGGCGGAGGTAATAAAGGTCGAGCGTCCGGGTGCGGGCGATGACACCCGGGCCTGGGGCCCGCCCTTCCTCAAGGACGTCAACGGCGAGAACACCAGCGAAGCGGCTTACTACCTGTCCGCCAACCGTAACAAGCACTCGGTGACCATCGACTTCACCCAGCCAGAGGGTCAGCGCCTGGTGCGCGAGCTAGCAGCGAAGTCCGATATCGTCATCGAGAACTTCAAGGTGGGCGGGCTGAAAGCCTATGGGCTGGATCATGAAAGCCTGCGTCAGGTGAACCCGCAGCTTATCTATTGCTCGATCACCGGCTTCGGCCAGACCGGGCCGTATGCCAAGCGCGCCGGTTACGACTTCATGATTCAGGGCCTGGGCGGGCTGATGAGCCTGACCGGGCGCCCCGAGGGCGAAGATGGCGCCGGGCCGGTGAAGGTCGGCGTAGCGCTGACGGACATCCTCACCGGGCTGTATTCCACGGTCGCCATCCTGGCCGCCCTCGCCCACCGCGATCAGCATGGCGGCGGGCAGCACATCGATATGGCGTTGCTGGATGTGCAGGTGGCTTGTCTGGCCAACCAGGCAATGAACTACCTCACCACGGGTACGCCTCCGCAGCGGCTGGGTAACGCACACCCGAACATCGTGCCTTATCAGGACTTTCCCACGGCAGATGGAGACTTCATCCTGACGGTGGGTAATGACGGCCAATTCCGCAAGTTTGCTGAGGTTGCGGGTCAGCCTCAGTGGGCGGACGATCCGCGTTTCGCTACCAACAAGCTGCGGGTAGCCAACCGCGCCGAGCTGATCCCGCTGATTCGCCAGGCCACGGTGTTCAAGACTACGGCCGAGTGGGTTAGTCAGTTGGAGCAGGCAGGTGTCCCTTGTGGTCCGATCAACGACCTGGCGCAGATGTTCGCGGACCCGCAAGTGAAGGCTCGAGGTCTGGCCATCGATATCCCTCATTCGTTGGGGGGCAGCGTTCCGCAGGTGGCCAGTCCTATTCGACTGTCCGAGACACCGGTGGAGTACCGCAATGCTCCGCCGCTGTTGGGCGAACATACCGAGCAGGTCCTGAGCAGCGTATTGGGGCTGGGGGCGGACGATATCCTGCGTTTGCGCGAGGCCAAGGTTCTTTAAGGCAGCGCTTCTATATATAGAAGCAATAAAACGGGGCCTCAAAAGCTGATTTGGATCAATTTCAAATTAGTTCTTGACGCCCCGTTTTATCTGTCTATAATTCGCCCCACTTCCGGCGCAGTCGAAACGG